>NZ_CP088297.1:4054283-4355175 GCF_024666615.1 Aquabacterium sp. J223 | reverse complement strand
CGGCATGGCCGTGGGCGATGTCGATGGTGATGTAGTCGGCGCCCAGGCCTTCGGCCTTCAGCCGGTCGATGACGGCGAAATCGGCCGGCTTCACCCCCGAGCTGATGGACACGAACAGGCCCTTGTCGCGCATGCGGCGCGCATACGCCACCGCGTCGAGGTCGAAGCGGTGCATGACGTAGAAGTGGCCGTTGGCGGCCAGCCACTCGGTGGTCCGTTCGTCGACCACCGTCTTCATGTTGGCCGGCACCACCGGCAGCTTGAAGCGCCGCCCACCGAAGTCCACCGAGGTGTCGCATTCCGCTCGGCTGTTCACGCGGCACTTGCGCGGCAGCAGCAGCACGTTGTCGTAGTCGAAGATGTCCATCGTCGTCGTCCGGTCACAGGAGGGTTCGGCGCGCTCTCCCCGGAAGGCCTGCGAAGGTCGGCAGGGCGGGACGGGCGGTGAGCCGTGGCGGCGCGTTGTGGCAGTGCGCGGCCCAATGGCTGCTGGGTGCGGCTGGCGGCCGGAGGCCTCGCAAGGCGCGACGGCCGACGCGTACCCGGGCGCCGATTCTACGAAGCCCGGGTCACCATGGCGCGGCGGCGGCCATGGCGGTGTCTGCTGACCGGTGGCGTGCAGACATGAAAAAGGCGGGCCGCAGCCCGCCTTTTGTCATCGCACGGTGCGCTTATTCGGCACGCTTGCGGCGACGGGCCATCCAGCCGGCGACACCCAGGCCACCCAGCATCAGAGCGTAGGTGCTCGGCTCGGGCACCACGGTGACACGGAAGACCATGTCGTTGTAGTCCTTGTCGCCGTCGGGCAGCAGGATGTCCTCGAAGCCGAGGATGAAGGTGCTGCCCTGCTCGTTGATCAGCTTGACCTGGTTGAAGTCGACACCCGTGGACAGGGTGTAGTCGTTGCTGTCCAGGATGCCGTTGGAGTTTTGGTCCACGGTCAGCGTGAAAATTGCGGGGCTCGTCACGTTGGGAATGACGACCGTGTCGCCGATGTTGGACGTGTTGTTAACAAACACGGCGCCGGCCCAGCTGATCTGATACAGCGTGTTCTCGTAGGTTGCACTATGACCCAGGAATTGGACCGTGACCGGGCCCGGGCTCGGCGAGAAGGCGATCTGCGGCGCCGCGATGGTCGGGTACAGCGGATCGGCGAGCTTTTCCAGGAAGCTGGGGCTTCCGGTGGTCAGGCTCGGGTCGTAGACGCCGAAGGGCGAGGCGCTTGCGGCGCCGGCGAAGGCCAGCAGCGCTGCTGCGGCCAGAACATTGCGTTTCATTGAAAACTCCCCCGGAGAGCTGGTGTTGGAACGTCGAGGCCAGCTACTGCTCTTTTGCCGGCGTAAGTAAGTGTGGCATGGGGGTTCGGGTTGTCACCCCCTCAAGCCAGTGGCAGTGCAGCAATTTCGCGGGATGGTGGTCGTCCCTCCCGCGCCTGAGGGTCGACCGCTCCGCGGAGCGGGCGGAATCGGCGGCTTCCTAGAATCCGGCGATGAGCAGCACCCGATCGCCCGACCTCTTCTCCTTTGCCGACGCGGAGGCGGACACGGGGGAAGGTGTGCTCCAGAACGGTGCCGGCGCCGACGGCAACCCGCTCCTGCGGCACCTGAACCCGGAGCAATTGGCGGCGGTGACGCTGCCGGCCGAGCCGGCGCTCATCCTGGCCGGGGCCGGCTCCGGCAAGACCCGCGTGCTGACCACCCGCATCGCCTGGCTGCTGCAGACGAACCAGGTGTCGCCCGGCGGGGTGATGGCGGTCACCTTCACCAACAAGGCCGCCAAGGAGATGCTGACCCGGCTGTCGGCGCTGCTGCCGGTGAACGTGCGCGGCATGTGGATCGGCACCTTCCACGGGCTGTGCAACCGCTTCCTGCGGGCGCACTGGAAGCTGGCCGGGCTGCCCCAGTCCTTCCAGATCCTCGATGCGGGGGACACCGTCTCGGCCGTCAAGCGCGTCATCAAGGGCATGGGCCTGGACGAGGAGCGCTTCGTGCCCAAGCAGGTGAGCTGGTTCATCGCCGGTCAGAAGGAGGACGGCCAGCGCCCGAAGGACCTGGTGCCGCAGGACGAGCACACCCGCCGGCTGATCGAGGTCTACCAGGCCTACGAGGACCAGTGCCAGCGCGAGGGCGTGGTCGACTTCGCCGAGCTGATGCTGCGCACCTACGAGCTGATGCGTGACAACGCCGCCGTGCGCGACCACTACCAGCGCCGTTTCCGCCATGTGCTGGTCGACGAGTTCCAGGACACCAACCGCCTGCAGTACAACTGGCTCAAGATGTTCTCGCCGCCCGGCCGCGCCGGCCACGGCACCTTCGCGGTGGGCGACGACGACCAGAGCATCTACGCCTTCCGCGGCGCCCAGGTGGGCAACATGGCCCTCTTCGAACGCGAATACCGGGTGCGCCGGGTGGTCAAGCTCGAGCGCAACTACCGCAGCTTCGGCCACATCCTCGACAGCGCCAACGAACTGATCGCGCGCAACAGCCGGCGCCTGGGCAAGAACCTGCGCACCGAGGCCGGCCCGGGCGAACCGGTGCGCGTCTACGAGGCCACTAGCGATTTCGCCGAGGCGCAGTGGTTCCTCGAGGAAGCGCAACAGCTGCACCGCGCCGGCATGCCGCGGCGCGAGATGGCCGTGCTCTACCGCAGCAACGCGCAGTCGCGGGTGATCGAGTCGGCGCTGTTCAACGCCGGCATCCCGTACCGCGTCTACGGCGGCCTGCGCTTCTTCGAGCGCGCCGAGGTGAAGCACGCGCTGGCCTACCTGCGGCTGATCGAGAACCCCAACGACGACACCAGCTACCTGCGGGTGGTCAACTTCCCGGCGCGCGGCATCGGCGCCCGCACGCTGGAGCAGCTGCAGGACGCCGCCCGCACCTCCGGGCGCAGCCTGTACCAGAGCGTCGGCGCGGTGCCGGGCAAGGCCGGCGCCAACCTGCTCGCCTTCAACCGCCTGGTCGAGGCCATGCGCGACGCCACCCGCGGCCTGACGCTGCGCGAGATCATCGAGCACGTGGTGCACGCCAGCGGCCTGGTCGACTTCTACCGTACCGAGCGGGAAGGCGCCGAGCGGCTGGAGAACCTGGACGAGCTGGTCAACGCCGCCGAGGCCTTCGTCACCCAGGAGGGCTTCGGCAAGGATGCGGTGGCGCTGCCCGTGGACGAGGCGGCGAGCGCGGACGAGCGCCTGCCGGCACCGGCGGCCGAGTACCTGACGCCGGGTGCCGAGGCGGTGGCCCGCCTCGACCTCACCCCCGACGCCGAGACCGGCGAGATCGTCTCGCCGCTGGCCGCCTTCCTCACCCACGCCGCGCTGGAGGCCGGCGACAACCAGGCCCAGGCCGGGCAGGACGCCGTCCAGATGATGACGGTGCACGCCGCCAAGGGGCTGGAGTTCGACGCCGTCTTCATCACCGGGTTGGAGGAGGGCCTGTTCCCGCACGAGAACAGCCTGTCCGACGTCGACGGGCTGGAGGAGGAGCGGCGGCTGATGTACGTCGCCATCACCCGCGCCCGCCAGCGGCTGTACCTGAGCTTCAGCCAGACCCGGCTGCTGCACGGCCAGACCCGCTACCACGTGAGGAGCCGCTTCCTGGAAGAGCTGCCCGAGGGTGCGTTGAAGTGGATCACCCCGAAGGGCGGGATGGGCGGTGCGGCGTCGCCCGGCCGCTGGGGCGGGGCGGGCGGTTGGGGCGCTGCCGCCGCCCCGGCGCCGCTGCCCCCGTCGATGGCGCAGGCCCGCGAGACGCACGGCCTGCGCACCGGCCAGGCCGTCTTCCACAACAAGTTCGGCGAGGGCGTGGTGGTCACGCTGGAAGGCCACGGCGCCGACGCCCGCGCCCAGATCAACTTCGGCCGCCACGGCATGAAGTGGCTGGCGCTGAGCGTCGCAAAGCTCACCCCCATCGCCTGAGCGCCCGCGCAGCGGCCGGGGCGCCGCCCGTCACGGAACCGTCACAACGCCCGCCAATAATTCGACGGTTATCGAATTGACGAAGGGAAGGCGATGGCGGGCGACCTGCGGGTGGGCATCAACGGGCTGGGCCGCATCGGCCGGCTGGCGCTGCGGGCGGCGCTGGGCGCCGCGCACCGGCCGGCCGACGACCCGCGTGCGGGCAACCGGCTGCCCGTGGTGCACCTCAACGAGCTGAAGGGCGGCGCGGCCGCGACGGCGCACCTGCTGCAGTTCGACAGCGTGCAGGGCCGCTGGCGTGCCGACATCGAAGCCGAGGGCGACGACGCCATCCGCATCGGCGACCACCGGCTCGGCTTCTCGGCCCACGACTGGCCCGCCGCCATCCCCTGGGGCGACCTCGGCGTGGACGTCGTGCTGGAGTGCACCGGCAAATTCCTCACCCCCGAGACGCTGCAGGGCCACCTCGACCGCGGCGCCAAGCGCGTCATCGTCGCCGCGCCGGTGAAGGTGGGCGACGTGCTGAACATCGTGGTCGGCGTCAACCACGGCGCCTACGACCCGGCCCGGCACCGCATCGTCACCGCCGCCTCCTGCACCACCAACTGCCTGGCGCCGGTGGTCAAGGTGGTGCACGAGGCGCTCGGCATCCGCCACGGCCAGATCACCACGATCCACGACCCGACCAACACCAACGGCGTGGTCGACGCGCCGCACAAGGACCTGCGCCGCGCCCGCAGCGCGCTGCTCAGCCTGGCGCCCACCACCACCGGCAGCGCCACCGCCATCACGCTGATCTACCCCGAGCTGAAGGGCAAGCTCGACGGCCACGCGGTGCGCGCGCCGGTGCTCAACGCCTCGCTCACGGACGCCGTCTTCGAGCTGAACCGTCCGACCACCGCCGAGGAGGTCAACCGCCTCTTCGCCGAGGCCGCCCGCGGCCCGCTGGCCGGCATCCTCGGCGTCGAGACCCGGCCGCTGGTGAGCGCCGACTACGCCGGCGACACCCGCAGCGCCATCGTCGACGCGCCGTCCACGCTGGTCACCGACGGCACGCTGCTCAAGGTCTACGCCTGGTACGACAACGAGATGGGCTACGCCTGCCGCATGGTCGACCTGGCCTGCCACATCGACGCGATGGGCGTTTGAGGAGGCCGCATGACCTCCGGCACCCGGAACTACGCCATCGTCACCGCGGCCTACTGGGGCTTCACCCTCAGCGACGGCGCGCTGCGCATGCTGGTGCTGCTGCACTTCTACCGGCTGGGCCATTCGCCGTTCACGCTGGCCTTCCTGTTCCTCCTGTACGAGGCCATGGGCGTGGTGGCCAACCTGGTCGGCGGCTGGCTGGCCACCCGCTTCGGCATCGCCCGCATGCTGGCGGTGGGCCTGGCCACGCAGATCGCCGGCTTCCTGCTGTTGTCGGCGCTGTCGCCGGACTGGACGGCCGCGGTGTCGGTGGCCTGGGTCGTGGTGGCGCAGGGCGTCTGCGGCGTGGCCAAGGACCTGACCAAGACCGCGAGCAAGTCCGCCATCAAGGCGACCGCCGGCGACGCCTCGGGGCGGCTCTTCAGGTGGGTGGCCTTCTTCACCGGCAGCAAGAACGCGATGAAGGGTCTGGGCTTCTTCCTCGGCGGCGTGCTGCTGCAGGCGCTCGGCTTCCAGGCCGCGCTGTGGACCCTGGCCGGGCTGCTGGCGCTGGTCTTCCTCGGCGTCGTGGCCTTCGTGCCGCCGCTGATGGGCAAGGGCCGGGCGTCGTCGTCGGCGCGCGAGCTGTTCGCCAAGCAGCGCGGCCTCAACCTGCTGGCCGCCGCCCGCCTGGTGCTGTTCGGCGCCCGCGATGTCTGGTTCGTCGTCGGCGTGCCGGTGTTCCTCTACGCCTCCGGCTGGACCTTCACCATGGTCGGCGCCTTCCTCGCGTTGTGGACCATCGGCTACGGCGTGGTGCAGGCCGCCGCCCCGGCGCTGGTGCCGCGCAGCGGCGACGGCCTGAGCGCTGAGGTGCCGGCCGCCCGCTGGTGGTCGGCCGGCCTGGCGCTGGTGCCGATGGCGCTGGCGGTGCCGGTGGTGCTGCAGGTGCCGCACCTGGAGTGGGTGGTGGTGGCCGGGCTGGGCGTGTTCGGTGTCGCCTTCGCCGTCAATTCCTCCATCCACTCCTACCTGGTGCTGGCCTATGCCGGCTCGGAAAAGGCGGCGGAGGACGTCGGCTTCTACTACGCGGCCAACGCCATGGGCCGCTTCGTCGGCACGCTGCTGTCGGGCCTGCTCTACCAGTGGGGCGGGCTGGCCTGGGCACTGGCGGGCTCGGCGGCCATGCTGACGGCCTGCTGGGCGCTGACGCTCGCGCTGCCGGTGGACAAGGGTTGAGCATGGACGAAGCCGTCGCCGTCGCCGCCCTGGCCGCGCTGGCGCAGCCGATGCGCCTGCGGGTCTTCCGCGCGCTCGTCGGCGCCGGCCCCGACGGGCTCACGCCGGGGGTGCTGTCCGCCTCGCTCGGCGTGCCGGCCTCCACGCTGTCCTTCCACCTCAAGGAACTGGGGCATGCCGGACTGGTGACGCAGGAGCGCGACGGCCGCCACCTCATCTACCGACCGGCCATCGGTCACATGAACGGGCTGCTGGACTACCTGAGCGCGCACTGCTGCCAGAGCGGGCCGGTCGCAGGCTGCACGCCGCATCCCGTCACCGGTTGCACCGACTGCTGAACCGTCGTCCGTCGTCCCATCCACCCGTCCAGGAGCCGCCATGAGCGACAAGGTCTACCAAGTTCTCTTTGCCTGCAGCCACAACTCGGCCCGTTCCATCCTGGCAGAGGGGCTGCTCAACAGCCTGGCCGCCGGCCGGTTCAAGGCCCACTCCGCCGGCAGCCATCCGTCGGGCATCGTCCATCCGATGGCGTTGCACACGCTGCGCCGCATGCGCATCCCGGCCGACGGTTTCCGCAGCAAGGACTGGGCGGAGTTCGCCCGGCCTGAAGCGCCCGCCATGGACTTCGTCTTCACCGTCTGCGACAACGCCGCCGGCGAGGTCTGCCCGGTGTGGCCCGGCCAGCCGATGACGGCGCACTGGGGCGTCGCCGACCCCGCGGCCTTCGTCGGCAACGAGGAGCAGACCGAGCGCGTGTTCTGGGACACGGCCCTGGTGCTCAAGCGCCGCATCGAGCTGATGCTGGCGCTGCCCATGCAGGCGCTGGACCGCCTGGCCCTCCAGCGCGAAGTGCGCGACATCGGCACCCGGTGACCACGATGCGCGCCGTCACCGCGGCCGGGCCGCCTGCAGCCCCCGCCTCCATGAGCGTCTTCGAGCGCTGGCTGACCCTGTGGGTGCTGTTGTGCATCGTCGCCGGCATCGCGTTGGGACAGTGGTTTCCGTCGCCGTTCCACGCGCTCGGTCGCATGGAGGTGGCCAGGGTCAACCTGCCGGTCGGCCTGCTGATCTGGGTCATGGTCGTGCCGATGCTGCTGAAGGTGGACTTCGGCGCGCTGCGGCAGGTGGGCCGGCACTGGCGCGGCATCGGCGTCACGCTGTTCGTCAACTGGGCGGTCAAGCCGTTCTCGATGGCGCTGCTGGCGTGGGTGTTCATCCGCCATGTCTTCGCCCCCTGGCTTCCCGAGGATCAGGCCGATGGCTACGTCGCCGGCCTGATCCTGCTGGCCGCGGCGCCCTGCACCGCCATGGTCTTCGTCTGGAGCCGGCTCACCGGCGGCCATGCGCTGTTCACGCTCAGCCAGGTGGCGCTGAACGACACCATCATGGTGTTCGCCTTCGCGCCCATCGTGGCGCTGCTGCTGGGGCTGTCCTCGATCACGGTGCCGTGGGACACGCTGCTGACCTCGGTGGTGCTGTACATCGTCGTGCCGGTGATCGTGGCCCAGGCCTGGCGGCGCGCCCTGTTGCGCCGCGGTCCGGCGGCGCTGGAGGCCGTGCTCGCGCGGCTGGCCCCGGCGTCGATGGCGGCGCTGCTGGCCACGCTGGTGCTGCTGTTCGCGTTCCAGGGCCAGGCCATCCTTCGGCAGCCGCTGGTCATCGCCCTGCTGGCGGTGCCCATCCTGCTGCAGGTGCTCTTCAACGCCGGCCTGGCCTACTGGCTGAACCGGCGGCTCGGCGAAGCGCACAGCGTGGCCTGCCCGTCGGCCCTCATCGGCGCCAGCAACTTCTTCGAGCTGGCGGTGGCGGCGGCCATCAGCCTGTTCGGCTTCGAATCCGGCGCCGCGCTGGCCACCGTCGTCGGGGTGCTGATCGAGGTGCCGGTGATGCTGCTGGTGGTGCGATGGGTCAACGCCAGCCGCGGCTGGTACGAACGCGGACGTTCCGCCTGAGGCGCCGCCCGGGTGCCCGGCGGGCTGTCACCCCGCGGTCACGTTCCGGTCACTGCACGTTCATGGCCGCTGCATAGCCTCTCGCCCGCTTCCATTGAACGACGCGAAGGACTCCATGAACAAGCCCGCCGACCTCCCGCTGAGCCACATCGATCCCGACGACATCGGCTACAACGACTCCGCCAACCCGACCTTCGACAGCGTGCTGCAGGCCCGCCTGTCGCGTCGCGGTCTGCTGCGCGGCGGGGTCGGCACGGCGGCGACGGCGCTGTTCGGCAGCGTGCCCCTGATCGCCTGCGGCGGTGGTGACGACGCGCCGGCCGCGCCGAGCACCGTCACCGCGCTGGGCTTCACGGCGGTCGCCAAGAGCCTGGCCGACGCGGTCACCGTGCCGGCCGGCTACACCGCCACCGTGCTCTATGCGCTGGGTGACCCGCTGACCGCGGCCACGCCGGCCTACAAGAACGACGGCACCGACACCGACTTCGACAACCGCGCCGGCGACCACCACGACGGCATGGAGTACTTCGGCCTGTCGGCCAGCGGACAGCGCGACGACAACTCCTCCGAGCGCGGGCTGCTGGCCATGAACCACGAGGCGCTGACGCAGCACTTCCTGCACGCCACCGGCGCCAGCAACAACCCCCGGCCGGCGGCGCAGGCCGACAAGGAGATCCCGGCGCATGGCGTGTCGGTGGTCGAGGTCCGCCGGACCGGCAGCGCCTTCGCCTACGTCCAGGACTCGGCCTTCAACCGCCGCATCACGCCGCTGACCGAAGTGGAACTGGCGGGCGTGGCACGCGGCAACGCGCTGATGCGCACCAAGTTCTCCACCAACGGCCAGCGCGCGCGGGGCACGATCAACAACTGCGGCACCGGCAAGACCCCCTGGGGCACGCTGCTGACCGGCGAGGAGAACTGGAACGGCTACTTCCTGCGCTCGGCCGGCGACGATGCCGCCCGCGGCAACGACAAGAGCGTCGCCTCGCTGAACCGCTACGGCCGGGCGCAGAACTCGTCGTCGCGCCACGGCTGGGAGACTGCCGGCAGCGCCGACCAGTACCAGCGCTGGGTGCTGAACAAGACCGGTGCCTCCACCGACGGCACCGACGACTACCGCAATGAGCTGAACACCTTCGGCTACATGGTCGAGATCGACCCGTACGACAAGACCAAGGCGATCAAGAAGCGCACCACGCTCGGCCGCTTCGCCCACGAGAGCGCGGCCTTCGGCAAGCTGACCGCGGGCAAGCCCCTGGCCGTCTACATGGGTGACGACTCGCGCGGCGAGTACTTCTACAAGTACGTCTCCAACGCCAACTGGGCGGCCGCCGACGCCACCGCCGCCGACCGCATCGCCACCGGCGACAAGTACCTGGACGCCGGCAAGCTGTACGTGGCCAAGTTCAACGCCGACGGCAACGGCCAGTGGATCGAGCTGACGATCGCCAACCCGACCATCGCCGGCTTCGCCGGCTACGCCTTCGCCGACCAGGGCGACGTGGTGGTCAACGCCCGGCTGGCCGCCGACGCGGTGGGCGCCACCAAGATGGACCGGCCGGAGTGGTGCGGCACGCACCCGACCACCGGCGAGGTCTACTTCACGCTGACCAACAACTCCAACCGCAAGGTCACCGCCGGTGCCGGCCAGCAGGCCGTCGACGCGGCCAACCCGCGCGCCTACCAGGACGGCTTCAACGGCGGCGCGCAGGGCAGCCCGGGCAACTACAACGGCCACATCCTGCGCATCGCCGAGACCGGCGGCGAGCCCGGCGCCACCACCTTCAAGTGGGACGTCTACCTCTTCGGCGCCCAGGCCCAGCGCGATGGCAACAGCGCGCTCACCGACGCGCAGTACGGCAACCTGGTGAACCTGCACGCGCTGACCGCCGAGCAGGACTTCTCCAGCCCCGACGGCCTGGTCTTCAGCCCGAGCACCGGCATCTGCTGGATTCAGACCGACGACGGTGCCTACACCGACGTCAGCAACTGCATGATGCTGGCCGCCATCCCCGGCACGGTGGGCGACGGTGCCAAGCGCACGCTCGACTACGGCGGCGGCACCACGGTGGACACCTACGCCGGCAAGGCGCCGACGGCCACGACGCTCAAGCGCTTCCTGGTCGGCCCGAAGGACTGCGAGATCACCGGCCTGGCGGAAACGCCGGACGGCCGGGCGCTGTTCGTCAACATCCAGCACCCGGGCGAAACCATCTCGGCGGCCAACGTGGCCAACCCCAACAGCTACCTCAGCCACTGGCCGGCCAACGCCGGCTACGGCGCGGGCGGCACGCTGGGCCGGCCGCGCTCGGCCACCATCGTCATCACCCGCACCGACGGCGGCCGCATCGGCGCCTGATCGGCCACCCCCCGCGGAGGCCGCATGCCGCGCGCCCTGCGTCGAAGCCACCGGCCCCCGCCGGTGGCTTTTTTCATCGCCGCCGCGGTGGCCTCGCCGGCGGTCGCGCAGGACGCGGTGCGTGGCGCGGGCCTGTACCTGCAGTTGCCCGCGGCGGCGAGCTGCGTCGCCTGCCATGGGCCGGACCTGCTGGCCAACCGCAACGGATTCCTGAGGGCCGCCGACCGGCCCGAGGTCTTGCAGCGGGCGTTGAACACCGTGTCGGCCATGGGCTACCTGCAGCCGCACCTCGGCGTGCAGGAGGTCGCCGACCTGGCCGCCTTCCTCGGCCGCGTGCTGCCGCTGGCCGCCGGCACCGCCGCGCTGGAGGCCTGGCCGCTGGTGCTGGACTTCGGCAGCGTCGTGCCGGGCGCGGTGTCGCCGGTGCAGACGGTGGCGCTGCGCAACCGCGGCGGCACGCCGCTGCCCCTGGCCGTGCAGCCGCAGGGCGACGGGTTCCTGCTGGCCCACGACTGCCCCTCCACCTTGCCCGCCGGTGCGCGCTGCAGCCTGTCGCTGCGCTGGCAGCCGCCGCAGGCGGGGCCGGGTCGCACCGGCGTCGTCGCCGTGACCAACCCCGCCACCGCGCAGCCGGTGCTCGTCGCCATGGTCGGCCGGGCGCCGGCCGCGGCGGGCGCGGTGCTGCACTGGCAGGGCGAACCCGGCGGGCTGGACTTCGGCACGGTGCCGGCCGGCGAGGTGCGCACGCGAACGTTGCAGCTCCTCAACGCCGGCAGCGCCCCGGCGGTGCTGGGCACCACCACGGTCATCGGGCCGCAAAGCCCGCGCTTCGCGACCGCCGGTTGTGCCACCGGCACCGTGCTCGCGCCCGGGCTGGGCTGCGCCATGACGGTGACGCACACCGGCGGCGGTCAGGCCGCCGACGCCGTCCTGCAGACGCGCTCCGACGGCGCCAACCCGGCGGCGCTGGCCTTGTCGGCCGCCGCGCCGCCGGCACCAGCCCCGTCGGCGCCGGCGCCGGCGCTGCCCGCCGACGACGGCGGGGGTGGCGGCGCGGCCTCGGGCGCCTGGCTGGTGCTGCTGCTGTGGGCCGTGCTGGCGCTCACGAGCCGATCAAACCGCCGTCGTCCTTCGTGATCATCACCGTGGCCGAGCGCGGCCGCGCCACCGCGCCGCCCGGGCCGTAGGGCGCCGACAGGCCGCCGCCGTTGCCCGGCCAGTGGCTCTCGTACCGCGACGGCTCGCCGATGGCCGTGGCCGGCGTGTTCTCGCCCGGGTGCTGGATGTTGACGAAGAGGGCCCGGCCATCGGGCGACTCGGTGACGCCGGTCACCTCCGCACCGCGTGGCGCGACCAGGAAGCGGCGCAGCGTGGCCTCGGTCATGCGCCGGCCGACGTGCGTCCGCACCGGCACCTCGGCCTGCACCGACGGATCGGGGCTGCCGGCGGCCTCGTTGGCCACCACCACCTCGGCGCCATCGCCCACGCGTCCCGGCACCGCGGCCAGCAGCATGCAGTTCGTGACGTCGGCGTAGGTGTTGTCGTCGGTCTCGATCCACAGGATGCCGGTGGTCGGCGAGAACCAGCAGCCGTCGGGCTTGGACAGGTCGTTCGCATCGGTCAGGCCGGAGAGGTTGACGTTGCGCTGGTAGTGCGCGTCGTCCAGCCCGGCGTCGGCCCGGGCTTGCGCGCCGAAGAGGAAGACATCCCAGCGGAAGACTTCGGCCGCGGCGTCGTCGCCCTGCTCGCGCAGGCGCAGGATGTGGCCGTTGACGTTGCCCTTCTGCTCCCGGCCTTGTCGCAGGTCGCGCCAGTGCCGCGGGTTGGCGGCGTCCAGCGGCGCGTGCGGCACGTCGTTGGCGCTGCGGCCGGTGTTGCCCCGGTCCGGGTTCTCGGTGCAGGTGACGTAGACCTCGCCGTTGGCCGGGTTCACCGCCGTCCACTCCGGCCGGTCGAGCCGGGTCGCGCCGACGGCGTCGGCGGCCAGGCGGGCGTGCAGCACCAGTTCGTCGGCGCGCTGCAGGCCGGCGGCGCGCACCGCGGGCTGGTCCGGGTCCAGCCGCAGCCAGCGGCCGCGGCCGTCGGCGTCGAAACGGGCCGCGTACAGCGTGCCCTCGTCGAGGTACCGGTCGCCGGCCTCGAGCCCGCCGCGTGCATCGGCCGGCGACCAGGTCGCCCGCGAGACGAACTTGTAGAGGTACTCGCCGCGCGCGTCGTCGCCCATGTAGAAGGCCAGCGGGCGGCCGGCCACCGGGCGGCTGGGCGTGGCGCCCTCGTGCGCGAAGCGGCCCATCGCGGTGCGCTTGCGCGGCGCGGCGTTGGGCGCGAAGGGGTCGATCTCCACCGGCCAACCGAAGGTGTTGGGCTCGTGGCGGAAGTCGCCCCCGGCTTCGGCGGCGCGCACGCTGGCGTCCCAGCGCGCGAACTCGGTGTCGTCGCCGGCGGTGCTCCAGCGGAACGTGTCGCGGCGGCCTTCACGCAGGCCGACCCGGCGCAGGCCCTTCGCCTCCAGCGGCGGGCGTGCCGCGTCGTCGCCGGCGCCGCGGGCGAAGTAGTACGCCCAGTTCTCCTCGCAGGTGAGGTAGGTCCCCCAGGGGGTGCGGTGCGCGGCGCAGTTGCTCAGCGTGCCGCGGGCGCGCGTGCCGTCGGTTGAGTACGCGGTGCGCGCCAGCGGGCTGCCGCGCAGCGGTCCGTGCAGGTCCACCGGCGTGGCGGCGGTGATGCGGCGGTGCAGGGGCGAGGCGGCCTGCCGCGCGAAGCGGCCGTCGGCGCCGCGGCGGATCTCGACCATCGACACGCCGTGGGCGTCGATCTCCTTGCGCACCTCGGCCGCCGGGCGGCGGCCGTCGGCGTCGCGCGTCGGCCCCTGCGGGTGCAGGAACATCACCGTGCCGTAGACGTTCTCGTGGTTCATCACCAGCAGCGCGCGGTCCGGCGCACGCGGGTCGTGGCGGCCGTCGGCACCGATGCCGAAGTACTCGATGGCGTCGTGGTGGTCGCCGGCACGGCGGTCGAAGCCGGCGTCGGTCCCGTCGTTGAGGTACTCGCCGACCGCGGGGTCCAGCGCGTCGCCGGTGGCGCAGAGCACCGTGGCGGTGTAGCCCGGCGGCACGGTGAGGCGGTCGTCGCGGTGCTTGGCCACCGGCGCGAACCCGAGCGCGGGCGTGCGTGTCGCCGGGGTCGCGCAGCCGGCCAGGCCCAGCGGCGAGAAGGCCGCCGCCGTCATCGCGGCCATGCCACCCTGCAGCAGCCGGCGCCGGGGCATCAGCGTCGAGAGGTGCCGGTTGCCGCTGTCGGGGTGCTCGCCGTCGTCGGGGTCGGCTTCGGCGGACGACGGGGCGAAGGGACGGTCGTTCATGTCGGGCATCCGGCGGCGGGTCGGGTCAAAGCAGCCGGGCGGACCCCAGCCGCGGCCGGCGTGACCAGGCCGCGGCAGCGCCCGGCGCCGCCTCAGTCCTGCGCGGCCGGCTCACCGGCACCGAAGCAGTCGACGAAGCTGAAGTACAGCGAGACGTAGAACGCCGCCGAGAACAGCAGGCTGGCCGCCACCGCCACCGGCCCCAGCACCACCGTCAGCCCGAGCAGCGAGAACAGGATGCTGGAGGCCACCGCCGCCGCCATCACCAGGCCCAGCCCGGCCAGCGCGTACAGCGTGAACGCGCCCTTGTTGCGCCAGCAGGCCAGCGTGCTCGAGAACAGCGACTGGGCCACCCCCTGGCCGCCCCAGGCCACCAGCGGCGGCGCATGCCAGAACGGGATCGACAGCAGCGCCGTCAGCCCCAGGCGCAGCCACACCGCCGCGATGAGCCGTCCGTCGTCGAGCAGCGCCTCCAGGTCCTGCGGCTGGGCGCTGTCGCTGGTCATCAGCTCGCGCACCCGGTCGAGACGGCCGCCATCGACCCATTCGCTGACGACCAGCACGGCCAGCATGGCGAGGCCGTACAGCGCGCACAGCTTGAGCAGCGTGGCGCGCCGCGGGCCGGGCGCCTTCAGCGGCGCGGTGAAGTGCGACAGCGTCGGCCGCTCGCCCTTCAGCGCCGCGCGGGTGGCGTTCATGTAGCCCAGCGACAGCAGCGGCAGCGCGGCCAGCGTCAGCGCCAGGCCGGGCCACGACAGCATCAGCAGCACCAGCGCCGCCAGCAGGAACAGCGACAGGAAGCCGGTGAAGGCGACGGCGCGGCGGCCGAAGGTGCGCAGGCCCATCCGCACCCACTGCACCCCCTGGGCGGGCGCCACGCGCTTGAGCTGAAGCCCCATCAGGCGTCGGCCTCGTCGACGGGTGCCGGGTGCCAGGGTTCGCGGCGGCGCGCGTCGAGCACGCGTTCGAAGTGCACCGGGTCGTGGGCCTTGAGCATCGAGGCCTCGCGCGGCAGGTGCAGGTCCCACAGCCGCGACAGCCAGAAGCGGAAGGCCGCCGCGCGCAGCAGCGCCGGCATCAGCCGCCGCTCGTCGCCGTGCAGCGGGCGCACGCCCTCGTAGGCGGCGACGAAGGCGGTGGCGCGGGCCTCGTCGAGCCGGCCGCTGTCCAGGTCGATGCACCAGTCGTTCAGGCACACCGCCAGGTCGAAGCCCCAGGTGTCGACACCGGCGAAGTAGAAGTCGAAGAAGCCGGACAGCCGCTCGCGGCCGGTCAGGCCGACGGCGGGCGCGTCGCCGGGCGCCGGGGCGGGCAGTTCGGCGGCGGCGTCGGGGCCGCCGTCGAACATCACGTTGTCGCGGAACAGGTCGGCGTGCACCGGCCCGCGCGGCAGGGCGGCGTAGGCGGGCGACGCCGCCAGCGACGCCTGGAAGGCCAGCTCGTCGGTCAGCAGGGCGCGCTGCGCGTCGGTGACGAAGGGCAGCACCTGCGGCACGGTCTCGCGCCACCAGGGCAGGCCGCGCAGGTTGGGCTGCACCAGCGGGAAGTCCTGCCCGGCCAGGTGCATGCGCGCCAGCATGGCGCCCACCTGCTGGCAGTGGTGCAGGTCGGGCGCCAGCTGGTGGCGGCCGCGCAAGCGGTCGACCACCGCGGCCGGCTTGCCGCACAGCGTGTGCAGGATGCGGCCGTGGCCGTCGGCGCGCGGCTCGGGCACCGGGATGCCGCGCTGCGCCAGGTGGCGCATCAGCTCCAGGTAGAAGGGCAGCTGCTCGGCGGACAGGCGCTCGAACAGCGTCAGCACCCAGTCGCCGCGTTCGGTGCTGAGGAAGTAGTTGGTGTTCTCGATGCCGGCGGCGATGGGCTGCAGCCCCGTCACCGGCCCCAGGGCCAGGCGTTCGGCCAGGGCCGCGGCATCGGCCGCGGAGACCTCGGTGAAGACGGCCATCAGCGCCGCCCGGCCGCCCGAAGGCGCGGGGCGCCCCCGCGGGGGGCAGCGAGCGCAAGCGAGCGTGGAGGTGCCATCCGGTCGTGCTTAGAAGGTCAGCACCTGCCACACCCGCTGGCCGAAGGCCGCGCTCGGCCGGTCCGGCCGCGAGGGGTCGGCCGACGGGTCGGTGGGCAGGATCTGGTAGGCCGGCGCCCGCGAGTTCTTCGGCGTCACCGTCACCTGCTGCACCCGGCCGCGAACGCGCAGCTCCTCGATGCGGGTCTGGTCGTCCTCGACCACCGAGCGCTGCACCGCGGGCTCGCCGGCGCGGGGCGGCGCCTCCTGCGCACGGGCCATGGACAGGCCGCCGACGCAGGCGGCCAGGGCCAGCAGGGGAAGGGCGTGGGCACGGCGCATGGCCTCGATTCTAGGAGGGGGCCGGCCACCCCCGGCGCCGGGGCGCCATCGGGCCTTGGCCGACAATCCGTCGCCATGAGCGCCACGACCGCCGACCTTTCCCTGTCCGACACCGCGGTGGCCGAGGCGGCCGGCGCCGACCTGCTGCTGCTGGTCGACGGCTCCAGCTATCTGTACCGCGCCTACCACGCGCTGCCCGACCTGCGCGGCCCCGGCGGCGTGCCCACCGGCGCGCTGCACGGCATGGTCGCGATGCTGAAGAAGCTGCGCGAGCAGTACCCCGCCAGCCATGCGGTGTGCGTCTTCGACGCCAAGGGCAAGACCTTCCGCGACGACTGGTACGCCGACTACAAGGCCCACCGCGCGCCGATGCCCGAGCCGCTGGCCGAGCAGATCGGCCCCATCCACGAGGTGGTGAAGCTGCTCGGCTGGCCGGTGCTGGAGGTGCCCGGCGTCGAGGCCGACGACGTCATCGGCACGCTGGCCTGCCAGGGCGAGAAGGCGGGGCTGAAGGTGGTGGTGTCCACCGGCGACAAGGACCTGGCGCAGCTGGTCACGCCCAAGGTGACGCTGATCAACACCATGAGCGGCGAGGTGCTGGACGAGGCGGCGGTGCTGGCCAAGTTCGGCGTGCCCCCCAACCGCATCGTCGACTACCTCAGCCTCATCGGCGACGCGGTGGACAACGTGCCCGGCGTGGACAAGGTGGGGCCGAAGACCGCCGCCAAGTGGATCGCCGAGCACGGCTCGCTCGACGGCGTCATCGCCGCGGCCGCCGGCATCAAGGGCGTGGCCGGCGACAACCTGCGCCGCGCGCTGGACTGGCTGCCGCAGGGCCGCCGGCTGGTGACGGTGGTGTGCGACTGCGACCTCGCCGCGCACGTCGCCGGCTGGCCGTCGCTGGACGAACTGGCCTTCAAGCCGGTGGACGCCGACGGTCTGCTGGCCTTCTACACCCGCTTCGGCTTCACCACCTGGAAGCGGGAGCTGGAGGCCGCGCGCAGCGCCGCCGCCGACGCACCGCCGCCGCCGGCGGTGGACGTGAAACGCGAGTACGAGACCGTGCTCACGATGGACGCGCTCGACCGCTGGACCCACCGCCTGCGCGCCGCGCCGCTGGCGGCGCTGGACACCGAGACCGATTCGCTGGACCCATTGCGCGCGCGCATCGTCGGCATCTCCTTCTCGGTCACGCCGGGCGAGGCGGCGTACGTGCCGCTGAAGCACGACTATGCCGACGCACCGGCGCAGCTCGACATGGCCACGGTGCTGGACAAGCTCAGGCCCTGGCTGGAAGACCCGGCCGCGCCCAAGCTCGGCCAGCACATCAAGTACGACGTGCACGTGCTGAAGCGCCATGGCATCGACGTCCAGGGTTATGTGCACGACACCCTGCTGCAGAGCTACGTGCTGGAGGCGCACAAGCCGCACAGCCTGGACAGCCTCGCCCAGCGCCACCTCGGCCGCAAGGGGCTGAGCTACGAGGACGTCTGCGGCAAGGGCGTCAACCAGATCCCGTTCTCGCAGGTGACGGTGGAACGCGCCACCGAGTACAGCGGCGAGGACAGCGAGATGGCGCTGCAGGTGCACCTGGCGCTGTGGCCGCGGCTGGAGGCCCAGCCCCGGCTGCGCGAGGTGTACGAGCGCATCGAGCTGCCGACCTCGCGCGTCCTGCAGCGCGTCGAGGCCAATGGCGTGTTGATCGACCGCGACCGGCTGGCGCAGCAGAGCCGCGAACTGGCCGAGCGCATGGTCGAGCTGGAACGCCAGGCGTACGAGCTGGCCGGCCAGCCCTTCAACCTCGGCAGCCCGAAGCAGATCTGCGAGATCCTGTTCACCAAGGCCGGCCTGCCGGTGATCAAGAAGACCGCCAGCGGCGCGCCGTCCACCGACGAGGAGGTGCTGGAGAAGCTGGCCCAGGACCACCCGCTGCCGGCACGGCTGCTGGAGCACCGCGGCCTGGCCAAGCTCAAGGGCACCTACACCGACAAGCTGCCGCTGATGGTGAACCCCGAGACCGGCCGCGTGCACACCACCTACGCGCAGGCGGTGGCGGTGACCGGCCGGCTGTCGAGCAACGAGCCCAACCTGCAGAACATTCCCATCCGCACGCCGGAGGGCCGCCGCGTGCGCGAGGCCTTCGTCGCGCCGCCGGGCCACGTCATCGCCAGCGCCGACTACTCGCAGATCGAGCTGCGCATCATGGCCCACATCTCCGGCGACGAGGCGCTGCAGCGGGCGTTCTCCGAACGGCTGGACGTGCACCGCGCCACCGCGGCCGAGGTGTTCGGCCTGCCGCCCGACCAGGTCAGCAGCGAGCAGCGCCGCTACGCCAAGACCATCAACTTCGGCCTCATCTACGGCATGAGCGCCTTCGGCCTGGCCGCCGCGCTGGGCATCGAGCGCAGCGCCGCCACCGCCTACATCGAGCGCTACTTCCAGCGCTACCCGGGCGTCAAGCGCTACATGGACGAGACCAAGGCGCAGGCGCAGGCGCAGGGCTACGTCGAGACCTTGTTCGGCCGCCGCATCGAGCTGCCGGAGATCCGCGGCGGCAGCGGCCCGCGCCGCGCCGCGGCCGAGCGCCAGGCCATCAACGCGCCGATGCAGGGCACCGCGGCCGACATCGTCAAGCTGGCGATGATCGCCGTGCAGGACGCGCTGGACGCGGCGAAGCTGCGCACGAAGATGATCCTGCAGGTGCACGACGAGCTGGTCTTCGAAGCGCCCGAGGACGAACTGCCCTGGCTGCAGGCCGAGGTGCCGAAGCTGATGGCCGGCGTGGCCCAGCTCGCGGTGCCGCTGGACGCCGAGCTCGGCTTCGGCGGCAACTGGGACGAAGCGCACTAGATGACCCACCCCCGTCGCGCCTGCGGCGCTCCCCTCAAGGGGGCGCCGTCAGTGGACCGGCTAAGCCGGATCCACGACGGCCGCTTGAATCGCCTCTTCGCTTCGCTTCATCGGCTGTCGTCCGGTGAGGTCGTCACCCTCCCCATCGACATGGACGGTCTGACCGATCCTTTGCGCATCCGGCGCGCGGACCGCGGGCTGCTGTCGCTGGCGCTGATGGACAGCCGCAACCGGCTGCTGCGCTGGCTGGCGGCCTTCGAGGCGGCGCTGCCGCACGTGCAGCGGGCCGATGCCGCCTTGATCGAGGCCGCCGACCCGCCGCTGTGGCTGATCGGCCATGCCGCCTGGTGGCAGGAGCGCTGGATCGCGCGCCACGTGCAGCGTGGCCGCGGACCGGCGGCCGAGCCCGGCACCGCGCCGCTGGCCTCGGTCGAGCCGCAGGCGGACGCGCGCTGGGACCCCCGGCAGCGCGGCCGGGCCGCCCGCTGGGCACTGGAACTCCAGCCCGCAGCGCCCACGCCGTCGGCGCTGCGCGGCTACCTGGCCGCCACGCTCGACACCACGCTGGAGCTGCTCGACGCGCTGCCGGCCGAGGCCACGGACGACGCGCTGCACTTCTACCGGCAGGCGCTGTGGCTGGAGGACGGCATCGCCGAACGCCTGGCGGAACTGGCGCAGGGGCTGGACCTGCCCGCCGAGCTGCAGGCGCCGTTGCGCGAGCCGCCGCGCGGACTGCCCGCGCGCGAACCGCTGCTGCTGCCCGCGCAGCGGGCGGTGATCGGCGCCCCGCGCGAGGCCGGTGGTTTCGTGCCCGAGGCCGAGCAGTGGGCCCATCCGGTGGAGCTGCCGGGCACGCAGATCGACGCCCAGCCGGTGAGCTGGCAGCAGTTCGCCGAGTTCGTGCAGGACGGCGGCTACGACGAGCGCGGCTGGTGGGGCGAGGCCGGCTGGGCCTGGCTGCAGCGCGAGCAGCGCCGTGCCCCGCGCCACGTCGCGCAATGGGGGGCCGGCGGGGCTGCTGGTGCAGCAGGCCGGTCGGCTGCTGCAGCTGTCGCCGCGAGGCGCCGCCTGCCATGTCAGCGCGCACGAGGCCGACGCCTGGTGCCGCTGGGCCGGCCGCCGCCTGCCCACCGGGGCCGAATGGGAAGCGGCCGCGCTGGCGTTCGGCGGGCGCGGCTTCGCCTTCGGCGACGTCTGGGAATGGACGCTCGGCACCGCCGGTCCCTACCCGGGGCATCGCCCGTCCGCCGCGCCGGTGCTGGGCGCGCTGCCCGGCGAGCGCGAGCGTGCCCTGCGCGGCGGCAGCGCGCAGACCGTGCCGCGGCAGCGCCATCCGCGTGTGCGGGCCTTCGCGCTGCCCAGCCACGACGGCATGTTCAGCGGCTTCCGCAGCTGCGCGCTGTAGCGTGCGGGTCGCCGGGCCGGTGCGCCGACAATCGACGCGCCCATGCCGCTTCGCACCGTCACCGTCACCCGCTACGTCACCCCGCTGCGCGAGGGCGGTTCGCTGCCCGCGGTGGTGGAGGCCGACGACGACGGCCTGTACGTGCTCAAGTTCCGCGGCGCCGGGCAGGGGGCCAGCGCGCTGGTGGCCGAGCTGATCGGCGGCGAGCTCGCCCGCGCGCTCGGCCTGCCGGTGCCGGAGCTGGTCTTCGCGCAGCTCGACGCCGACATCGCCCGCACCGAGCCCGATCCCGAGATCCAGGAGCTCATCCGTGCCAGCGGCGGCCTGAACCTGGCGCTCGACTACCTGCCGGGTTCGCTCAACTTCGACCCGCTGGCAATGCAGCCCGACGCCGCGCTGGCCTCGTCGGTGGTCTGGTTCGACGCCTTCATCAGCAACCTCGACCGCACGGCGCGCAACACCAACCTGCTGGTCTGGCACCGCGGCCTCTGGCTCATCGACCACGGCGCGGCGCTGTACTTCCACCACCAGTGGGACGGCGACGACGCACGCGCCGACCAGCCCTTCGCGCTCATCGCCGACCATGTGCTGCTGCCCTTCGCCACCCAGCTCGCCGCAGTGGATGACGCGCTGGCCGAGCGCCTGAGCGACGAGCGCCTGCAGGCCGTGCTCGCCGAGGTGCCCGCCGACTGGCTGGGCGAGACGGCGCACGCGGCGGAGGCCCGGCGCACGGACTACCTGCGCTACTTGCGCCGTCGGCTGCGGTCGCCCCGGGCCTTCGTGCAGGAAGCGCTGCGGGCCCACGCGGCCCAGGTGGGGCGGTGACGATGGCCACCTACGACTACGCCGTGCTGCGCGTCGTGCCCCGCGTCGAGCGCGGCGAGTTCGTCAACGTCGGCGTGCTGCTGTCGTGCGCGGCGCAGCGCTACCTGAAGGCCGCGATCGAGGTCGACGCGGCACGGCTGAAGGCGCTGGCGCCCACGCTCGACCTGGCGGCGGTCTGCGACGGCCTCGACGCCATCCGCCGCGTCTGCGAGGGCGGTGCGGCCGCCGGCGCTTTAGGCCGGCTGTCGGTGCGCGAGCGCTTCCACTGGCTGGTGGCCCCGCGCAGCGGCGTCATCCAGACCTCGCCGGTGCACACCGGCCGCTGCGACGACCTGGACGCCACGCTGGACCGCTTGATGCAGCGCATGGTGCGGCCGCCGGCCGACAGCCGCTGACCCGCGCAGCCGCGCGCGGGTCGGACACCGGGCGGCCCTACCCCAGCGCCTCGATCACCATCTGCACCCGCTGCTCGCCGCGGAACTCGTCCAGGCAGACGCGGTAGGCGAGCCTGGCGCGGTCGGGCACCGGTTCGACGCGGCCGAACCAGATGGCGTCGCGCAGCTGGCCGGCATGGCGCAGGCGCAGCTTGAGGTGCTTCTCGCCGACCAGGCGCTGGGCCACGACCTCCACCTCGTCGCAGAACAGCGGGGGCTCGAAGGCCTGGCCCCACACCTGCGCCTCCAGCGTGGCGACGGTGCGCGGCTCGAAGTGCTCGGCGGCCAGCGGGCCGTCGGTGCGCAGCCGTCGCTGCAGCGTCGCGGCGTCGAGCCATTCGGCGGCCACCGCCTGCAGCGCCCGGGCGAAGGCATCGAAGCCGCTTTCGGGGATGGTGGCGCCAGCCGCCATCGCGTGGCCGCCGAAGCGCAGCAGCAGGCCGGGCTGGCGCTTGCTCACCAGGTCCAGCGCGTCGCGCAGGTGGAAGCCGGCGATGGAGCGGCCGGAGCCCTTGAGGTGACCGTCCTGGCCCCTGGCGAAGACGAAGGTCGGCCGGTGCAGCCGGTCCTTCAGCCGTCCGGCGACGATGCCGACCACGCCCTCGTGGAAGTCCGGGTCGTACAGCGCCACCGCGGCCGGCGCCGGCGCGGTCTCGTCGGGCCACAGGCGTTCCAGCAGCACGGCCGCCTGCTCGCGCATGCCGTCCTCGACCTCGCGCCGTTCGCGGTTCACCGCGTCCAGCCGCTGCGCCAGGTCGGCCGCCTGGCCGGGGTCGTCGCAGAGCAGGCATTCGATGCCCAGCGTCATGTCCATCAGCCGGCCGGCCGCGTTGAGCCGCGGCCCCAGCGCGAAGCCGAAGTCGAAGGCGGTGGCCCGCGTGGGGTCGCGGCCGGCGACGGCGAAGAGCGCCGCCACGCCGGGCTGCATGCGGCGCTGGCGCACGCGCTTCAGGCCCTGCGCGACGAGCCGGCGGTTGTTGGCGTCCAGCCGCACCACGTCGGCCACGGTGCCCAGCGCCACCAGGTCGAGCAGGCTGTCCAGCCGCGGCTGCTGGTCGGGCGCAAAGGCGCCGCGGGTGCGCAGCTCGGCGCGCAGCGCCAGCAGCACGTAGAACATGACGCCCACACCGGCCAGGTGCTTGCTTTCGAAGCCGCAGCCGGGCTGGTTGGGGTTCACGATGACGGTGGCGTCCGGCAGCACCACCTGGCCGCCGCCGTCCAGTGCGGGCAGGTGGTGGTCGGTGACCACCACGTCCAGGCCCAGCGCGCGCGCATGCGCCACGCCGTCGAGGCTGGCGATGCCGTTGTCCACCGTCAGCAGCAGGTCGGGCGACCGTTCGCGCGCCAGGTCGACGATGGCCGGCGTCAGCCCGTAGCCGTGCCGGGCGCGGTCCGGCACCACGTAGGCCAGGGTGCCGGGCCGCGCGCCCAGCAGGGCCAGGCCGCGAAGGGCGACGGCGCAGGCGGTGGCGCCGTCGCAGTCGTAGTCGGCGACCAGGCAGATCCGCCGGCCGTGGGCGAGGGCATCGGCCAGCACCCGTGCGGCCTCCGCCGCGCCGTGCAGCGTGGTCGGCGGCAGCAGGTGCTGCAGGCCGTCGTCCAGCTCCGCCGCATGGCGCACGCCGCGGGCGGCGAACAGGCGCGCCAGCAGCGGGTGCACCCCCGCCTGTTCGAGCGACCAGGCCAGCCGCGGCGGCACGTCGCGGGCTTCGATCAGCATGGGCGCGCCCTCATCGCAGCGACGCCAGCAGCTGGGCCGGCGTGGGGGCCGCACCGAGGCCGAGGCCGGCCTTCAGCCGCTGCCAGGGTGACGCCGCGGCGGGCTGCAGGGTGACGCCGTCGCAGGCGCCGCACAGAACCAGCGACCGGTCCGCCGGCCAGGCGCGCAGGCGTTCGGCGTCGAGGGCGCCCCAGGCCTGTTGCCAGGCCGCCCAGTCGCCCGCCAGGAAGGGGCCGCGCAGCCGCTCGTCCAGTTCGGCGTCGCCGGTGGGGCGCTGCCGCGGGCCGCAGCCGCTCAGCCACACCGAGTTCACCGGCAGCCGGCCGGCGCTGTCGCGGGCCTCGTTGAGCGGGTGCGCGTGCAGCAGCATCTGCACCTCGTTCTGCAGCCGCCGCAGGTCGCGCGCGGCGGGGTGGCCGGCGTCGACGGCGCGCGGGTCGATGCGCTGCCCGATGCTGCGGTCCAGCGACGGCGCGCGCCAGTGGCGCAGCCGTTCGTGCGCCGCGTACCAGCGCAGCGGCGCGCCCCACAGCAGCACGAAGCCGTCGTCCTCGAACAGCGGCCTGACGGCGTCGAACAGCGCCCGCGATTCGCCTTCGCCGAGGTCGAGCATCGCGGGGTCGGTGACCACCACCTCGTCCAGCCCGACCTGCCAGTGCACCGGCGTCAGCAGCCCCCACACCCGGTCGCCGGGGTCGAGGCCGTCGCGCCCCATCGACCAGGCCGCCAGCGGCAACTCGCCGTCGGCGCCGGCCAGGCCGACGGCGCGCGCCAGCGCCCGCTCGTGCGGGGCGTTCAGGTCGTCCGCGGCGCCGTCGTCGCGGACCGCGCGGCGGCGCGCCAGCAGCGCCTGCAGGCCGGGCAGGGCCAGCGCCGGCAGCACGGCGTCGGCGAGGGCCGGCGGCGGCGCGGCGAAGGGCACGATGAGCGGCATGTGGGCACGGATTATCGGGGTCGATCCGGGCCGGCCCTGGGCACAGGCCTTGCCGAGTTGGTACACGAACACCGGCCCGCCGGGCCCTTCCAAGCCAATCGCCAGGAGATATTCAATGCCCGCCAAGAAGACCCAAGACGCCGTCGCCCTGCTGATCGAAGACCACCGAACCGTGCAGAAGCTGTTCAAGCAGTTCGAGAAGCTCTGCGAATCGGACGGCTCCGAGGAAGAGAAGGAGGCCCTGGCCCTGCAGATCTGCAGCGAGCTCACGGTGCACGCGCAGATCGAGGAAGAGATCTTCTACCCCGCCGCGCGCGAGGTGATGGACGAGGACGACCTGCTCAACGAAGCCGAGGTGGAGCACGCCAGCGCCAAGGACCTGATCGCCCAGATCGAGGAGATGGAGCCCACCGAGGAGCTGTACGACGCCAAGGTGACCGTGCTCGGCGAGTACGTGAACCACCACGTCGAGGAAGAGGAAAGCGAGCTGTTCAAGCAGGTCAAGAAGACCGAGCTCGACCTCGAGGCGCTCGGCCAGGAGCTGTCGCAGCGCAAGATGGAGCTGATGAGCGAGCTCGGTCTCATGGACGACGACGACGCGGTCGCCGAGGAGGAAGGCGCGGTGGCCAACGGCGCCGCCTCGGCGTCGAAGCCGGCGGCGAAGAAGTCGGCCGCCAAGTCGAAGAAATAAGCTCGGGCGGGTCCGGCGCGGACCGGACCGGCGGCGCCGTCGGGGGCTGCGGTTAGCATCGCAGCCCCTATGAGCCTCCCCTACGAGCTGGTCGTCGGCTGGCGCTACACGCGCGCCGGCCGCGCCGGCCGCCGCAACCGCTTCATCTCCTTCATCTCCGGCGTGTCGGTGCTCGGCATCGCGCTCGGGGTCGCCGCGCTCATCATCGTGCTGTCGGTGATGAACGGCTTCCAGAAGGAGGTGCGCGACCGCATGCTGTCGGTGATCGCGCACGTCGAGCTGCTCGACGCCACCGGCGAGGCGCTGCCCGACTGGCAGGCCACCGCCGCGCTGGCCCGCGAGGACAAGCGCGTCGTCGGCGCCGCCCCCTTCATCGCGGTGCAGTCGCTGATCGCGCGCGGCGACCTGATGCGCGGCGCCGTCGTGCGCGGCGTCTCGCCCGCCGACGAGCCCTCGGTCACGCCGCTGGCCAGGGAGCTCCAGCGCAGCGGCCTGCTCGACCAGCTGCAGGAGGGTGCCTTCCGCATCGTGCTCGGTGCCGAGCTGGCGCGGCAGCTCGGCGTGCGAGAGGGCGACCCGGTGACGCTGATCGCCCCGGGCGGCGCGGTCACGCCGGCCGGCGTGGTGCCGCGGCTGAAGACCTTCACCGTCGCCGGCACGTTCTCCGCCGGCCACTACGAGTACGACAGCGGCCTGGCGCTGGTCCACCTCGGCGACGCCGGTCGGCTGTACCGGCTGGCCGGGCCCAGCGGCGTGCAGCTGAAGCTGGCCGACGTGCAGGCGGCGCGCGAGGTCGGCCGCGACCTGCAGGCGCGGCTGGGCCGTGGCGTGCTGGTGCGCGACTGGACCGACACCAACCGCAACTGGTACGACGCGGTGCAGATCGAGAAGCGGCTGATGGGCATCATCCTCACGCTCATCGTCGCGGTGGCGGCCTTCAACCTGGTGTCCACGCTGGTGATGACGGTGACCGACAAGCAGGCCGACATCGCCATCCTGCGCACGCTGGGCGCGAGCCCGCGGTCGGTGATGGGCATCTTCGTCGTGCAGGGCGCGGCGGCCGGTGTCATCGGCACGCTGGCCGGCACCGTCGGCGGGCTGCTGGTGGCCTTCAACATCGGCACCATCGTGCCGGCCATCGAGCGGCTGCTGTCGATCAGCTTCCTGCCCGGCAGCATCTACCTCATCAGCCAGATGCCCAGCGACCCGCAGCGCGACGACATCGTGCCCATCGTCGTCACCTCGCTGGTGCTGGCCTTCCTGGCCACGCTGTACCCGAGCTGGCGCGCCAGCCGTGTCCAGCCCGCCGAGGCCCTGCGTTATGAATGAGGCGGTGGTCCTGCAGGCGCAGGGCGTCGAGAAGCGCTTCCGCGAAGGCGGGCTCGACGTCGCGGTGCTGCGCGGCGTCGACCTGGCGGTGCGCGCCGGCGAGACGCTGGCCATCGTCGGCGCCTCCGGCTCGGGCAAGAGCACGCTGCTGCACCTGCTGGGCGGCCTGGACGCGCCCAGCGCTGGCCGGGTGACGCTGGTCGACCGCGACTTCGCCGCGCTGTCCGCCGGCGAGCAGGGCCGCTGGCGCAACCACCACCTCGGCTTCGTCTACCAGTTCCACCACCTGCTGCCCGAGTTCAGCGCCCTGGACAACGTGGCGATGCCGCTGCGCATCCGCCGCCAGTCCGACGCCGACGCGCGCGAGGCGGCCGCCACGGTGCTGCGGCGGGTGGGCCTGGGCGAGCGGCTGGCGCACCGGCCGTCGCAGCTGTCCGGCGGCGAACGCCAGCGGGTGGCCATCGCCCGGGCGCTGGTCACCCGGCCCGCCTGCGTGCTGGCCGACGAGCCCACCGGCAACCTCGACCGCCGCACCGCCGACGGCGTGTTCGACCTGATGCTGCAGATGGCGCGCGACCTCGGCACCGCCTTCATCCTCGTCACCCACGACGAGCAGCTCGCCGGGCGTTGCGGACGCGTGCTGCGGCTGGTCGAGGGGCGGCTGCAGAGCGCCTCGGCCTGAGCGGTCAGGCGGCCGGCCGCCGCGCCCTGTGCAGCGCTTCCGCCAGCACCGCGCCGAGCGCCTGCGGCGACCAGGGCTTCTGCAGCAGCGGCAGGCCCTCGGCCATGACCTTGGCGGTCTCGCTGGCGTGGCCGGTGGTCAGCACCACCGGCAGGCCGGGGAAGGCGGCGCGCAGCTTCAGCGCCAGCGCCAGGCCGTCCAATTCGCCCGGCATGACGATGTCGCTCAGCACCAGGTCGAAGCCCTCGGGCTCGGCCTGCAGCAGCGCCCAGGCGGCCTCGCCGTTCGGCACCCGGCGCACCTGGTAGCCCCAGCTGGCGAGCAGGGGCTCGGTGGCGCCGGCCACCTCCTCGTTGTCCTCGACCAGCAGCAGCCGGCCGTCGGCGCGCGGCAGCGGCGGCGCGGTGTTGGGGTCGCCCTGCGGCATGGCCAGCACGCCGGGCAGCAGCAGGTCCACCGTGGTGCCCTGGCCGGGCGTCGAGTGCAGCACCACGCCGCCGCCGGCCTGGCGGCAGAAGCCGAACACCTGTGACAGCCCGAGTCCGGTGCCCACGCCCGGGGGCTTGGTGGTGAAGAAGGGCTCGAACACCCGCTCCATCACCTCGGGGGTCATGCCGGTGCCGCTGTCCTCGACGCGGATGCGCACCCAGCCGGCCTGCGGGTGCTCGCCGCGCTCGGGCGGACCGGCCTCGCCGGGCCCGGCCAGCACCCGCAGGCGGCCGCCGTCGGGCATGGCGTCGCGGGCGTTCACCGCCAGGTTGATCAGCGCCAGCTCCAGTTCCGCCGGGTCGACCTCGACGCAGGGCGTGTCGGGGTCGACCTCGGTGGTGAGCGCCACCCGCGCCGGCACCGAGTGCCGCATCAGGTCGGTCAGCAGCGGCCATTGGTCCTGCAGGCGGATGACCTCCGGCCGCAGCGCCTGCCGGCGCGAGAAGGCGAGCAGCTGGCGGGTCAGCCGGGCGCCGGTGTCCACCGCGCGCAGGATGGCCTGCAGCGGCCGCTCGCCCTTGCCGTCGCCGACGTGCCGGCGCAGCAGGTGGGCGTTGTTGCTGACCACCATCAGCAGGTTGTTGACGTCGTGCGCCACGCCGCCGGTGAGGTGGCCCAGCGCCTCCAGCCGCTGCGTCTGCCGCAGCGCCCGCTCGGCCTGCTCGCGGCGCTGCGCCTCTTCCTGCCAGCGCCGGTGGGCGGCGCTCTCGCGCCGGGTGTGCTGCAGCGCCAGCCAGGCGACCCAGGCCAGCGCCAGGGCGGTGGGCACGGTGAAGGCGGCCAGGCGGGCCAGGTCGGCGTACCAGGCCCGGCGGACGGCTTCGTGGCTCACGGTGGCGCTGAGGTACAGGTCGTGGCCCTCCACCGCCAGGAAGGCGGTGCGGCGCGCGCGGCCGTCCACCGGCGACACGATGTCGAGCAGCCCGCTGGTCTCGCCCGCCGCGACGCGCCGCATCATCTGGCCGCCGGCCGGTGCGATCCGGCCCGCGGCGCCCGATGCCGGCGGGTGCCGGCTGACGATCATCCCGCTGCGGTGGAACAGCGACACCGAGCCGTCGGCGCCCGGCGGCAGCAGCTCGCCGTAGAAGCCGGAGAACACCGCCTCCGGCAGCGCCAGCAGCAGCACGCCGTCGAAGCGGCCGTCGGCGCCTTCGCGCCGCGTGCTCACCACCAGCACCGGCGCCGGGTCGTCGATGAGGCCGCGCTCGGGCTTGGACAGGTAGAGCCCGCGCCCGCCGTCGCGGTGCACCTGGAAGAACTCGCGGTCGGCCAGGCTCTTCGCCACCAGGCCGCCGGAGGCCAGCAGCGGCCGGCCCTCGGCGTCGAGCACTGCCAGCAGGCGCAGCTCGGGCACGCTCATCTCGATGCGCAGCACGTGGCCGGCCAGCGCCGGCGGGACCTCGTTGGCGCCGCCGCGCAGCACCGATGCCGCATCGGCCAGCCGCTGCAGCACCTGCTCCTGCGTGCGCATCACCTTCTGCGCGTGCTCGCCGGCCAGCGCCACCGCGCGCTGCACCTGCTGGTCGGCCTGGCGCTCGGCGATCTGCCGGCTCTGCCAGCCGGCGGCGGCGAGGAAGGCTGCAGGCACCAGCAGGGCGGCGGCCATCAGCGCGCGCAGCCAGCGCTCGCCGCCGCCGCTGGACGCCGCCGCCTGCGCCGGCACCGGGCGGGAGGGCGAGACCAGCGGCAGACCGAAGCGCAGCGACATGCGGTGGGGGAGGCCGGCCCTCGACGTGGGCCGCCGGTGCATTCTCGGTGCAAAGCCGCCGGCGGCCGGCAGCCGCTACCCTGCCGGGCCACGCGCCGCCCCGCCATGTCCGCCGCCCCCTGGATCGACACCCACTGCCACCTGGACGCCGCCGAGTTCGACGCCGACCGGGAGGCGGTGCTGGCGCGGGCGCGCGCCGCCGGCGTGGGCCGCCTCGTCCTGCCCGCGGTGGCGGTGGACAACTTCGAGGCGGTGCGCACGCTGGCCCATGCCGCCGGGCACGCCTACGCGCTGGGCCTGCACCCGCTGGCGGTGCCGCGCTGCGACGACGGCGACCTCGACCGCCTGGCCGAGGCGCTGCGGCGCCACCGCGACGACCCGCGGCTGGTGGCGGTGGGCGAGATCGGCCTCGACTTCTTCGTGCCGGGGCAGGACACCGAGCGGCAGCGGCGCTTCTACGTGGCGCAGCTGAAGCTCGCCCGCGACGCCGGCCTGCCGGTGCTGCTGCACGTGCGGCGCTCGGCCGATGCGCTGCTCGCGGGGCTCAACCGGGTCTTCGGCAGCGCCCCCGACGCCGGCGGCATCGCCCATGCCTTCAACGGCAGCCGCGACCAGGCCCAGCGCTTCATCGACCGCGGCTTCGCGCTCGGCTTCGGCGGCACGCTGACCTTCGAGCGGTCCCTGCAGATCCGGCGGCTGGCCGCCGCGGTGCCCGAGACGGCGCTGGTGCTGGAGACCGACGCGCCGGACATCCCGCCGCAGTGGCTGTACCGCACCGCGGCCGAGCGGGCGGCCGGCGCCCCCCGGCGCGCAACGAACCCGCCGAGCTGCCGCGCATCGGTCAGGGACTGGCCGCCTTGCGCGGCTGGACGCTGGCCGAGACGGCCGCGCGCACCGCGGCCAATGCCCGCCGCGTGCTGCCGCGGCTGGCCGTCCTGCCCGGCGGGTGACACACGGCCGGCCGCCGCGCCGGCACCCCTTTCACCGCCCTTCGCTACGTTCGGTGACATCGATCCCCTGATTCACGGGGGGCGGTCCACCGATTGCCTTTGTCCTCCTGCGGCTTGTCCGTTCAGCAGCCGGATGTGGGAACACGATCCCAATCCCACCGCCGGCAACGTAGTTCTTGAATGTCGGAGTAACCATGAGAAGCAAGAAGTTCAGTGTCGTCGTCGGTGCGGTGCTCGCCTGCCTGGCGTCGTATTCCTCGGCGGTGACCATCGGCAGCCTGACGCTGCCCGACGGCGCGCAGATCCACGCCGGCACGGTGTACGAGAACATCGTCACCGCCCCGGGCCAGACGCTGGCCGGCTACGGCACCGTGGGCCAGATCAACGGCCTGCCGCTGTCGACCTACTGCAGCGGCTGCGAGCTCACCTTCACCTTCGGCGGCTACCAGGTGCAGACGATCACCTCGCCGACGGATGTCACCTTTTCCGGTGGCTGGGTGAACTTCTACCTGGACGCCTCGCCGGACTTCAACAAGGACGTCGCCGGCTCCGCCAGCGACGGCACGCTGTTCCTCACGCTGGCCGGCCGCGGTCTCGTCAGCAACAACGTCAACACCGGTTCCGGCCTGCTGCAGGGTTCGGGCAACGGCCTGGCCGACGTGGACTTCACCGGCTCCGCCAACGGCAACACCGCCGGCGCCGGCGCGGTCGCCAACGCGTTCTTCAACACCAACACCTTCAACGGTGCGGACGTGCTGTTCAACACCTCCTACACCATCTACAACAACGGTTCGCCGCTGTGCCCGAGCGGTGCGCCCTGCGTGGTCGGCAGCGCCGACCTGCACGCCGCGCCGATCCCCGAGCCGGAGACCTATGCGCTGGTCGCTGCCGGCCTCGGCATGATCGCCTTCATGGCGCGTCGCCGCCGCGCGGACTGACCGCGCGCGCGCCTGCGGCCTCGGGCCACCGAGGCCGCGGCGCTCACCGCGCCAGGGCGCGTAGCGTCTGCGCCGCGCGCAGCGCTTCCGCCTGCGCTGCGGCCGCCACCGCGGCGGTCTGCGCCGGCGCGGCCACCGGGGACGGCACGACCGGGCGTGCAGCCCCGGCGGCGGCGGCCGCCGCCATGCAGCCGGGCAGGCTGCACTGCCGCTGGATCTCGTCGCTGCGCGAGAACAGCTCGGCCACCCAGTCGACGAACACCCGCAGCTTGGCGCTGAGGTGCCGGTTGGGCGGGTAGACGACATGGATGGGCACGCTCTCGGAGCACCAGTCCACCAGCACGGGCCGCAGCAGCCCGGCCTGGATGTACGGCTGTGCCATGAAGGTCGCGGTGTTGACCAGGCCCAGCCCCGCCAGCGCCGCCGTCAACCCGGCGTTGGAATCGTTGATCGACAGCCGGTGCCGGCCCACCACCTCGAGGCGCTCCTCGCCGCGCTCGAAGACGAAGGGGAAGATGCGGCCGGTGCGGGGTGAGAAGTGGTTCACCACCACGTGCTCGCCCTCCTCGATGTCGCGCGGGTGCTGCGGCATGCCGTGCCTCTCCAGGTAACCCGGCGTGGCGCAGACCAGCGTGTGGAAGTTGCCGATGCGCCGCGCCACCAGCGACTGGTCGGTCAGTTCGCCGCCGCGCAGCACGCAATCGACGTTCTCGCCGATCAGGTCCACCGGCCGGTCGCTGACGCCGAGGTCGATCTGGATGTCCGGGTACCGGGCGTGGAAGTCGGGCAGGGCGGGGATGAGCAGCAGCTGCGCCACCGCGGTGCCGGCGTCGATGCGCAGCCGGCCGCGCGGGTTGGCCTTGGCCTTGGACAGGCTGGACTCGAGTTCCTCGAGCTCCGACAGCAGCCGCATGGCGCGGTCGTAGTAGGCCGCGCCGTCGGCGGTGACCGTCACCCGCCGCGTGGTGCGGTTGAGCAGCTTGGTCTGCAGGTCGGCCTCCAGCCGCTGCACCAGCCGCGTCACCGTCGGCTTGGGCAGCGACAGCGTGTCGGCCGCGCGGCTGAAGGTGCCGGCCTCCACCACGCGCACGAAGGCCTGCATCGCGAGCAACTTGTCCATCGGGGCTCCTGCAAAGCTGTATTGCCGAGCCCACATTGGAACGCGGATGCGGCCGCCGCATTGTTGGAAGGGGCGCAACAAAGCATGAGCGCGCGCCGCGTTGATCCGCCGCCCGGCGCTGTCTATCGTTCGCCGCATCGCACTGCCCAGCGCCCTGCCGCGTCCGCACCATGGTCCGCCCGTCCGATTCCGCCGCACCCCCCGCCCCGCTGGTGGCCGAGGACGCGCTGCGCCTGCCGGGCCTGGACGCCCCGCTGGCGCTGCGCTGGACGCTGCCGGCCGGCGAGCCGATCGCCCTGGTGCTGCACCTGCACGCCGGCGCCTTCACCGCCGGCTCGCCGGCCGAGGGCGAGCGCATGGCCGGGCTGCTGGCGGCCGAGGGCGCGCGGGTGGCCTCGCTGGCCTATCCGCTGTCGCCGGCGATGCCCTTCCCGCAGCCGGTGGAAGCGGTGCATGCCGCCCTCGACTGGCTGCACCGCCAGCGCCGCAAGCTGAAGGCCGAGCGGCTGCCGCTGCTGGTGGCCGGCGAGGAAGCCGGCGGCAACCTGGCCGCCGCGGCCGCGCTGGCCGCCCGCGACCGCTGCACCCCGCCGCTGCACGGCCAGGTGCTGCTGTCGCCGATGCTCGACGCCTGCACCGCCACGGCGTCGCTGCGCGACGCACGGGCCGGCGAACCCGGCTGCTGCTGGGCCGAAGGCTGGCGCCGCTACCTCGCCCGCGCCTGCGACGCGCTGCACCCCTACGCCACGCCGGGCCGCGCGATGCGGCTGGCCGGCCTGGCGCCGGCGCTGCTGGTCACCGCCGAGGACGACCCGCTGCGCGACGAGACCCGCGCCTACGGCCAGCGCCTGCGTCAGGCCGGCGTGGCGGTCGACGAGGTGGTGCTGAGCGCGCCCACCGGCTGGCCGCAGAGCCACCGCGCGCCGGGCGAGGCCCCCTGGTCGGCCGAACTGGGCCCGCCGCTGCGCGCCTTCCTGCAGGCGCGCCGCGCGGCCGCCGGTGGCCTCGCCGGTTGTCGACCTCGGCCCGCCCCCCGCCCCGGCTGACCCCACCGTGTCCCGATGCCGCCCGTTGGCCGCCCGTGCCGCCAGCGCCGGCCCGCGTTTGCCCGCCCTTCCAGGAGAACTTCACATGCCCAACCTGCACCAGACCCTCGTCCGCCGGCCCGTCGTCGCCGGCCTGTCCGTGCTCACCGCCGTGGTGGCGCTCGGCGCAGTGGGCTCGGCCCTGTTCGGCCTGGCGGCCAGCCAGGCCGAGGCGCCGCCGGCCGCCGCCGCGCCGCCCGCCGTGCCGGTGTCGGTGGCCGAGGTGGTGCAGCGCGAGGTCAGCGCCTGGCGCGAGTTCTCCGGCCGGCTGGAGGCGGTGCAGCGGGTGGAGGTGCGCCCGCGGGTGGCCGGCTCGCTGCAGGCGGTGCACTTCCGCGAGGGCGCGCTGGTGAAGGAGGGCGACCTGCTGGTCAGCCTGGACCCGGCGCCGTACGCGGCCGAGGTCGAGCGTGCCGAAGCGCAGCTCGCCGCCGCCCAGTCGCGGCTGGCGCAGGCCCGCAGCGAGCAGCAGCGCGCCGAGCGGCTGTGGGAGGACCGCGCCATCGCGCAGCGCGAGTTCGACGAACGCGGCCACGGCCTGCGCGAGGCCGAGGCCAACCTGCGGGCGGCGCAGGCGGCGCTGCAGTCGGCCCGGCTGTCGCTGTCGTACACCCAGGTGCGCGCGCCGGTGGCCGGGCGCATCGGCAAGGCCGAGGTCACCGCCGGCAACCTGGTCGCCGCCGGGCCCAACGCGCCGGTGCTGACCACGCTGGTCTCGGTGCACCCGATCTACGCCAGCTTCGACGCGGACGAGCAGCTCGTCGCCCGCGCGCTGCACGACCTGCCCGGCGGCGCGCTGGCGCGCGGCCAGGTCGAGCGCATCCCGGTGCGCATGGAAGGCACCGACGGTCCGGTGGAGGGCCGGCTGCAGCTGGTCGACAACCAGGTCGACGGCAAGAGCGGCACGGTGCGCCTGCGCGCGGTGTTCGACAACCGCGAGGGCCGGCTGATGCCCGGCCAGTTCGCGCGGCTGCGCATGGGCCAGCCGCGCGGCGAGACCGCGCTGCTGGTCAGCGAGCGGGCGGTGGGCACCGACCAGAGCAAGCGCTTCGTCATCGTCGTCGACCGCGACCACAAGGCGGTCTGGCGCGAGGTGAAGCTGGGCGCGCCGGTGGACGGCCTGCGCATCGTCACCGAAGGCCTGCAGCCCGGCGAGCGGGTGGTGGTCAACGGCCTGCACCGGGTGCGTCCGGGCGCCGTGATCGCGCCGCAGCCGGTGCCGATGACGGCGCAGGCCGACACGGCCGTCAACGTCGCGGCGCGCTGAACGGCACGGGGCCACTGCCATGAACCTCTCGAAATTCTTCATCGACCGGCCGATCTTCGCCGGCGTGCTGTCGCTGCTGATCTTCCTCGGCGGGCTGATCGCCTTGAAGGCGTTGCCCATCTCCGAGTACCCCGAGGTGGTGCCGCCGCAGGTGGTGGTCAACGCCCGCTACCCGGGCGCCAACCCCAAGGTCATCGCCGAGACGGTGGCCACGCCGCTGGAGGAATCGATCAACGGCGTCGAGGGCATGCTCTACATGGGCAGCCAGGCCACCACCGACGGCCTGATGACGCTGACCGTGACGTTCAAGCTGGGCACCGACCCCGACAAGGCGCAGCAGCTGGTGCAGAACCGGGTGGCGCAGGCCGAGCCGCGGCTGCCGGAGGAGGTGCGCCGGCTGGGCATCAGCACGGTGAAGAGCTCGCCCGACCTGACCATGGTGGTCCACCTCGTCTCGCCCAACGGGCGCTACGACATGGACTACCTGCGCAACTACGTGCTGCTGAACGTGCGCGACAAGCTGGCGCGCATTCCCGGCGTCGGCCAGGTGATGACCTGGGGAGGCGGCGAGTACGCCATGCGCGCATGGCTGGACCCGCAGAAGGCGGCCGAGCACGGCATCGCCGCCGGCGACGTGGTCAGGGCCATCCGCGAGCAGAACGTGCAGGCCGCCGCCGGCGTGGTCGGCGCATCGCCGGGCCTGAAGGGCGTGGACGTGCAGATGTCCATCAACGCCCAGGGCCGTCTGAAGAGCGAGGCCGAGTTCGGCGACATCATCGTCAAGAGCGGGCCGGGCGGCAGCGTGGTGCGCCTGCGCGACATCGCCCGCATCGAGCTGGGCGCGGCCGACTACTCGCTGCGCAGCCTGCTGGACAACGCGCCGGCGGTGGGCACCGGGGTCTTCCAGGCGCCCGGCTCCAACGCGCTGGACATCTCGGCCGCGGTGCGCGCCACGATGGACGAGCTGCAGAAACAGATGCCCGAGGGCGTGGAGTACCGCATCGCCTACGACCCGACGCAGTTCGTGCGGGCGTCGATCGAATCGGTGGTGCACACGCTGATCGAGGCGGTGCTGCTGGTGGTGCTGGTCGTCATCCTGTTCCTGCAGACCTGGCGCGCGTCCATCATCCCGCTGCTGGCGGTGCCGGTGTCCATCGTCGGCACCTTCGCCGTGCTGCACCTGCTGGGGCTGTCGATCAACGCCCTGAGCCTGTTCGGACTGGTGCTGGCCATCGGCATCGTGGTCGACGACGCCATCGTGGTGGTGGAGAACGTCGAGCGCAACATCGCCGCCGGCCTGTCGCCCCGCGACGCCACCTACCGCGCGATGCGCGAGGTGTCCGGTCCCATCATCGCCATCGCCCTGGTGCTGGTGGCGGTGTTCGTGCCGCTGGCCTTCATCAGCGGCCTGACGGGGCAGTTCTACAAGCAGTTCGCGGTGACCATCGCCATCTCCACGGTGATCTCGGCGGTCAACTCGCTGACGCTGTCGCCGGCGCTGGCCGCGCTGCTGCTCAAGGGCCACGACGCGCCGAGGGACGCGCTGACGCGCGGCATGGACCGTGCCTTCGGCTGGCTGTTCCGCGGCTTCAACAACGCCTTCGGCCGCGGCTCCACCGCCTACGGCCGCGGCGTGCAGGGCGTCCTGTCGCGCAAGGCGATGGCCTTCGGCGTCTACCTCGTGCTGGCCGGCGCCACGGTGCTGCTGTTCAAGGCCGTGCCCTCGGGCTTCGTGCCGACGCAGGACAAGCAGTACCTGATCGGCTTCGCCCAGCTGCCCGACGGCGCCACGCTGGACCGCACCGACGAGGTGATCCGCCGCATGGGCGACATCATGAAGAAGACGCCGGGCATCGAGGGCTCGCTGGCCTTCCCGGGGCTGTCGATCAACGGCTTCACCAACAGCTCGAACTCGGGCATCGCCTTCGCGATGCTGAAGCCCTTCGACGAGCGCAGGGATCCGTCCCTCAGCGCGCAGGCGATCGCCGGCGAACTGAACAAGGCCTTCGCCGGCATCGAGGACGCCTTCATCGTCATGTTCCCGCCGCCGCCGGTGGCCGGGCTGGGCACCACCGGCGGCTTCAAGCTGCAGCTGCAGGACCGCGGCTCGGTGGGCTATGAGGCCATGGACCAGGCCGTCAAGGCCTTCATGGCCAAGGCCTACCAGGCGCCGGAGCTGGCGGGCGTGTTCTCGAGCTGGCAGGTCAACGTGCCGCAGCTCTATGCCGACATCGACCGCACCAAGGCGCGGCAGCTCGGCATCCCGGTGACCGACATCTTCGACACCCTGCAGATCTACCTCGGCAGCCTGTACGTCAACGACTTCAACCAGTTCGGCCGGACCTACTCGGTGCGGGTGCAGGCCGACGCGCCCTTCCGCGCGCGGGCCGAGGACGTGGGGCTGCTCAAGGTGCGGTCGGCGTCGGGCGAGATGGTGCCGCTGTCGGCGCTGATGACCGTGGAGCCCAGCTTCGGGCCGGAGCGCGCCATGCGCTACAACGGCTTCCTCTCGGCCGACATCAACGGCGGCCCGGCGCCCGGCTATTCGTCGGGCCAGGCGCAGGACGCGATCGAGCGCATCGCCAAGGAGACGCTGCCGCCCGGCGTCAGCTTCGAATGGACCGAGCTGACCTACCAGGAGATCCTGGCCGGCAACTCCGCCGTCTGGGTGTTCCCGCTGGCCATCCTGCTGGTCTTCCTCGTGCTGGCCGCGCAGTACGAAAGCCTGACGCTGCCGATCGCCATCATCCTCATCGTGCCGATGGGCTTGCTGGCGGCGATGACCGGGGTCTGGCTGGACGGCGGCGACAACAACGTCTTCACCCAGATCGGCCTGGTGGTGCTGGTGGGCCTCTCGGCGAAGAACGCCATCCTCATCGTCGAGTTCGCCCGCGAGCTGGAGATCGCCGGCCGCACGCCGGTGCAGGCCGCGGTGGAGGCGGCGCGGCTGCGGCTTCGGCCCATCCTCATGACCTCGCTGGCCTTCGTCATGGGCGTGCTGCCGCTGGTGCTGTCCACCGGCGCCGGTGCCGAGATGCGCAGCGCGATGGGCGTGGCCGTGTTCGCCGGGATGATCGGCGTCACCGCCTTCGGCCTCTTCCTCACGCCGGTGTTCTACGTGGTGCTGCGGCGCATGGCCGGCAACCGGCCGCTGGCGCACCACGGCGGGCAGCACGCGCCGGTGGTGACCCACGGCGGTGCCGTCACGGCGGCGCAGCCCGCGGCGCCGCGGTCCCACCACGAATGAGACCAGGGAGCCCACCATGACCCGATCCTTTGCCTTCACTTCCCTGTTCGCCGCCCTGCTGCTGGCCGGCTGCGCCACCGCGCCGCCTCCGGTGGACACGCAGGCCCTGCAGCCGGTGCCCGTCGCCTTCAAGGAACAGTCGACGGCCGACGCCGGCTCGGCCGGTGCGGCCGTCCCGCAGGCCGGCCGGTGGACCGTCGCCGCGCCGGCCGACGCGCAGCCGCGCGGCCGCTGGTGGTCGGTGTTCAACGACCCGGTGCTCGACGACCTGGTGCAGCGCGCCGGCGAGCGCAACACCTCGCTGCAGACCGCGGCCGCGCGCCTGGCGCAGGCCCAGTCGCTGCTGCTGCAGGCGCAGGCCCAGCGCCGCCCGGTGATCGACCTCGCCGCCGGCGCCAACCGGGCCACGCAGCCGCTGCTGGCGAACCGGCCGTTCACCCAGGACAGCCTGGCCGCACGGCTGAACTGGGAGGTGGACCTGTCCGGCCGCCTGGCACGGGCCAGCGATGCCGCGTCGCTGGACGCCGAGGCCCAGGCCGCGCTGCTGGAGAGCACGCGGCTGATGGTGCAGGCCAGCGTGGCGCAGACCTACCTGGCGCTGCGCGGCCTGGACGCCGAGCGCGCCATCGTGGCCGACACCCTGCGCGCCCAGCGCGACACGCTGCGCCTGACCGAGCGCCGGCTGTCGGCCGGCGACGTCGGCGAACTGGACGCCGAACGGGTGAAGAGCGAACTGGCGGGCACCGAGTCCGACGCGCTGAGCGTGGAGCGGCAGCGCCAGCTGCTGGAACATGCGCTGGCGCAGCTGCTGGGCGAACCGGCATCGGGCTTCGCGCTGGCGGCCACCGACGGCGCGTTCGACACCGCGCTGCCCGCCATCCCCGCCGGCCTGCCCGCCACCGTGCTGGCGCGGCGGCCCGACGTGGCCTCGGCGCAGCGCCGGCTGCTGGCCGCGCAGGCCCGCATCGGCGTGGCGCAGGCGGCGTGGTTCCCCAGCCTGTCGCTGACCACCTCGGCCGGCACCGCGTCGCCCGACCTGGGCGACCTGCTGCGCTGGTCGTCCAGGGCGTGGGGCCTCGGTGCGCTGCTGTCGCTGCCGATCTTCGACGGCGGCCGGCGCGACGCCGGCATCGCCAACGCCCGCGCCGAGTTCGACGGCGCGGCGGCCGGCTACCGCGAACAGGTGCTGGTGGCGGTGCGCGAGGTGGAGGACGAGTTGGCGTCGCTGCGCCTGCTGCGCGCCCAGGCCGAAGCCCAGACCCGCGCCGTGGCCGCCGCGGCCCGCGCCACCGCGCTGTCCGGCGTGCGCTACCGCAACGGCCTCATCGGCCAGCTCGAACTGCTCGACGCCCAGCGCAGCGAGCTGCGCAACCGCCGCCAGCAGGTGCAGGTGCGCGCGGCGCAGGCGCAGGCGACGGTGGGGTTGATCCGGGCGTTGGGTGGGGGGTGGGAGCGGGGCTGAGCTTGGCCGTGGCCGAGCGGACCGGGCCTGGCCCGGCCCGTCCGCCGTCGATCAGCCCCGGTCGGCGCGCGGCGCGCGGGTGCTGCGAACGTTGGTGCCGGCGTCGGTGCCGGTGCGGTCGTTGCCCATCAGACCGCCGCTGCGGTTGTTCGGGGTCCGGCCCATGTTCTGGTCGCCCGGCGTCACCGCCGCCTCCGCGGCACGGCCCGCCGCGCCGCCGGGCTGGTCATTGCCCATGAGGCCGCCGCTGCGGTTGTTCGGGGGTGCGGCCCATGTTCTGGTCGCCGGGGGTCACCGCGGCCTTGGCGGCGGCGCCGGTGTCACGCGCGGCTTCGCCGACGGCGGACTGTGCCTGGGCGATGCCGACGAGGGCGGCGCCTGCGATGAGCGCAACAAGTTTGGCCTTCATGGAGGTCTCCTGTGTGTTGTGGAGCAAAAACGCTGGCAATTCAGGTGCCGCCGGCCGTCGGTTTCTGGGAGAACGATCCCTGACAGGAGCCTTCGACGCGCTTCGGTGGTTCACCGAAAGAAGAAATAGAGCAGCACGAGGACGATGCCCGGGACGCCGAGCAACCAAGCGATGAAGTACTTGCCCATAGACGCCTCCTTGGAGTGGTGGACATCACCTTAGGCGGCCAGCGGGTGAGCCACCAGCGGCGGACGGGATCACCGCCTGTCGGTGAAGCGGAGGACTGTTGTCAGCGTGAATCCCGCCCCGGGGATCGGATACAGAGTGCCGGTGCGCCCTGGGTGGCCGACATGGAACCGCCGGTCCAGACTCCATCGACCCCCTCGAAAGGATTCCCCATGAGCGCCACGCTTGCCTACGTCGACGCCGTCGACCTGCTGGATGCGGACCACAAACTGGTCCAGAAACTGTTCCTCGACTACCAGGCCCTGTGCGACAACGGCGCGGCGCCCGAGGCGAAACAGCGGCTCGCGCTGAAGATCTGTGGCGACCTCGGCGTGCACACGCAGATCGAAGAGGAGATCTTCTATCCCGAGGTGCGGGCCGCCATCCGGGACGATGTGCTGATGGACGAGGCGCTGGAAGAGCACGCCGAGGCCAAGGCGGCGATCGCCCAGATCCAGGCCATGCCGCCCACCGACGCGGCGTATGACGGCACGGTGCAGCAACTCTTCGCCACCGTCATGGACCACGTGATGGACGAGCGCGAGCAGGTGTTCCTGAAGGCGCGCTACTCCACCGCGGACCTGCGCGGCCTGGCGCCACGGCTGTATGCGCGGAAGAAGGAACTGCAGAGCGGTAAGCCGGCGCCCATGCCGGCCGGAAAGAAGAAGGTGGCGTCATGAAGGCCCTCGTCTACAACGGGCCGCGCGACGTCAGCGTCCAGGACATGCCCGACGCGCGGATCGAGCGTCCGACCGACGCGGTGGTCCGCATCACCCGCACCAACATCTGCGGCTCCGACCTCCACATGTACGAGGGCCGCACCGACATGCGGCCCGGCCGCATCCTCGGCCACGAGAACGTCGGCGAGGTGATCGAGGTCGGCCCGGCCGTCGACCAGGTCAAGGTCGGCGACATGGTGTCGGTGCCGTTCAACATCGGCTGCGGTTTCTGCGAGAACTGCGAGCGGGGCCTGAGCAACTACTGCCTGACCTGCAATCCGGGCCTTGCCGGCGCGGCCTATGGCTTTGCCGACATGGGGCCCTACCACGGCGGGCAGGCGCAACTGCTTCGCGTGCCCTACGCCGACTACAACTGCCTGATCCTGCCGCGCGACGCGGCGGAGAAGCAGAACGACTATGTGATGCTGTCGGACATCTTCCCGACGGGCTACCACGCCACCGAGATGGCACAGCTGCGGCCCGGCCAGTCGGTGGTGATCTACGGCGCCGGACCGGTGGGCCTGATGGCGGCGCTGTCGGCCACGGTCAAGGGCGCGAGCCTGGTGATGGTGGTCGACACCCACAAGGACCGGCTGGCGCTGGCCGAGCAGATCGGCGCGGTGGCCATCGACGACACCGAAGGCGGCGGCCTCGAGCGGGTGATGGAGCTGACCGGCGGCCGCGGCGCGGATTGCGGCTGCGAGTGCGTGGGCTACCAGTGCTGCAACCGGCACCAGGAGGAGGTGCCCAACCTCACGATGAACAACCTCGTCAACGCGGTGAAGTTCACCGGCCACATCGGCTGCGTGGGCGTGTTCGTGCCGCAGGACCCGAACGCCAAGGAGGCGCTGCAGCGGCGCGGGCAGATGGCCTTCGACTTCGGCATGTTTTGGTTCAAGGGCCAGAAGCTGGGCACCGGCCAGTGCCCGGTGAAGGCCTACAACCGCTTCCTCAGCCGCCTCATCGAGCAGGACAAGGTCGAGCCGTCGTGGATCGTCTCGCACGAGCTGCCGCTGGAGCAGGCGCCGGAGGCGTACAAGAACTTCGACGCCCGCGAGGACGGCTGGACCAAGGTGACGCTGAAGCCGAACGGCTGAGCCGCCAGGGCACGGCCGGAAGCCGCGGGTCTGCACGAACCCGTCCACGGTGCGCCGGGGGATGCCCAGCGCAGCCACCGGCGCCTGCTCGTCACGTCAGCCCAGCGACAGGCCGCACACCGTCACGGGGTCGGCCGGCATGCCCAACCGCGGCGCGATGACCGCGTGGTCGGGCGCGAGGCTCACCTGCGGGCAGGTGTCCAGGCCGCGGGCGGCCAGCATCACGCTCTGCAGGTACGGGCCTAGGTCGAGCCAGGACGCCTCGTCGCGCGGGGCAGCTTCATGGACGGCCGGACACCTGCTTGGGGCTGCATTTCACATGGTCTGACCGCCAGCTTGTCAGCTGCAGCTGAGCCTCTGTGGTCGCTTTCTTCGCGACGTCAATGGCAGCAATGCAGCGGTTGCGGCCACATAGCCAATTGCAATGGGCGGCTCCTTCCGACCCGAAGCCGACCCCCCGCCCCTTCAACTACGTCGCCCTGAAGCCGCCCGTCAGACCATAGCGACGCGCGGTGAGGGCAGGCATCGTGTTGCACTCAAATACCTCGACGGCGACCCTGCGAGTCCAACAAGATCATCGCCGACCACCTCAGCGTCAGACTCGCCGTATCGGGCTACACAGCCCTCGGGTGGCTCGGCGCGATTGCATTCAAGCAGCCGGAGGTCGAAGCTCAAATCGAGATGCCCACGTCGGCTTTCGGTGTCGATGCCAAAGAGCGCCACAAATGAATGACGAATTCCCCGTTTACTGAGTTCCACATCATGGGGTCCATGCGAATCAACGGTTTGGCGAATCCGAATCCGCCGGCAATCTGCGGCACGCCTCCAGTCGAGGCCTCGGTACGGCAGGCTAAACTGGCGAGAGAAAAGCAGCCTGTTGGGGAGAGACATGGGAGCAGATGCCAGGCCGAAGCGAACGCTCATAGCCTATTGTGTACTGGCTGATCGCCTGCAGCAGCCGGGCCTGGGAATCGGTCAGGCGATAACACCATTTCTCGCCGAGGCCTGTCAAGAATTCGCCGGTGACCTCTTTGACGCCGCCAAGTTCTGCAATGCGGTGGCCCAGCGCTTTGGGATCTCGATTCCCCGCTTGGCCGCGCTGGGGCTGACAGAGCAACTCGCGGCCGAGGGGATTCTGCTGCTCGTATCTGGCCACGCTTCGTCGGCGGTCTATCGCTACGCGCCCGGGAAGACCATTGGCGATGTCGCCGCAGCGCCGCCCGTGACGGAAGCAGACGTTGAGAACGTACTTAACTCGTTCCTTGAGTACTGCCGGACCGATGGAAGAATAGAAGGCAAGGAGCAGTCCTGGCTCGAGGCCGCCTTCCTCGATCGCCTTCTAAACGTTGATTCGATGCGGTTGCTTACTCGGCGTGAAGTGTCGATTTCCGCCAAGCGGACAGCGGAAACCATCACGCTGAAGAAGCCCCAGCCTAAAGCTGAGCGAAGTGATCCAGAGGAGTTACATCTTGACTTCCTGGTCTCGCAGTTCTTGCTGGACCTCCGCAGCAACTATCCCCAGGCCTTCGATCGTGTATCGAATGTCGCCTTTGCCAACATGGCGGCTGAGGCGATCGCATGCTTTCGAGAGCCGTCAGGGGACAACGCGCCGCTCGACGGGTTGACTGTCTATCTTGATTCGCCCCTTCTCCTCGACATGCTGGGTGTGAACGGAGAGTACGAGGAGTACGGCCTGGAGTTGCTCGAAGCGATTCACGAGGGCGGCGCGAAACCGGCAGTGTTCGACCACTGCGTTGCGGAGGCCGAGACCGCGGTCAAGGCGCGGCTGGAGTTCCTGCGGTCGGGGATCAATCAAGTGGCGTCTGGTTGGGGCACAACGGCTGCCCCTACAGCCCTTGCAGCACTAACTGGTCGCGTTGCAGAGCGTGCAGAGCAGCGACTCGGCATCGCTGTGCACCGAGACCCGGAAACCCCTCTGCATCGCAAGTCGATGACATCAGTGGGCGACATCGAGTCGTACATGAGCTCACGTATGCAGGCGTGGCGAAACGATGAGGCCAAGGCCCACGACCGGAAGTCGGTGTGGTCCATGATCTCTCTCCGAGACACAGGCGATGTTTGCACTCGACTCTGCGACGCGAAGGCGCTGCTGCTAACTCGAAATACGGCCCTGGTCGGAATCGCGAATGAATCCTGGCGGCTTTGGCTGAAAGGCGCGACCTCTCATGCCGCGGCGAAGATTGAACGCGGGGTCCCGGTGGCCTTGTCTGACAAGCAATTTGCCGGCTATCTCTGGCTGCGTAAGGGCGGCGGTGATGGCAAGATTTCCAGAGCGCGCCTGCTGGCTCACTGCTCCGCCGCGGTCAGACCGCGACCTGACATCAAGGCTCGCGCCTACAACCTGATGCTTGAGCTGAGCGGTAAAGAAGCTGCACAAGACATCGCAGCACTGCTCGAGGACCGAGAGGGTGCAAGCGCGCTGATGCGGGCAACGCGTGGCGACCCGGAGGACGTGACTAAGGAGCGCCTGCCGTTCATCCTCGAGAAAGTGAAACTCGCGGCCGGAGACTATGCGGCCGAAGCGGAGCGCAAGAAGGCAGAAGCTGCAATTGCGGCGGTCAAGGCGGGCCACGCGGTCGTTGTTGAGCAGCTCTCTACGGCCATGAGTGCCGCATCTGAGGCACACGCTCGCGACGCCAAACTGCTGCGTGAGGAGATCGAACGCCAGCGCCTTGCGGCAGAGTCTCATGAGATCTCCAAGGGCAAGCTGGAGCGGACGGTCGGCGAACTGATGGAGGCCGAAAGGCAGCGCAGGGCCCAGGTGGCTGCAGAGGGCATGCGGGCGGGACGTTCGGTCTATCGACGGCTTCGGTTCGAGATTGCGGGCCTCTTCGGAGCCCTGACGCTGCTGGGCACAAGCCTAGCGGAGTCGGAGCCCGGGATCTCCGCTGGCCTGACCGTGCTCTTGGCCGTTCTCGGGTTCTGGTTCATTCCAGACAAGCTGCGCGGACCACTCGCGCGTCATGCACATAGCCACATGCGCGCTGTGATGGCGCGGAGGGACTCATCGGTGCCCGTGCCGGACGAGATCCCGGACCTCAAGTAGCGGCCAATCACCCAGGCGGGCTTCGGGGTTTCGAGCCGGTCGTGGTCGGGTCGGAGCGGATGGCCAGCCGGAAAGGTGACAGTCACTAAAGACGACTTCTGGCCGAGAGCGGTCCTCCCCGTGCGCGAGGCTGAGCGACTGCAACCAGAGTCTGACGCAGCCTTCTGCCTATCCAGAAGCGTCTTCAGCCCGACACGCCACCCTGCACCCCGCCAGCCTCCAGCCCCGTCAGCCACATCCGGACATCGAACTCCAGCTGGTGGTAGTCGGGCTCCATGTGGGTGCACAGGGCGTAGAACGCCTTGTCGTGCTCGCGCTCCTTCAGGTGCGCAAGCTCATGCACGACGATCGTCCTCAGGAATGCGGCGGGGGCCTGGCGGAACAGGCTGGCGATGCGGATCTCGCGCTTGGCCTTGAGGTTGCCGCCTTGCGGGCGCGACACGGTCGTGTGCGTGCCCAGGGCCCGGTGGGTCAGGTGCAGCCGGCTGTCGTAGAGCACTTTGGCCAGCGGCCCGGCGTTGCGCATGTGGCGGCTCTTCAGCTCTTGCACATACTCGTACAGCGCGGCGTCGCTGGCGATGTCGTGGCGCTCGGGATGGCGCCGCATCAGGCTTGCGAGGAGCCGCCCCTCGGCGATCAACACCCGCACCTGCGCGCGCAGGTCAGGCGGATAGGCCGCCAGGTACTTCGCGGTCGGGTCGGCGCTCATCCTTGAGCGTCTGGCGGGCCACCGCGCCGCAGGTCCCGCAGCATGAAGCGGTACAGGCCCTCGACCTTCTCGCGCGCCCACGGTGTCTTGCGCAGGACCTTCAGGCTGGAGCCGATGCTCGGCTGGCTGCTGAAGCAACGGAGGGCCACGCGCTGCGCGAGGCCGTCCCAGCCGTAGTGCGCCACCAGCTCGGTGAGGATGGCCTCTAGGGTCTTGCCATGCAGCGGGTTGCGGGGCTGGGCGGGCGGTGGCGGTGGCGTCGACGACATGTCGGGTGATTTTCGCGCGCGGCGAGCGGGCTCGCGAAGTGCCGCAGCCCGCGCAGAATCCAGCGATCGTCAGCAGCCGGAGTGCCAAGCCATGCCCCAACCCGCCCGCGAAGGCCAGCCCGTCCCGCACGTCAGGTTCCGCTACCGCGCAGACAACGAATGGAAGGACATCAGCTCCGACGATTTGTTCAAGGGGCGCACCGTCGCCGTGTTCTCGCTGCCCGGCGCCTTCACGCCGACGTGCTCCAGCACGCACCTGCCCCGCTTCAACGAGCTGGCCCCCACGTTCAAGCAGAACGGCGTCGACCAGGTGGTCTGCATCGCCGTGAACGACCCGTTCGTCATGGAGGAATGGGCCAAGAGCCAGGAGTGCGACAACGTCTTCATGCTGCCGGATGGCAACGGCGCCTTCACCGAGCAGATGGGCATGCTGGTCGACAAGAGCGACCTGAACTTCGGCAAGCGGTCGTGGCGCTACTCGATGCTCGTGCGCGACGGTGTGGTCGAGAAGATGTTCGTGGAGCCGGAGGAGCCGGGTGACCCGTTCAAGGTCTCCGATGCCGATACGCTGCTGCACTACGTCAACCGGGACGCCCGCGAGCCGGACCAGGTGGCGCTGCTCACGCGCGAGGGCTGCGCCTTCTGCGCCAAGGCGAAGCAACTGCTGGACGAAGCCGGCGTCCCGTACGCCGACGTGCCGCTGCCGCACAGCATCCGCACGCGCGCGCTTGGCGCGATCGCGCGGGCCGGGACGGTGCCGCAACTGTTCGTGAACGGTCAACTGATCGGCGGCAGCGACAAGGTGGAGGCGTGGGTGAAGCAGCGGAGCCGCTGAAGCGGTGGGAGCCGCGGGTGACGGGTGGAGGCCGGCCCGCCTCGCGGCAGGGACATTCCCTGGGGTTGTCGGGTTGTTGACATCCGGGCCCGCCGCGCCGTGTCCCAATCGCCCACCACGACCCTGCCAGGAGTACCGCATGAACCCCGCCACCGCCGCCGTCCGCGACCAGGTCTCCGCCGAGGAATGGCAGCTGCGCCAGGACCTGGCCGCCTGCTACCGGCTGGTCGCCCTGTCCGGCTGGGACGACCTGGTGTTCACCCACATCAGCGTGCGGGTGCCCGGACCGGAGCACCACTTCCTGATCAACCCGTACGGGCTGATGTTCGAGGAGATCACCGCCTCGTCGCTGGTCAAGGTGGACAGCGAATGCCGCAAGGTGATCGACTCGCCGCACCCGGTGAACCCGGCCGGCTTCGTCATCCACAGCGCGGTGCACGCCGCCCGGCCCGACGTGCAGTGCGTGCTGCACACCCACACCATGGCCGGCGTGGCGGTGAGCGCCCAGCGCGACGGCGTGCTGCCGATCTCCCAGCAGGCCACCTTCGTGCTGGCCTCGGTGGGCTACCACGACTACGAAGGCGTGGCCTTCCGGCCCGACGAGGGCCCCCGCCTGCAGGCCGACCTGGGCCGCAACACCTTTCTGGTGCTGCGCAACCATGGCCTGCTGACGGTGGGCCGCAGCGTGGGCAACGCCTTCCTGTCGATGCACACCTTCGAGTCGGCCTGCCGCATCCAGGTGATGGCGCAGAGCGGCGGCGCGCCGCTGACGGCCGTCGACCCGCAGATCATCGCCGGCACGCGGGAGGCGATGCGGGTGCAGACCGGCGGCCTGGGCGGCGACTTCGTCTGGCCGGCGCTGCTGCGCCGGCTCGACCGGCTGGGCCACAACTTCCGCGACTGAACCGGGCGCACGGCCCGGTTCGTCGCCGGTGCCAGTGCCTCAGCCTTGGCGACGGCGGCGCCGGGCCGCAACGCCCAGGGCGCCCAGCCCGGCCAGCATCAGCGCGTAGGTCTCCGGCTCGGGGATGGGCGCCACCGCCAGCCGCTGGTCCAGGCTGACCAGGATGAACTCGGTGTTGTCCGGGCCCACGGTGGTGCGGCCGCCGTTGCCGGGGTAGTTGTTGTCGTTGATCACCAGCAGGGTGTGGGCGTCGACGACCAGCACGTCCTCGATGGTGACGAAGGGGAAGTCGAAGGTCAGCCGGCCGTCGCCGTTGAGGTCGTTGGGGTCGGCGATGTTGAGCAGGTCCACCACCTCGGTCTTCTCGGCGAAGCCGTTGGCGTCGACCTTGTTCAGGTCGATCTTGTAGACCTTCTTGAACATGTCGGCGGCGTTCGGCTGGGTGCCCTGGATGCCGTTGCGCTCGATGACCAGGAACTCATGGTCGTTGATCGCCGTCATGTCGCCGATGTTGGTGCCCTTGGGGTCGAGCTTGTAGCCGAAGGTGCGGCCGGTGTAGGCCTCGGTGGCCAGGTCGAACTCGTTGATGATCAGCCGCTTCTGGTCGGCGTCGGGGATCAGCGGCCCTTCGAGCAGCGTGTAGAGCTTGTTGCCTGAGGTGTCGATGGCCAGGCCCTCGAAGCCGTTGGAGCCGCGCAGGTTGTTCTGCCCCGGCGCCACGTACGGGTTCTGCGGCGACTGCACCAGCGGCGCGCCGCCGGTGCCGGTGCTGTTGGGCAGCGCGATCTCGCTGCGCAGCACCTTGCCGGTGGCGTCGGTCTTGACCAGGAAGGGGCCGAACTCGTCGCCGAACCAGAGGTTGCCGTTGCGGTCCTGCCGCACCGCCTCGATGTCCAGGTCACCGCCGGTGAGCCAGCGGTTGGCCTTGAGCTGCGGGTCCACCGGAATCGACGAGCCGGGGTAGTTGGTCTGGTTGGCGACGAGGTTGAAGCCCAGCCGCTGGTCGGGGTCGCGCAGCTGGATGAAGGTGCTGGTGTTGAAGCTGGGCTGGGGTGCGCCGGTGACGTAGTGGAGCGGGGTCACCGTGCCGCTGCCGCCGCTGGCCGTGCGCCATTGCGGCGCCACCGCGTACATGCGCAGCAGGTAGTCCGGCGAGTTGGCGATGTTGCCGAAGCCGTTGTCCGGCATGACGAAGTAGCTGCCGGCCACCGGGCCGTTCAGCACCGCCGAGAAGCCCTGCACCGGCTGCTGGTTGACGTAGGGCGGCGTGACGCCGTTGGACGGCGCCGTCAGCTGGCCCGAGGTCGGCCCCGGCGCGAAGGTGTTGGCCGGCAGCAGGGCGAAGCCGGTCAGCGTGTTGGCGGCGTGCACGCCGGTGGCGGCGAGGGCGCACGCCAGGGCGACCAGGCGGCGGGCGGTGAAGAGGCGGTGGTCCATGCAGGTTCCTTGTTGTGATCGGAACCTGCGAGTCTGGAAAGCGCCGATGACAGCGGCGCGAAGCGTTGATGAAGCGCCCGCTTCAGCGTCACGCGCCGGGCATCAGCGCGGCATCAGCTCGGCATCAATTGCGCGGCGCGCTCGGCCATCTCGCGGCGCAGCTGCTTGCGCACCTCGGCGGCCGCGAAGCGGCGGCGTTCGTCGGGGCTGAAGGGCCGCAGCGGCGGCACCGGCACCGGCTTGCGCTCGTCGTCCACCGCCACCATGGTGAAGAAGCAACTGTTGACATGCCGCACGGCCTGCGTGCGGATGTCCTCGGCGATGACCTTGATGCCGATCTCCATCGACGAGGTGCCGGTGTGGTTGACCGCCGCCAGGAAGGTGACCAGCTCGCCGACGTGGATGGGCTGGCGGAACATCACCTGGTCCACGCTCAGCGTCACCACGTAGCGGCCGGCGTAGCGGCTGGCACAGGCGTAGGCCACCTGGTCCAGCAGCTTGAGGATGGTGCCGCCGTGCACGTTGCCCGCGAAGTTCGCGGTGTCCGGCGTCATCAGCACCGTCATGGTCAGTTGGTGGGCGGGCAGGTCCATGGCCGCCGATTATGGGCGGCGGCCACGGGTTTCCGATCCGATCCCTGTGGGGACAGGTCGCCGAAGGCGACCAGGGGCTTCAGTTCAATCCGCGACGATCTTGCGCTCGCGGATGATGGCGCCGAAGCGCTTCGCGTCCTCCTCCGCCTTGGCGTGGAACTGCGCCGGCGTCATCGGCGCCGGCTCGCCGCCCAGCGCCAGGATGCGCTCGCGCACCGCGGGCAGGGCCAGCGTGCGGTTGATCTCGCGGTTGAGTCGGTTGACGATGTCCGCCGGGGTGCCGGCCGGCGCGTAGAAGCCGAACACGCTGTCGGCGTCGAAGCCCTTCAGGCCCATCGCCTCCTCCACCGTCGGCACGTCGGGGAACAGCGGCGAGCGCTTCGGGCTGCCCACCGCCAGCAGCTTGAGCTTGCCGGCCCGGACGTGCGGAATGCCGATGCCGGGGTCGAAGGTGTAGTCGATCTGGCCGGCCAGCAGGTCCTGCAGCGCCGGCGCGGCGCCGCGGTAGGGCACGTGCACCGCGAACACGCCGGCCTGGCTCTTGAACATCTCGCCGGCCAGGTGCGGCGAGCTGCCGTTGCCCGGCGAGCCGTAGGTGAGCTTGCCGGGGTTGGCCTTCAGGTAGGCGACGAAGGCCTTGCCGTTGTCCACCGGCAGCGCCGGCTTGGTGACCAGGAAGACCAGCACCCGCGCGGCGGCCGCCACCGGCGTCAGGTCCTTCGCCGGGTCGAACGGCATCTTGGGGTAGATGAAGGGGTTGACCGACACCATGCCGCCGGAGCTCATCAGCAGCGTGTAGCCGTCCGGCGCCGACTTGGCCACCAGGTCGCCGCCCAGGTTGCCGCCGGAGCCGGCGCGGTTCTCCACCACCACCGACTGGCCCAGCGCGTCCTGCAGCGGCGCGGCGACCGCGCGGGCGATGGTGTCGGCGGCGCCGCCGGGCGGGAAGTTCACGACCAGGCGGATCGGCTTGTTCGGGTAGGCCGCCGGCGCGGCCGGCGCCTGCGCCTGCGCCGTCAGCGACGCGCACAGCAGGCCGGCGGCGAACGCCAGGGCGCGGGTCAGCGACACGCCGGAAGGGGTCGAGCGGACGGGGGTCATCGGGTGTCTCCTATGGGTTCGGTCTTGGTCTGGGGTCGGGTCGGGCCGACGCCGATGATGCCGTCACGCCACCACCACCTCGACCAGGCGGGGCGCCGGGTCGGCGAGGGCCTGGCGCAGGCCCTCGGCCAGCGCGCCGGCCTCGGTGATGCGAACGCCGTCCAGCCCGTGGCCGCGGGCCAGCGCGCAGAAGTCGAGCGCGGGCAGCGCGGTGCCCGGCAGCTCGGCGCCGCGGTCGAAGCCGAAGCTGGGCGCGAACTCCTGCAGCGCGGCGTAGCGGCCGTTGTTGACGATGACGACGGTGAGCGGCAGCCTCAGCTGCGCGGCGCTCCACAGCGCCTGGATGCCGTACATCGCGGAGCCGTCGCCGACCAGCGCGATCACCCGCGTGCCCGGCCGGCCCAGCGCCACGCCGACCGAGGCCGGCAGGCCCCAGCCCAGCCCGCCGCTGTCCATGGTGTAGAAGCTGTCGGCGCCGGGCATCGGCAGGTGGCGCTGCATCACCGGCCGGGCGCTGGGCGCCTCTTCGACCACCACCGCGCCGGCGGGCCGCACCTCGGCCAGCGTCTGCATCAGGAAGGCCACCGACATCGGCGACGTGGGCTCGGCGCGGGGCGCCGGCTCGCGCCGCGGCGGCGACGGCCGGTCGGGGCGTGCGGGACGGTCGAGCAGGTCCTGCAGGCCCGGCAGGAGGCTGCCCACCGCCACCGTCCCCTCGGGCGTCCAGGCGGCGGTGTGCGGGTCGTCGATGAGCTGCAGCAGCCGGGCGCCGGCGGGCAGGTGCGCGCCGAAGCCCTCGACGTGATAGGTGAAGGCCGGCGCGCCGACGGCGAACACCACGTCGTGCCCGGCCAGCAGTTGCACGATGCGCTCGCGCATGGCGGGCAGGAAGCCGGCGAACAGCGGGTGCCCTTCCGGGAAGCCGCAGCGGCCGGCCATCGGCGCGGTGAAGACGCGGGCGCGGTGGCGCTCGGCCAGGGCGACCAGCGCCGGCAGCGCCTGGTCACGGTCGGCCGCGCCGCCAACGACGAAGGCCGGCCGCTGCGCGGCGTCGAGCGCCTGGCCGATCTGCGCCATCACCGCGGCGTCGGGCCGCACCGTGGTGGCGACGGTGCGCGACGGCAGCGGGTCGCAGGGCCGGGCCCAGTCGTCGGCCGGCACCGAGATCAGCACCGGCCCGCGCGGCGGCAGCATGGCCAGGTGGTAGCCGCGGGCGATGGCGGCGGGCACGTCCTCGGCCCGCGCCGGCTCGATGCTCCACTTGACGTAGGGCTTGGGCAGCTCGGTGGCCTCGCGCGAGAACAGGAAGGGGTCGAAGGGCAGGATGGACCGCGCCTGCTGGCCGGCGGTGATGACCATCGGCGTGCGGTTCTTGTGCGCGGTGAAGATGTTGCCCATGGCATGGCCCACGCCGGCGGCCGAATGCAGGTTGACGAAGGCGGCGTTGCGGGTGGCCTGGGCATGGCCGTCGGCCATGGCGATGACCACCGATTCCTGCAGGCCGAGCACGTAGCGGAAGTCCGACGGGAAGTCGAGGAACAGCGGCAGCTCGGTCGAGCCGGGGTTGCCGAACACGGTGGTCATGCGCAGGTCGCGCAGCAGGTCGAGGACGGCGTGGCGGACGGTGGGCATGGTGGACGGCGGGCGGCGGGGCGGACCGGCCAGTATGGGAAGTGCCGCGTCATCAGGCAATAAGATGAGCCGACTAAGCGGAATAAGCGCGCCGCATGACGATGCACGACGAGGCCGGCGACGCCGTGCGCCGGCTGGACCTCAACCTGCTGCGGCTGTTCGACGCGGTCTACCAGACCCGGCACGTCGGCCGTGCGGCGGAGCAGCTGGGCATGACGCAGCCGGCCGCCAGCCAGGCGCTGACCCGGCTGCGGCTGCGGGTGGGCGACCCGCTGTTCGCGCGGGCGGCCGGCGGCATGCAGCCCTCGGCGCGCGCGCACCGCATGGCGCCCACCGTGGCGGCGGCGCTGGCGCTGATGGCGCAGGCGCTGGGCGACGGCGAAGCCTTCGACCCGCAGCGCTCGGGCCGGACCTTCCGCGTGCACCTGAGCGACATCGGCGAGGCCCGCTTCCTGCCGTCGCTGATGGCGGCGCTGCACCGCCACGCGCCCGCCGTGCGGCTGGAATGCCAGGCGCTGCCGCAGGCCCGCATCGCCGCCGCGCTGGACGACGGCGAACTCGACTTCGCCTTCGGTTTCCTGCCCGGCGTGAGGGACACCCGCCGTGCGCTGCTGCTGCACGACCGCTACGTGGTGCTGCTGCGCGAGGGTCACGCGCTGGCCCGGCGGCGCCGGGCGCGGCCGGCGCTGTCGGACCTGGCCCCGCTGGAGTTCGCGGCGGTGCGCTCGCATTCGGAGACGCTGCGCATCCTGCAGCAGCTGGGGCTGGGGCCGCGGCTGCGGCTGGTGGCGTCGCACTTCCTGGCGCTGCCGGCGGTGGTGCGCGACAGCGACCTCGGCCTGCTCATCCCCGACGAGGTGGCGCGCGGCATCGCGCAGCACGGCGGCTTCGCCATCGTCGAGCCGCGGCTGCCGATGGGCGACTTCGCCGTGAGCCTGCACTGGAGCCGCCGCCACGAGGACGAGCCGGCGCAGCGCTTCTTCCGACGGCTGGTGACGGAGCAGCTGTTCAGCGGCTCGCGGCCCGCGGCGGCGCGTCGCTGACCGCGCCGCGGCCCAGCGCTTCGGCCGGCGCGCGGACTTCCGCCAGGAACAGCTCGCCCACCAGCTGGCGCAGCCAGCGGTGGGCCGGGTCGGCCATCTGGCGACGGTGCCAGTGCTGCTTGACCACGTAGCCCGGCAGTTCGAAGGGCAGGGGCCAGGCGGTCACCGCCGGCTGCTCGGCCATGATGGCGGCGGCACGCCCGGGCAGCAGGCAGACGTGGTCGGACCCGCCGATGACCGTCGGCAGCCCGAGGAAGTTCGGGATGCGCACCGCCACCCGGCGTTCGACGCCCAGCGAATCAAGCGCCCGGTCCATCGAGGTGTGGGCGCTGCCCGCGGTGACCACGGCCACATGGGCTTCGGCGCGCAGCTGGTCCAGCGTCGGCGCGCCGCGGACGCGCGGGTGCCCGGTGCGCACCAGGCAGGCGAACCGCTCGTCGAAGAGCGCCTGCTGGAAGAAGCCCGCCGGCAGCTCGGGCAGGAAGCCGATCGCCAGGTCCACCTCGCCGGCTTCCAGCAGGTCTGGGGTCTGCAGCGTCAGGTTGACGATCTCCAGGTCGGCGCTCGGCGCCTGCCGCCCCAGCGCGCCGAGCAGGCGCGGCAGCAGCACGATCTGGCCGACGTCGGTCATCGCCAGGCGGAAGGTGCGCCGGGTGGTCGCCGGCTCGAAGTCCAGCCGGCTGGTGAGCGTGTGCTCGATGGCGCGGATGGCGGCGCGCACGCTGTCGACCATCGCCTCGGCCTGCGGCGTCGGCTTCATGGCATGGCCCACCCGCACGAACAGCGCGTCGTCGAAGCTGCGCCGCAGCTTGGCCAGCGAGATGCTGATGGCCGGCTGGCTGAGGCCCAGCCGTTCCGCCGTGCGCGACAGGCTGCCGGTGCGCACGATCTCGTCGAACACCTTCAGCGTGTGCAGGTCGATGTTCTGCATCCGGCGATGGTGGCATAAGCGCTCCTTAGCCGGCCCATAAGGCGCGCCGTCTCGACGCCGCGGGGGCCGCTGCCTACGCTCGGTGGCGGTGCCGGCCGAGGCCGTCGCCCCGACCGAACCAGACCCATGAAGATCGACGTCCATTTCCACGCGGTGCCGCCGGCGTTCAAGGCGGCGGCGCTGCGCGCCGGCCGCGGCGCCACCATCGCCAGCGGCTTCCCCGACTGGTCGGTGCCGGGCGCGCTGGCGGTGATGGACCGCCACGGCATCGCCACCGCCATCACCTCCATCTCGCAGCCCGGCGTGCACTTCGGCGACGACGCCGCCGCCCGCGCGCTGGCCCGGCGGTGCAACGAGGAGGCGGCCGAGGCCATCGCGCAGCACCCGGCGCGCTTCGGCGCCTTCGCCACGCTGCCGCTGCCCGACGTCGACGGCGCCTGCGCCGAGGTCGCCCATGCGCTGGACGTGCTGAAGCTCGACGGCGTCTGCCTGCTTGCCAGCTACGGCGAACGTTTCCTCGGCGACCCGTCGTTCGACCCGGTGCTGCGCGAGCTGGACGCGCGCGCGGCGGTGGTCTTCGTCCACCCCAACTTCCACCCGTCGAGCCGGGCGCTGGACACGCCGCTGCCGGCCTTCCTCACCGAGTTCCCGTTCGACACCACGCGCGGCGTCACCCGCCTGATCTTCTCCGGCGCCACACGGCGCTTCGCGCGCATCCGCTTCATCCTGGCCCATGCCGGCGGCACCTTGCCCTACCTGGCCTGGCGGCTGTCGCTGGCGCCGGCCATCGACGCCCGCTTCGCCGCCGAGACCGGCGCCGGCATCCTGGAGGAGATCGGCCGCTTCTGGTTCGACACCGCGCAGGCCGCCGGGCCGGCCGTGCTGGCCGCGCTGCGCCAAGTGGCGCCGGCCGACCGGGTGCTGTTCGGCAGCGACTGGCCGTACTGCCCGGAGACCGTGCTGCAGATGACCGGCGAGGCGGTGCAGGCCGCCGCGGCCAGCGATCCCGCCGCCACCGGCATCGCCCGGCGCCATGCGCTGGCGCTGTTCCCCCGGCTGCGCACCCAAGACGACCGCTGACGCCGGTCGGCAGGACCACAGGAGACAACCGCTTGGCCTTCCTTCGCAACGCCTGGTACGCCGCGGCCTGGGCCGACGAGGTCGGCGACGGGCTCTTCACCCGCCGCATCCTCGACGAGCCGGTGCTGCTGTACCGCAACGACGCCGGCACGCCGGTGGCCTTGGCCGACCGCTGCCCGCACCGCTTCGTGCCGCTGCACCGCGGCCGCAAGCTCGGGGACCGCATCGAGTGCGGCTACCACGGCCTGCAGTTCGACCCCGACGGCCGTTGCGTGGCCAACCCCTTCGACGGCCACCTGCCGGCCGCCGCGCGCGTGAAGACCTACCCGGTGGTCGAGCGCCACGGGCTGCTGTGGCTGTGGATGGGCGAGCCCGCCCGGGCCGCGACCACCGCGGTGCCCGACTTCGGCTACCTGGACGAACCGGGCTGGGCCAAGGTGCCGGGCTACAAGCAGGTGCAGGCGCACTACGAGCTGCTGGTCGACAACCTGGCCGACCTCAGCCACACCCATGTCCTGCACCGCAGCAACATGGGCGCCGAGTCGCCGCGCGGCGAGCACGCGGTGCAGCAGGACGGCGACACGGTGCGCAGCCGCTTCTGGTACCCGGCCATCCGCATCCCGCCGATGTACGCCCGCTACTGGGACCGCGGCGGCGACGAGGTGGTCGACCGCTGGACCGAGATCACCTGGAACGCGCCGGGCTGCGTGCGGCTGGACGCCGGCGTCACGCCCGCCGGCCGTCCGCGCGAGGAGGGGCTCGCCGGCATCGGCACCCACCTTTTCACGCCGGAGACCGGCACCTCCACCCACTACTTCTACTGCCAGGTGCGCAACTACAAGGTCGGCGACGCGGCCACCGACGCCGCCGTGCGTCAGTGGCAGCAGACCGCCTTCCACGGCGAGGACGCACCGATGATCGAGGCGCAGCAGCGCAGCATGGGCGCGCAGACCGACCTGCTGGCGATGAAGCCGGTGCTGCTGGCCGCCGATGCCGGCGCCATCCGCATCCGCCGCGTGCTGGCCGCGATGATCGCCCGCGAGGCGGCCGCCGGCTGAGCCCGGCGCCCGCCCGACGCACGACACCGAGAAGACCACCAGGAGACAACGTGAACCTTCGCTCCCTGCTCGCCGGCGTCCTGCTGCTGGCCACCACCGCGTTCGCCCAGGCGGCCGACTGGCCGACCCGGCCGGTGAAGCTGGTGGTGCCCAGCGGCCCCGGCTCGTCGCCGGACATCTTCGCCCGGCTGCTGGCGGCGTCGCTGCAGCAGCGCACCGGGCAGACCTTCGTCGTCGAGAACAGGGGCGGCGCCAGCGGCAACCTGGGCATGGACGCGGTGGCCAAGTCGCCGTCCGACGGCGCCACGCTGGGCATCGCCTTCCCGGCGCCGCTGACCACCAACACGGTGATGATGAAGAAGATGCCCTTCGACGTGCGCCGCGACCTGCAGCTGGTGACCAACGCCGTGCTGCAGCCCACGGTGCTGGTGGTGGGCAAGCACCTGGAGGTGAACAACTTCGCCGAGTTCGCGGCGCTGATGCGCAAGAACCCGGGCAAGTACAACAGCGCCTCCACCGGCGCCGCCTCGCTCGGCCGGCTGCTGGCCGAGGCGCTGGCCAGCGCCGTGGGCACCAAGGTCGAGAACGTGGTCTACAACGGCGCGGCGCCGACCATGGTCGCGCTCACCCGCGGCGACGTCGACTTCGCCTTCCTGCCCGCCGCCGGCTCGATGAGCTTCGCCCAGTCGGGCCGGGTGACGCTGCTGGCCATCGCCGGCGACAAGCGCTCGTCGCTGCTGCCCAACGTGCCGACACTGAAGGAGCTGGGCCATGGCGAGGTCGATGGCTCGAACTGGCTGGGCATCGTCGCGCCGGGCGGGCTGCCGGCCGACGTGGCCGCCCGCGTGCGCCAGGAGGTCCTGGCCGCGCTGAACACCGCCGACACCCGCAAGCTGCTGGCCGAGAGCTACATGGAGGTCATCGGCAGCACCCCCGCCGAGTTCGCCCAGACGGTGGCCGACGACACCCGGCGCTGGAAGCCGCTGATCGAGCGCCTGGCGCTGACGATCGACTGACGGCGTGCCGGTCAGCCCGGCGCACCGTCCAGCGGCAGCCAGACCCTGAACTCGCTGCCCCGGCCCGGCCCGTCGCTGTGGGCGGTGACGCGGCCGCCGTGCATCTGCACCAGGCTGCGCACGATGGCCAGGCCGATGCCCAGGCCGCCCTGCGCGCGCGGCGACTGGCCGTCGACCTGCGAGAACAGCGTGAACACCTGGTCCAGCATGTCCGACGGGATGCCGGTGCCGTTGTCGGCCACGGTGACGAGCACCTGCGCGTCGCCGGTCACCTGCGCGCCGAGCCGCAGCCGGCCGCCGGACGGCGTGTACTTGGCCGCGTTGTTGACGAGGTTGGTGAAGACCTGCTCCAGACGCTGCCGGTCGCCGTCGACCCACAGCGGCTCGCCGGGCAGGGCCAGCGCCAGCTCGTGGCCGGCCGGCTCCCACAGCGGCCGGCTGGTCTCGACCGCCGCCAGCAGCACCACGGTCAGGTCCAGCCGCTCGCGCTTCAGGCCGATCTTGCCGCTCTTGATGCGCGCGCCGTCGAGCAGGTCCTCGACCAGGCGGCCGAGCTGGTCGACCTGGCGGCCCATCAGCGCCAGCGCCTTGGGCAGCAGCTCGGCGTCCTGCCGCCGTTCGAGCAGGGCCAGCATGTTGCGCAGCGGCGCCAGCGGGTTGCGCAGCTCGTGCGCCAGCATGGCCATGAACTCGTCCTTGCTGTGGTCGGCCTGGCGCAGTGCGGCCTCGGTCTCGCGGCCGCGCGTGACGTCGGTGTGGGTGCCGAACCAGCGCACGATGGCGCCGTGCTCGTCGCGGATGGGCAGCGCCCGCGACAGGAACCAGCGGTCCACGCCGTCGGCGCGTCGCATCGGGAAGGTGTGCTCCCACGGCTCGCCGCGCTCGCGGGCCGCCGCCCAGTGCGCCAGCACCGGCGCCAGGTGGTCGGGGTGCACCACGCTGCGCCGCTGCACCGGGTCGAGCAGCGCCTCGGTGTCCAGGCCGGTGAACTGGCTCCAGCGCTGGTTCACCCAGGTCAGCCGGCCGTCGGGCTCCGCCATCCAGGCCAGCTGGTCCATGTTGTCGGCCAGGGTGCGAAAGCGCGCCTCGCTTTCGCGCAGCGCGCGCTCGGCCGCCGCCTGGTCGGTGATGTCGACGGCCACCTCGCCGGCGCCGACGATGCGGCCGTCGGCATCGCGCAGCGGGTAGAAGCGCTGGTCGAAGAGGCGGCGCGCATGGGCGGTGTCGCCGAACTCGCACTGCACGTGCACCGTCTCGCCGGCGAGCGCGCGCGAAAACAGCGCCACCGCCATCGCCTGGTCCTCGGGCAGCGCGGCCAGCGCCTCGACCATGCTGTCGCCGACGTCGATGGTGCGGCCGAACAGGCGCATGAAATTGCGCCGGTAGGCCGCGTTGCAGACGGTGTATCGCAGGTCGGGGTCGAGCGCGGCGATCAGGTCCTCGGTGCCCTCGGTCACCCCTTCGAGCAGCTGCAGCGCCTGGTGCAGCCGCTCGCCCTGTTCACGCACCGCCTGGTCGGCCTTGAGGCGCTCGGTGACGTCGCGGAAGTACAGGGTGATGCCGGGCGCGGCGGGGTAGACGTGCACCTCGTACCAGCGGTCGTGGTCGGGGTAGAAGTCGGTGACGGTCTCGGTGGCGCCGCCCGCCGCCACGCGGCGGTAGACCGACTCGAAGCGGCTGCCGACGAGGCCGGGGTAGGCCTCCCACAGCGACCGTCCGAGCAGCTCGTCGCGCCCGCGGCCGAGCACCACCTCGGCCTGCCGGTTGACGTAGGTGAAGCGCCAGTCGCCGTCGATCGCGAAGAAGGCATCGGTGATGCTTTCCAGCACCGATTGCGCCTGCGGGTCGGCGTGCACCGGCGCCTCAGCCCTGCAGCCGCATCGACAGGTCGACGGCGCGCACGTCCTTGGTCAGCTTGCCGGTGGAGATGCGGTCGACGCCGGTGGCCGCGATGGCGCGGATGCCGTCCAGGTCGACGCCACCGGACACCTCCAGCACCGCACGGCCGGCGGTCAGGCGCCAGGCGGCGTGCATGTCGGCCAGCGAGAAGTCGTCGAGCAGCACGCTGGTGGCGCCGGCGTCCAGCGCCTGGCGCAGCTCGTCCAGGCTCTCGACCTCGATCTGCACCGTCACGCCGGCGTTCAGCGCCTGGGCGGCGGCCAGCGCCGCGGCGATGCCGCCGGCGGTGGCGATGTGGTTCTCCTTGATGAGGATGCCGTCCCACAGCGCCATGCGGTGGTTGTGGCCGCCGCCCACCCGCACCGCGTACTTCTGCGCCTGGCGCAGGCCGGGCAGGGTCTTGCGGGTGTCCAGCACCACGCAGCCCTTGGGGTTGGGCGACACGCCGGCGATGGCATCGGCGAAGCGCCGGGTGCTGGTGGCCACCGCCGACAGCGTCTGCAGGAAGTTGAGCGCGGCCCGCTCGGCGCTGAGCAGTGCGCGGGCGCGGCCCTCGAGATGACAGAGCACCGTGCCCGGCTCGACGGCCTGGCCCTCGGCCACCGCCCAGTCGATGCGCACGTCGGCGTCGAGCACCAGCAGGCAGGCGTCGAACCAGGGACGCCCGGCGATGACGGCGCCTTCCTTGGCCAGCACATGGCCATGGGCGCCCCGGTCGGCGGGCACCAGCTGCGCGGTCCAGTCGCCGCGGCCGATGTCCTCCATCAGCGCGTCGCGCACGTTGCGCGCCAGCGCCTGTTCCAGGGTCTCGTTGTGATCGAACATGGGCAAGCGGCTCCTCGGGTGCGACCGGCGGTCTGGCCGTGTACGGCAACCGGATTGTCGTGCCTCGAGGCCGGCGCCGCGTCGGGCGAGGGCCGCGGCGCCGCGGTCGACGAGGGGCCGGGTCAGCGCCGGCAGCGGCGCCGGGCGTTCAGCCCGACCAGGCCCAGGCCCAGCGCCAGCAGCGCATAGGTCGACGGCTCCGGGATGGCGGCCACCGGCAGGTCGCCGGTGAAGTTGTAGACGTGCAGCTGCCCGCGCTGGGTGAGGCTGGCGGCGACGAGCGTGCCTTCGATGTTGTTGGCGTTGGTCACCGCGGCGAAGGGCGCGAGGATGGAGCCGCCCCATTCGCGGCCCAGCGACAGGGTGGTGGCGTCGGTGAAGTTCCAGATCACCTTGGTGGCGATGCCCTGCGCGCTGCCGCCGAGGAAGTTGACGTTGATGGCGCCGCCGGCGAAGTCGCTGTTGATGAACACCGAGGTGGCGCTGCCGAGGTTGAACTCGAACTCGTTGATGGACGCGAAGAAGGCGGCGTCGTCGCCGATCTCGAACACCGCGCGGCCGCTGGCGTCGGGCGCGGCGGTGAAGACGGCCTTGCTGCCGAGGGTGACGATGCTGCTGTTCGCGCCGAGGGCGCCGAGGGTGGCCGAGGCGGCCGTCATCACCGCCTGCAGGTCGGTGCCGTTCATCGCGTCGACGTACTGCTGCACCTTGGCGTTGCCGGCGCCGACCAGGCCGCCGTTGGCCTGGCCGCCGGTGCGGGTCCCGGCCACGTAGGACGGCACGTTGAAGTTGGTGTTCGTGCTGTTGCCCAGCACCGCGCCGACCGCGCCGTCGTTGTTGTTGTTGTTGGCCTGGCCGCCGCTGGTGTTGCCCTTGACCATCAGGCCGCTGCCCAGCACGCTGGCCTGGGTGGCGTTGCCCAGCACCGTCAGCCCGGCGTACTGCGAGGCCGGCAGGGCCCGGTGCACGTAGTCGCCGCCGGTCACGTTGCCGCCGACGAAGCTGCGGCCATGGGTGTTGCTGGACGATTGCACGTCGCCGAACACCACCAGGTTGAACTGCTCGAACACCTGCTCCGCGGTGAGCGGCACCGCGCCGGCCTGGGCGGACAGGGCCAGCAGGCCGAGGGCGGCGAGGCGCCGGAGCGGGCGCGGGAAGCAGGCGGTGCGGGTCATGGGCTGAGCTGGGGCGCTGTACGTGTGCTCATTTAATGTAACGAATGGCTGCACCCGCCGGCCCCCGTGAACGCGGGTGCGCGGTCGCCGACCGCGACATCGTTCACCGCCGGTGCCTCAGACGCTGTCGCCCGGCACCCGCACCACGCCTTCCATCAGCACCCGCGCGCTGCGGCTCATCAGGGCCTTGGTCACGGTCCACTCGCCGTTCACCTGCCGGGCTTCCGCGCCGACGCGCAGGGTGCCGGACGGGTGGCCGAAGCGCACCACCGTGCGCTCGCCGCCGCCGGCCGCGCGGTTGACCAGCGTGCCGGGCACCGCCGCCGCCGCGGCGATGGCCACCGCGGCGGTGCCCATCATCGCGTGGTGCAGCTTGCCCATGGACAGGGCGCGAACGAGCAGGTCGACGTCCCCGGCGGCGATGCGCTTGCCGCTGGAGGCCACGTAGTCGGCGGGCGGGGCGACGAAGGCGATCTTCGGCGTGTGCTGGCGCTTCAGCGCTTCGTCGAGCTGGCGGATCAGGCCCATGCGGATGGCGCCCTGGGCCCGGATGGTCTCCAGCCTGGCGAGCGCCTTCGCATCGCCGTTGAGGGCGTCCTGCAGCTCGCGCCCGGTGTACCCCAGGTCGCCGGCGTTGAGGAAGATCGTCGGGATGCCGGCGTTGATCATCGTCGCGGCGAAGGTACCGACGCCGGGCACCGCCAGGTCGTCGACCAGGTTCCCGGTGGGGAACATCGCACCGCCGGCGCCGTCTTCCTCGGCCGCCGGGTCCATGAACTCGAGCTGCACCTCGGCGGCCGGGAAGGTCACGCCGTCGAGCTCGAAGTCGCCGGTCTCCTGCACCTCGCCGTTGCGCATGGGCACATGGGCGACGATGGTCTTGCCGATGTTGGCCTGCCAGACGCGCACGGTGCACAGGCCGTCGCGCGGGATGCGCTCGGCCGGCACGAATCCGCCGGCGATGGCGAACGGCCCGATGGCCGCCGACAGGTTGCCGCAGTTGCCGCTCCAGTCGACGAACGGCTGGTCGATGGAGACCTGACCGAACAGGTAGTCCACGTCGTGGCCGGGCTGCGTGCTCGGGCTGGCGATGACCGCCTTGCTGGTGCTGGAGGTGGCGCCGCCCATGCCGTCGATCTGCTTGCCGTAGGGGTCGGGGCTGCCGATCACCCGCATGAGGAAGGCGTCGCGCGCGGGGCCCGGCTCGCGGCAGCGTTCGGGCAGGTCCTGCAGGCGGAAGAACACGCCCTTGCTGGTGCCGCCGCGCATGTAGACGGCGGGGACTTTGACTTGGGGTGCGTGGGGCATGTCAGGCCGCCTGGGCAGTGGGGTTGTGTTCGGCCAGGAAGTCCTGTGCGAAGCGCTGCAGCACGCCGCCGGCGTCGTAGATGGCCACTTCTTCAGCGGTGTCGAGCCGGCAGGTCACCGGCACCTCGACGCGTTCGCCGTTGCGGCGGTGGACCACCAGCGTCAGCGTCGTCCGTGGCGTGCGCTCGCCGACCACGTCGTAGGTCTCGCTGCCGTCGAGTGCGAGCGTCAGCCGCGTCGTGCCGGGCTGGAACTCCAGCGGCAGCACGCCCATGCCGATCAGGTTGGTGCGGTGGATGCGCTCGAAGCCCTCGGCCACGATGGCCTCCACCCCCCGCCAGCCGCACGCCCTTGGCCGCCCAGTCGCGCGAACTGCCCTGGCCGTAGTCGGCGCCGGCGATGACGATCAGCGGCTGGCGGCGCGCCATGTAGGCCTCGATCGCCTCCCACATGCGCACCACCTGCCCTTCGGGTTCCAGGCGCGTCAGCGAGCCCCGCTTCACCTGTCCCCCCACCACCGCCATCTCGTTGAACAGCGTCGGGTTGGCGAAGGTGGCGCGCTGCGCGGTGAGGTGGTCGCCGCGGTGGGTGGCGTAGGAGTTGAAGTCCTCCTCCGGCAGGCCCATCCGGGCCAGGTACTCGCCGGCCGCGCTGTCCGGCAGGATGGCGTTGGAGGGCGACAGGTGGTCGGTGGTGATGTTGTCGCCCAGCACCGCCAGCGGCCGCATGCCGGTGAGCGTGCGCGGGTTGGCGGCCAGCGCGCCCTGGCCTTCGCGGTCCCAGTACGGCGGGCGGCGGATGTAGGTGCTCTGCGGCCGCCAGTCGTACAGGGGCTTCACCGCCTCCACCGCGCCGGCCTTCTTCTCGAACATCGGGATGTAGACGCGGCGGAACTGCTCGGGCTTCACGCTGGCGGCGACGATGGCGTCGATCTCCTCGTCGCTGGGCCACAGGTCCTTCAGCGTGATGGGGTGGCCCTGGGCGTCGGTGCCGAAGGCGTCGCGCTCGATGTCGAAGCGGATGGTGCCGGCGATGGCGTAGGCGACCACCAGCGGCGGCGAGGCCAGGAAGGCCTGCTGGGCGTACGGGTGGATGCGGCCGTCGAAGTTGCGGTTGCCGGACAGCACCGCGGTGGCGTAGAGGTCGCGGTCCACGATCTCCTGCTGGATGGCGGGGTCCAGCGCGCCGCTCATGCCGTTGCAGGTGGTGCAGGCGAAGGCGACGATGCCGAAGCCGAGCCGCTCCAGCTCGGTCTTCAGGCCCGCCTCGTCCAGGTACAGCTCGACCGCCTTCGAACCCGGCGCCAGCGAGGTCTTGACCCACGGCTTGCGCTGCAGGCCGCGCCGGTTGGCGTTGCGCGCCAGCAGGCCGGCGGCGATGACGTTGCGCGGGTTGCTGGTGTTGGTGCAGCTGGTGATGGCGGCGATGATCACCGCGCCGTCGGGCATGCGGCCCGGGGTCTCCTGCCAGGGCTTGGCGATGCCCTTGGCCGCGAGGTCGGTCGTCGAGACCCGGGCATGCGGGTTCGACGGGCCGGCCATGGTGCGCACCACGCTCGACAGGTCGAAGCGCAGCGTGCGGTCGTACTGCGCCTGCTTCAGGCTGTCCGACCACAGGCCGGTGTGCCTGGCATAGGCCTCGACCAACCGGACGTTCTCCTCCGGCCGGCCGGTGAGCTGGAGGTAGTCGATCGTCTGCTGGTCGATGCTGAACATCGCCGCGGTGGCGCCGTACTCCGGCGCCATGTTGGAGATGGTGGCGCGGTCGCCCAGCGTGAGCTTGGCGGCGCCGTCGCCGAAGAACTCGAGGTAGGCGCCCACCACCTTCTGCTTGCGCAGGAACTCGGTCAGCGCCAGCACCAGGTCGGTGGCGGTGATGCCCGGCTGGCGCTGGCCGGTCAGCTCGACGCCGACGATCTCCGGCAGCCGCATCCACGAGGCGCGGCCCAGCATCACGCTCTCGGCCTCCAGCCCGCCGACGCCCACGGCGACGACGCCGAGCGCATCGACGTGCGGCGTGTGGCTGTCGGTGCCCACCAGCGTGTCGGGGAAGGCGACGCCGTCGAGCGCGTGCACGACCGGCGACATCTTCTCCAGGTTGATCTGGTGCATGATCCCGTTGCCCGCGGGGATCACGTCGACGTTCTTGAACGCGAGCTTGGTCCACTCGATGAAGTGGAAGCGGTCCTCGTTGCGGCGGTCCTCGATGGCGCGGTTCTTCGCGAACGCGTCGGGGTCGAAGCCGCCGCACTCCACCGCCAGCGAGTGGTCGACGATCAGCTGCACCGGCACCACCGGGTTCACCTGCGCCGGGTCGCCGCCTTCCTTCGCGATCGCGTCGCGCAGGCCGGCCAGGTCCACCAGCGCCGTCTGGCCCAGGATGTCGTGGCAGACCACGCGGGCCGGGAACCAGGGGAAGTCGCGGTCGCGCCGGCGCTCGATGAGCTGCTTCAGCGACTCGGTGAGGATGGCCGGGTCGCAGCGGCGGACCAGGTTCTCGGCCAGCACGCGCGAGGTGTAGGGCAGGGTGTGGTAGGCGCCGGGCCGGATCGCCTCGACGGCGGCGCGCGCGTCGAAGTGGTCGAGCTCGGTGCCCGGCAGGCGCTTTCGGAAGGCCGAATTCACGCCCGTTCCTTCAGCGGCACGAAGGCCAGGTCCTCGGGCCCGACGTAGTTCGCGCTCGGCCGGATGATCTTGCCGTCCTGCCGCTGCTCGATGATGTGCGCCGCCCAGCCGCTGGTGCGGCTGATGACGAACAGCGGCGTGAACATCGCCGTCGGCACGCCCATCATGTGGTAGCTGACGGCCGAGAACCAGTCGAGGTTGGGAAACATCTTCTTGATGTCCCACATGACGCTTTCCAGCCGCTCGGCGATGTCGAACATCTTCAGGCTGCCGGCGGCGGTGGACAGCTCGCGGGCCACTTCCTTGATCACCTGGTTGCGCGGGTCGCTCACGGTGTAGACCGGGTGGCCGAAGCCGATGACCACTTCCTTGCGCTCGACGCGGGCGCGGATGTCGGCCTCGGCTTCGTCGGGCGTGTCGTAGCGCTTCTGCACCTCGAAGGCCACCTCGTTGGCGCCGCCGTGCTTGGGCCCGCGCAAGGCGCCGATGGCGCCGGCGATGGCCGAGTGCATGTCGCTGCCGGTGCCGGCGATCACCCGGCCGGCGAAGGTGGAGGCGTTGAACTCATGCTCGGCGTAGAGGATGAGCGAGGTGTGCATGCTGCGCACCCACAGCTCGGCGGGCGGCTTGCCGTGCAGCAGGTGCAGGAAGTGGCCGCCGATCGAGTCGTCGTCGGTCTCCACCTCGATGCGTCGGCCGTTGTGGCTGAAGTGGTACCAGTACAGCAGCATCGAACCGAGGCTGGCCATCAGCTTGTCGGCGATGTCGCGCGCGCCGGGGGTGTTGTGGTCGTCCTTCTCGGGGGCCAGGCAGCCGAGCGCGGAGACGGCGGTGCGCATCACGTCCATCGGGTGGGCCGACGGCGGCAGTTGCTCCAGCACGGCCTTCACGCCGGCCGGCACGCCGCGCAGCATCTTCAGCTTGGCCTTGTAGCCGCGCAGTTCGGCCTCGGTGGGCAGCTTGCCGTGCACCAGCAGGTGGGCGATCTCCTCGAACTCGCAGGCGGTGGCCACGTCCAGGATGTCGTAGCCGCGGTAGTGCAGGTCGTTGCCGGTGCGGCCGACCGTGCACAGCGCGGTGTTGCCGGCGGCGGTGCCGGACAGGGCGACCGACTTCTTCGGCTTGAAGCCCGGCGCTTGGGAGGTGGTCTCGCTCATCGTGTCTCCTCAGGACTTCTTGGCCGCGAACAGCGCGTCCAGGTGTTGCTCGAAGGCGTGGTAGCCGATGCGGTCGTACAGCTCGGCGCGGGTCTGCATGCTGTCCAGCACGTGCTTCTGCGTGCCGTCGCGGCGGATGGCCTCGTAGACGTTCTCGGCCGCCTTGTTGGCCGCGCGGAAGGCCGACAGCGGGTACAGCACCATGCCGACGCCGGCCGATTTCAGCTCCTGCACCGTGAACAGCGGCGTCTGGCCGAACTCGGTGATGTTGGCCAGCACCGGCACCGGCACCGCGTCGACGAAGCGGCGGTAGGTCGGGAGGTCGTAGGCGGCCTCGGCGAAGATGCCGTCGGCGCCGGCCTCGACACAGGCCACCGCGCGTTCGATGGCGGCGTCCACGCCGTGCGAGGCGATGGCGTCGGTGCGGGCGATGAGGAAGAAGTCCTTGTCGGTCTTCGCGTCCGCCGCGGCCTTGACCCGGTCCACCATCTCGTCGGTGGGCACGATCTCCTTGCCCGGCCGGTGGCCGCAGCGCTTGGCGCCGACCTGGTCCTCGATGTGGCAGGCGGCGGCGCCGAACCTGATCAGGCTCTTCACCGTGCGGGCGATGTTGAAGGCACTGGGGCCGAAGCCGGTGTCGATGTCCACCATCAGCGGCAGCGGACAGACGTCGGTGATGCGGCGCACGTCGGTCAGCACGTCGTCCATGGTGTTGATGCCCAAGTCGGGCAGCCCCAGCGAGCCGGCGGCCACGCCGCCGCCGGAGAGGTAGACGCAGCGGTAGCCGGCCCGCTGCGCCAGCAGCGCATGGTGGGCGGTGGTCGCGCCGACGATCTGCAGCGGGGATTCGGCGGCAAGGGCCGCGCGGAACGCGGCGCCGGGTGAAGTCATGGCGGCTCCTTGGAGGCTCGGGAAGGCGGTCGGGGCGCAAGGGGTGTGCCACGGCGCTCGCCAGCCGCCGCCCACGGCAGTTTCCCTCGTGGCGCGGGCTCGCGGCACACCGGCACGGTGGAAGCCACGTTTCAAGCATGGAACGATCGTGTTTCAATGATGTTCCATGTCGTTCCCCCGACCGCCGTCCTCGCATCCTCACCGTCGGCTTCCATCGGCTGAAGGGCCTGCTGCGCGAACTGGCCCCGGAGTATGGCGACCGCGCCGAGGTGGAGGTGCTGGAAAGCGGCTACGACCAGGCGGTGGCGGAGATCGCCCAGCGCCGGCGCGAGCATCGCATCGACGTGCTGGTGGCGGCCGGCTCCAACGGCGCCTACCTGCGGCAGCGGGTCGACCTGCCGGTGGTGCAGGTGCGCGTCGGCGGGCTGGACGTGCTGCGGGCGCTCACCCGCGCCCGCGGCCTGTCCGACCGCATCGGGCTGGTCACCCATGCCGATGTGCCGCCGGAGCTGGCGCAGTTCGAGTCGCTGTTCGGCCTCGGCGTGGCGTTGCGGCGCTACCGCACCGAGGCCGAGGCGGCGGACGTGGTGCGCGAGCTCAAGGGCCTGGGCGTGCAGGTGGTGGTGGCACCGGGCCTGGTCACCGACCTGGCGGAGGCCGCCGGCCTGCACGGGGTCTTCCTCTACTCGCACGACGCGGTGCGCGAGGCGCTGGACGATGCGGTGGAGGTCGCGCGCGCGGCCCGGCTGGAGGCGGCCAAGCGCGATCGGCTGAACACCATCCTCGCCCAGCTGCGGGACGGCGTGGTGGCGGTCGACCTGCAGGAGCGCATCGAGACGCTGAACCCCGCCATGGCGCAGCTGCTGGGCCGCCAGGCGTCCGAGCTGGTCGGCCGCCGGCTCGGCGAGGTGGCTCAGGACCTGAGCCTGGCGCGCACGTTGCGAGAGGCGCGGCCACAGCTGGACGAGATCCAGCGCTTCGGCGGTGCCACGCTGGTGGCCAGCCGGCTGCCCATCGTGGAGCAGGGTGTCATGACCGGCGCCGTGCTGACCTGCCAGGACACCGACGCCATCCGCCGCGTCGAGCGATCGCTGCGCGGCCGTCGGCCACAGGCGGGCACGGCCCGCCACACGCTGGCCGCGCTGGTCGGCGACGGCGAGGCGATGCGCCGTGCCATCGAACGGGCGGAGCAGTTCGCCCGCAGCGACGCCACCGTGCTCATCGTCGGCGAGAGCGGCACCGGCAAGGAGCTGGTCGCCCAGGGACTGCACGCGGCCAGCCGGCGGGCGAGGCGCCCGTTCGTCGCGGTCAACTGCGCCGCGCTGCCCGAACCCCCTGCTGGAGAGCGAGCTCTTCGGCTACGAGGACGGCGCCTTCACCGGCGCGCGCAAGGGCGGCAAGCCGGGGCTGTTCGAGGCGGCGCACGGCGGCACGCTGTTCCTCGACGAGGTCGGCGAGATGCCGGTGCCGCTGCAGACCCGGCTGCTGCGCGTGCTGCAGGAGCGCGAGGTGCTGCGCCTGGGCGCCACCGAGGCGACGCCGGTGGACGTGCGCGTCGTCGCCGCCACCCACCGCGACCTGGCCGGGCGCATCGACGCCGGCGCCTTCCGCCGTGACCTGTACTACCGGCTCAACATCCTGCGGCTGCCGTTGCCGGCGCTGCGCGAACGGCCGCAGGACCTGCCCGCGCTGGCCGAGCACCTGCTGCAGCGCGTGGCCGCGCGGCTGCGCCTGGACCCCGGGCCGGCGCGGTCCCTGGTGCAGGCGTTGGCACGCCATGGCGCGGGCTACACCTGGCCGGGCAACGTGCGCGAGCTGGAGAACCTGGTCGAGCGCCTGGTGAGCTGCGCCCCGGGCGAGCCGGTCGACCCCTCGACGGCGGGGTCGCTGCTGCGCTCGCTGGCACCGGAGGTCTTCGGCACCGAGGAAGCCGAGTCGACGCCGGTCTCCCACGGTCACCGCATCGCCGGCATCGGCCGCGATGCCGAACGGCGTCGCATCGAGCAGGTGCTGGCCGACTGCGGCGGCAACCGCCAACGGGCCTGTGAACGCCTCGGCATCGGGCGGACGACCTTGTGGCGCCGGCTCAAGGCCGGGGCTTGACGCCGCCGACCGCCGACCTGAGGCCGCCAAGAAAAACGCCGCCCCGAGGGGCGGCGTTCGCTGGCCGGCGGACCGCTCAGGCCGCCTTCTTCATCACCAGCTGGTGCGGGTCGATGACGTACTTCTTCGGCGCGCCCTGGTCGAAGGCTTCATAGCCCTTGGGCGCGTCGTCGAGGGTGATGACCTCGACGCCCACCGTGTCGGCGATCTGGATGCGGTCCCACAGGATGGCCTGCATCAGCGCGCGGTTGTACTTCAGCACCGGCGTCTGGCCGGTGAAGAAGCTGTGCGACTTGGCCCAGCCGAGGCCGAAGCGGATGCTCAAGGAACCCTTCTTGGCCGCGTTGTCCACCGCGCCCGGGTCCTCGGTGACGTACAGGCCGGGGATGCCGATCTTGCCGGCCTCGCGCGTGACTTCCATCAGCGAGTTCAGCACCGTGGCCGGCGCCTCGTGCTGGGCCCCGGTGTGGCCGTGGCCGCGGGCCTCGAAGCCGACCGCATCCACCGCGCAGTCGACCTCCGGCACGCCGAGGATCTGGGCGATCTGCTCGCCCAGCGTGGCGTCCTTCGACAGGTCCACCACCTGGTAGCCCAGCGCCTTCGGATGCTCCAGGCGCACCGGGTTGACGTCGCCGATGATGACCACCGCCGCGCCCAGCAGCTTGGCCGAGGCGGCGGCCGCCAGGCCCACCGGGCCGGCACCGGCCACGTACACCGTGCTGCCCGGCCCCACGCCCGCCGTGACCGCGCCGTGGAAGCCGGTGGGCAGGATGTCGGACAGGCAGGTCAGGTCGCGGATCTTCTCCATCGCCTGGGCGCGGTCGGGGAACTTCAGCAGGTTGAAGTCGGCGTACGGCACCATGACGTACTCGGCCTGGCCGCCGATCCAGCCGCCCATGTCGACGTAGCCGTAGGCGCCGCCGGCACGCGCCGGGTTCACCGTCAGGCACACGCCGGTGTTCTGCTCCTTGCAGGTGCGGCAGCGGCCGCAGGCCACGTTGAAGGGCACGCTGACGATGTCGCCGACCTTCAGCGTCTCGACGTCGCGGCCGGCCTCGATCACCTCGCCGGTGATCTCGTGACCCAGCACCAGGCCCGCCGGGGCGGTGGTGCGGCCGCGCACCATGTGCTGGTCGCTGCCGCAGATGTTGGTCGACACCACCCGCAGGATGACGCCGTGCTCGGCCTTGCGGCCGCGCGGGTCCACCAGCTTCGGGTAGTCGATGGACTGGACCTCCACCTTGCCGGGGCCGACGTAGACGACGCCGCGGTTGCCTGCACTCATGATCGATGTCTCCTGGTTGAGTCGGGATGGATCCCTCGGAAGGGGAAACTACGGGTTAACCACAGACCTTTGACATTTCGGGATCCCGTTAAAGGTCATTCTGGCGCAAGACGCGCCGGCGTGCGATGCGTTTTTCTAAGCCTTCAGCAACCCGGCGATGACGCGCCGCGCCCGGTTCGGGCCGATGTCGACGTGGATGTCGATCTGCTCGCGCACCGGGAAGCGCTGCTGGTTGCGCCACTGCGCCTCGATCACGTCCTTGTCTTCGTAGAAGGTGGCCGCGGTCTGGTCGACCACCAGCTGCGTCACGTTGTCCTTGTCGGGGTGCGGGTTGGTGGCGATGGTCCAGAAGTAGTGCGCGCTGCCCTCGGTCTCCGGCGTCACGCCGTGGAAGCCGCGCATGTGGAAGCCCTCGCGCTCGGGATCGTCGAAGCGGCCGGTGCCCACGTCCATCGCGCCGGTCCAGATGAGCAGGTGCGAGACGCGGAACTCCACCTCCTGCCAGCGGTCGATGCGGCCCGTGAAGGGCCAGGCCGCGCTGTAGGTGGGCGGCGGTTCCGAGTTGGGCATCAGCCGCACCACCCGCACCACCTCGCCCTGGCCGTCGACGGTGAGCTTGGCGTTCATGTGCACGGTCGGGTTGCCGCCGATGGTCTTGGTGTGCACGTAGCCCAGGTGGCTCAGGTCGAGCAGGTTGTCGTGGATGAGCTGCCACGGCGCGTCGTAGTGGAAGCTGTCGCCGCCGTACTGGTAGCGCGGGTCGCTGTGCACCGGGTAGGCGGGCGGCTGGTCGGCCGGCTGCGCGTCCGGTGTGTCGCCGATCCAGACCCAGAGGATCTTGTCGCGCTCCACCAGCGGGTAGGACCGCACCTTGGCCTTCGCGGGGATGCGGTCCTGGCCCGGGATCTCGATGCAGCGGCCGCCGGTGTCGAACAGCAGGCCGTGGTAGCCGCATCGCAGGCCCGCGTCCTCGACCGCGCCGCAGGACAGCGGCAGCTCCTTGTGGCAGCAGCGGTCCTCCAGCGCGCCGACGCGGCCGTCCGGCGTGCGGAACAGCACCATCGCGCGGCCGAGGAAGGTGCGGGCCAGCGGCTTGTCCTTGAGCTCCCAGGAGAAGCCGGCCACCCACCAGCGGTTCATCGGGAAGGGCTGGCGCGCGGTCGCGGCGGGGGGGCGACGGACTGCAGTACGGCGTTCATGGTGACGGCTCCTGGCTCACACGGCTCACTTGGCCCGTGGGTCCTTGACGTTGGGAAAGGTCTCGATCTCGGTGTTCCACAGCTGGCCGCCCTTGCGTTCGACGCGGCGGATGTAGACGTTCTGCACGATGTCGCGCGTCTGCGCGTCGACCGTGATCGGGCCGCGGGGGCTCTCGAAGGTCTGGCCCTTCATGGCGGCGATCAGCGCGTCGCCGTCGGTCTTGCCCTTGGTCGACTCCAGCGCCTTGTAGATGACGCGCATGCCGTCGTAGCCGCCCACCGCCATGAAGTTGGGCCGGAACTTGGCCTGGGCCTGGAAGGCCTCGACGAACTTCTTGTTCAACGGGCTGTCGTGGGCGGCGGAGTAGTGGAAGGAGGTGACGGTGCCGAGGGCCGCGTCGCCCATCTCGCCCAGCGTGTCGTCGTCGGTCACGCCGCCGTCGCCGATGAGCTTGATGTTGGCCTTGTCCAGCCCGCGCTCCGAGAACTGCTTCATCAGGCTGGCCGCGGGGCCGGAGGGGATGAAGACGAACACCGCGTCCGGCTGCAGGTCGCGCACCCGCTGCAGGAAGGGGGCGAAGTCGGGGTTGCGCATCGGGATGCGGATCTCGCCGATCACCTGCCCGCCGTTGAGCAGCACGCGCTCCTTGAAGCTCTTCTCGGCGTCGATGCCGGGGCCGTAGTCGGAGACCATGGTCACCAGCTTCTTCATGTTGTTCTTGTTCGCCCACTCGGCCATGGTCACCGAGGTCTGCGGCAGCGTGTAGCTGGTGCGCACGAAGTAGGGCGAGCCGGCGACGATGCCGGAGGTGGCCGCCGCCATGATCACCGCCGGCACCTTGGCCTGCGTGGCCACCGGCCCCACCGCCAGGGCGGCCGGCGTGATGCCGAAGCCGGCCAGCACCGCCACCTTGTCGTTGACCACCAGCTCCTGCGCCAGGCGGCGCGTCTGGTCGGGGGTGCCCGCATCGTCCTTCAGGATCACCTCGACCTTGCGGCCGGCGACGGTGGTGCCGTTCTGCGCCATGTACAGCTTGACCGCGGCCTCGATCTGCCGCCCGGTGGAGGCGAACGGGCCGGTCATCGGCAGGATGAGGCCGATCTTGACCGGCTCGCCCTGGGCCAGGGCCGCAGGCGCGAGCAGCGGCAGGGCGAGGGCGGTGACAAGGGTGAGGACGTGGCGCTTGCTCGGCATGGGCGGCTCGTGGGAGTGGCTGGAAATTCTTCAGTTTGCTGAAGAATCACAATGGTAGGCCGCTCGCCGGTCCACCGCAACGCCACCCATCCCGGTGCAAACCCGGTGTCCCGCGCGACCGGCGGCGTCCGGGCCGCCCCGGGCGCCGTGACAATCCCGGCCGCACAGCGCCCCGCCACCGTCCGCATGAACGCCCCCTCCCCGCCGGCCACGCCGCGACGAAAGCCGTCGTCCCGCAGCAAGACGGTCCACGAGGACCTGTACGACCAGCCGGGGCACCTCATCCGCCGGGCGCACCAGATCGCGGTCGGGCTGTTCGCCGAGCTGGTGGGGCCGGACATCACGCCCATCCAGTACGCCATCCTGCGCATGGTCCACGAGAGCCCGGGCATCGACCAGGTCAGCCTGGCGCGCTGCATCGCGCTGGACACCTCCACCACCGCGCTCACCGCCGCCCGGCTGCAGGGCAAGGGGCTGCTCGACCGCGCGGTGAGCACCGTCGACCGTCGCCAGCTCGCCCTCACGCTGACCCCCGACGGCGAGGCGCTGATCCGCCGCCTGGTCGACCGGGTGCACACCATGCGCGAGCGCCTGCTCAGCCCGCTGGACGGCCACGAGCAGGACCTGCTGATGGGCCTGCTGGCCAAGTTCGTGCGGCTGAACAACGAGCAGAGCCGGGCGCCGCTGCGGGAGCAGGAGCACCGCTCCGCCGACGGCACGCCCGCCCCGCGCCGGCGCAAGCCGAGGACCGCCGCCGACTGAGCGTCGCAACGCGACGGAGCGTTCTTGCGGCAAGGAGTGCCAACATGGGCCATCCACGCAACCCCGACCCGCCCGTGTCCCACGCCGACGAAGACGACTTCAGCGCCGCCCGCCGGCACTTCCTGGACGGGGTCGGCCATTTCGAGGCCGGCCGCCTGGACGAGGCGCACGCCGCGTTCCAGGCCTCGCTGCAGCGGCTGCCGGGCCGGCCGTCCACGCTGGTCAACTTGGCGGCGACGCGGCTTCGGCTGGGGGAGCCGCAGGCGGCCCTGGCGCCGCTGGACGAGGCGCTGGCCGCCTCGCCGCACGACGCCGACGCCTGGGCCCACCGCGCGCGGGCGCTGGGCCGGCTCGGCCGGCACGGGGAGGCCGTGGACAGCGCCGACCGCGCGCTGGGCATCGAGCCGTCGCACGCCGCCGCCGGCTACGAGCGGGCGATGAACCTGATGGCGCTGCAGCGGCACGACCAGGCGCTGCCGGCACTGGAGGCCCTGCTGGCGCGCGAGCCCGACCTGGCGGAGGCCTGGATGCGCCGCGGCCAGGCGCTGCAGGCGTTGAACCGCCACGACGAGGCGCTGCCCTGCTACGACCGCGCGGTGGCCGCCGACCCGCAGCTCTCCCAGGCGTGGACGCTGCGCGGCGGCCTGCTCAAGGACATGGGCCGCACCGACGAGGCGGTCGACGCGTTCCGCCGGGCGCTGGCCCTCGGCGGCGATCCGGGCATCAACGGCTACTTCCTGGCCGGCCTGACCGGCGAGGACGTGCCGCGGCAGGCGCCGGTGGCCTACGTGGAGCAGCTCTTCGACGGCTACGCCGGCGACTTCGACCACCACCTGGTGGAAGTGCTGCGCTACGGCGGCCCGCGCATTCTGGTCGACGGGCTGCTGGCGCTGCAGCCCGGTGGCGCCGAGGCCGCGCTGGACCTGGGCTGCGGCACCGGGCTGTGCGGGCCGCTGCTGCGGCCGCACGTGCGCCGGCTCGCCGGGGTGGACCTGTCGGCCGCCATGCTCGACAAGGCGCGTGCCAGCGGTGCCTACGACGCGCTGGCCAAGGGCGAGCTGGTGGCGCACCTGCGCGGCGTCGGCTCACCGCAGCAGTGGCTGCTGGCGGCGGACGTCTTCGTCTACGTCGGCGCGCTGGAGGCGGTGTTCGAGGCCGCCGCCGCGGTGCTGGCGCCGGGCGGGCTGTTCGCCTTCTCGGTGGAGGAGGCACAGCCCGGCGAGCCGCCGCTGGCCCTGCGGCCCAGCCTGCGTTATGCGCATTCGCAGGCGTACCTGGAGGGCCTGGCGCAGGCGCACGGCCTGTCGGTGCTGCGCTGGCAACGGGCGCCGCTTCGGGAGGACCAGCGGCGGGCGATTCCGGGGCTCTTCGGCTGGCTGCAGCGGCCGGCCTAGCCGGGCCGAGCGCCGGGCCGCTCCCAAGCCGGCCCGCATCCCCTCGGGGAACGCCCGGCGCACCCGCCGGGCGAGGGACTCCATTGAACCCGGCCAGAGCGCACGCGACACGGGCAGTCAGGCGTGCGGTCAGGCGTGCGGGCCGAGCGCCGGGCCGCTCCCAAGCCGGCCCGCATCCCCTCGGGGGATCGCCCGGAGTACCCGCCGGGCGAGGGGCTCCATTCAACCCGGCCAGAGCGCCCGCGCGACGCGGGCGGTGTCGCCCTCGGGGTCGGTGCGCACGGCCTGCTCGGCGACGTCGCACATGTCGGGCGCCACCTTCGGGCACTTCTGGCGGGCGGCCAGGCAGGACGGGCCGGACGGGTTCTGCGCGCACACCGGCCTGGCGGCGGCGCACAGCTCGCGCCCGTCACCCACGTCGCGCAGCGCGCTGTAGGCGCTCAGCGGCACCGGCCCATAGCCGGCGATGAAGATCTTCTCGTGCTTCTTCGGCGCCTTGGCGGTGGTGCCGGCAGCCGCGGGGGCGCCGCTCATCTGGAGACCGCAACGGCCGGCGGCCATGTCGCGGCGGCAGAGCTCGAGGTTCTGGGCGGCGCTGGCCGCGGCGGCCGTCAACAGGCCGAGGGTGAACAACAGGGTCAGGCGCATGGGGGTACTGCGGGGGGCGCGTCGGAACGACATGGCCCCAGTGTGGGAAGCGGCACGGGGCGGGTCAATGGCCTTCACCCGCGGTCGCCCCCCGGCTGGAGGGGGCGCGCGGCGTGCATCCTTGGCAGGTCAGGCGTTGCCCTTCCCGCCGCCGGTGGCGGTGCTGCCGGTGCGTTCGCTGTTGGTGGTGCTGCGGCTGCCCTTGAGGTCGAGTTCCACCTCGTCGGCGCGCGGCCCGACCCGGCCCACCGCCTCGCGGATCTGCTCCGGCGTCGCGTCGAGTTTCTTCGCCCAGGTCGTCACGCTGCCCTCGTCCTCGGGGTCGATGCGCGGCGCGCCGGCGGCTTGCACATGCCCTTCGGCGCCGGCCAGCCCTTGCGAGCCGGCGAGGCCACCGCGCGCTTCGGGGTCGGGGCGGTGGCGGCCGGCGTCGGCGGCTTCCTGGTTGGCGTGCGGCGTCGTGCGTTGTTCGGGCATGGGTGGGCGGAGGGAGTGGCACGCCGTTTTCGGCAAGCCCGGTGCCCGCCACGGTCAGGCGTAGCGCCGGCCAATCCACTCCGCCACGCACACCGGCTTGTCGGCACCTTCGCGCTCGATCGTCACCTCGGTGGTCACCTGCTGCCCGCCGGCGATGGGCTCCACCGCCAGCAGCCTGAAGTGCGCCCGCACCCGGCTGCCCACCGGCACCGGCGCGGTGAAGCGCACGCGGTTGAAGCCGTAGTTCACGCCCATGCGGGTGCCGGCGACCTGGTAGGCCTGCGCCACCATGGCCGACAGCAGCGACAGCGTGAGGAAACCGTGCGCGATGGTGGTCCCGAAGGGGCTGGCCCTGGCGCGCTCGGGGTCGACGTGGATCCACTGCCGGTCCTCGGTGCACTCCGCGAAGGCGTCGATGCGCGCCTGGTCGACGGTGAACCAGTCGCTGCTGCCGATGGGCTGGCCGACGCGGGCCTGCAGGTCGTCCAGGGAATCGAAGCGGTTCATCGGGACGGGGCTTCCAGCCAGTCGATCAGGGGCTGCCATTGCAGCAGGTCGCGTTCCACGCGGTGCGGCGCCACGTCCCACAGGGTCAGGCCGCGGGCGGCCAGCTGCACGTAGTTCTGCGTGTCGCGCAGGTGGGTGACCACCGGCAGCCCGAGCGTGTCGAGGAAGCGGTCGAGCTGCTCGCGCGCCAGCGTGTGCTCGCGCACCCGCATGCCCACCACGCCCAGGCGCAGGCGCTCGCGCCGCGGCGGCTTCAGCGCCTTCAGCTCGGCGACGAAGGCGTGCGTGGCCTGCATGTCGAACAGGCTGGGCTGCAGCGGCAGCAGCACCGTGTCGGCGATCTTCAGCGCCGCCTCCAGCCGCTTGCCGTGCAGGCCCGCGGGCGTGTCCAGCACGACGTGGGTGGTGCCCTTCGGCGGCTTGACCACCTCGCGCTGCACGAGCTCCCAGCCGCGGATGGCGGGCAGGCCTTCCGGCCGCAGCGCCAGCCACTGGCGCGAGGACTGCTGGCGGTCGATGTCGCCCAGCATCACCGCATGCCCGGCGTGCGCGAAGGCGCCGGCGAGGTTGGTGGCCAGGGTGCTCTTGCCGACCCCGCCCTTGGGGTTGGCGATCACGGTGACGGGCATGGCGCGAGGCTCCGGGGCGAACCGGGTTATGGTAACGACGCGATGCACGACGTCCTGGTCCTCGCCGCCCACCCCGCCATCCACCAGTCGCGCGCCGGCCGGCGGCTGCGCCGCGCCCTGCGCGAGGCGGCGGTGCCCGGGGTGCTGGTGCGCGACCTGTACGAGGCCTGGCCCGATTTCTTCATCGACGTGGCCACCGAGCAGGCGCTGCTGGCGCCCGCCCGGCTGGTGGTCTGGCTGCACCCCATCCAGTGGTACTCGATGCCGGCGCTGATGAAGCTTTGGGTCGACGAGGTGCTGCAGGCCGGCTGGGCCCACGGCCCGGGCGGCCGGGCCCTGCAGGGCAAGGCCCTGTGGCTGGTCGCCACCACCGGCGCCAGCGAGGGCGCCTACACGCCCGAAGGCCACCACGGCCACGCCTTCGACGCCTTCCTGCCGCCCTACCGGCAGACGGCGGCGCTGTGCGGCATGCAGTTCCTGCGGCCGCTGCTGCTGCACGACGCCCACCGGCTGAGCGACGAGGCGCTGGACGTCAGGGCCGCGCAGTTCGTCGCCACGCTGCAGCGCCACCGCCAGGCGATGGCCGCCGATACCGTCACGGGCGCCGCCTGATGGACGGCTGGCTGCACGGGCTGCTGGTCTACCTGGCCGCCGCGGTGCTGGCGGTGCCGCTGGCGCGCCTGCTCGGGCTGGGTTCGATCATCGGCTACCTCGCGGCCGGCATCGTCATCGGGCCCTTCGGCCTCGGCCTCGTCAAGGAGCCCGAGGCGATCCTGCACTTCGCCGAGTTCGGCGTCGTGCTGATGCTGTTCCTCGTCGGCCTGGAGCTGCAGCCGCAGCGGCTGTGGGCCATGCGCATCCCGATCTTCGGCTGGGGCAGCATGCAGTTGGTCGGCTGCGCGGTGCTGATCGCCGGCGCGGCCTGGCTGGCCGGCCTGCCGCCGGCCTGGGCGGTGGTGGTCGGCGCCGGGCTGGCGATGTCGTCCACCGCCATCGGGCTGGGCGTGCTCGGCGAGCGGCGGCTGATGGGCTCGCGCGCCGGCCAGGGCGTGCTGGGCGTGGCGCTGCTGCAGGACGTGGCGGCCATCCCCATCCTGGCGCTGCTGCCGCTGCTGGCGCTGCAGGCCGACACCGGCGACGGCGGCTCGCGCTGGCTTAACGGCCTGTTCGCCGTCGGCGTGGTGCTCGCCATCGTGCTGGGCGGGCGGCTGCTGCTGCGCCCGGCGCTGCGCTGGATCGCGAGCAGCCGCACGCCCGAGGTCTTCACCGCCGCCGCGTTGCTGCTGGTGGTGGCCACCGCCGCGGCGATGCAGGCCATCGGGCTGTCGATGGCGCTGGGCGCCTTCCTCGCCGGCGTGCTGCTGGCCGAGAGCGAGTACCGCCGCGAGCTGGAGACCGACCTCGAGCCCTTCGAGGGCCTGCTGCTCGGCCTGTTCTTCATCGCGGTGGGCATGAGCATCGACTTCGACGTCGTGCTCGGCCAGCCGGGGGTGATCGCCGCCGCGGTGGTGGGCCTGCTGCTGCTCAAGGCGGCGGTGCTGGTGCCGATGGCGCGCGCGATGAAGCTGCCGGCCGGCGAGCGCCATGTCTTCGTGCTGCTGCTGGCACAGGGCGGCGAGTTCGGCTTCGTCGTCTTCCAGACGGCACTGCAGGCGGGGGCCATCCCGAGCGCGCTGGCGTCGCAGGGCGTGGCGGCGGTGGCCATCTCGATGCTGCTGACGCCGCTGCTGCTGGTCGTCGCCGACCGCTGGCCGCGCTCCGGCAAGGCTGCGGCACCGCTGGCGGTGCCCGCCGACCTGCCCGAGCCCGGCCAGTCGCCGGTGATCATCGCCGGCTTCGGCCGCTACGGCCAGATCGTCGGCCGGCTGCTCAACGCCAACGGGCTGCAGGCCACCGTGCTGGAGCACGACGCCGAACAGGTGGAAGCGGTGCGCCGCTTCGGCTGGCGGGTGTTCTACGGCGACGCGACGCGGCTCGACCTGCTGCGCAACGCCGGCGCGGCCGACGCCCGGGTGCTGGTGGTGGCGGTGGACGACATGGACGCCAGCGTGTCGCTGGTGAAGCTGGCGCGCGAGCATTTCCCGCAGCTCGCCCTGGTGGCGCGAGCGCGCAACGTGAGGCACTACTACCAGCTGCGCGAGCTGGGCGTCACCCTGCTCGAACGCGAGACGCTGGACGCCGCGCTGATGAGCGGCCGCAGCGTGCTGCAGGCCCTCGGCTGGCCGGCGGCGAAGGCGCGCCAGCAGGCGCTGCGCTTCCGCCGCCACTCGGTCGACCAGCTGGAGCAGATGGCGCCGCACTTCCGCGACGAACAGCGCCTCATCGCCATGAGCAAGCAGGCCCGTGCGCAGCTGGAGACGCTGTGGGCGCAGGAACGCGAAGAGGCCCGCCAGCGCGGCCGCGGCGAGGGCTGGATGTCGTCGGACGACGACAGCGACGCCTCGGCCACCGCGTCCCCGGGGGCCAGGTCGCCGAAGGCGACGAGGGGCAGCGATCATCGCGGCGGCCGAGCCCGACCGCATCCGGGTCCCCCGGACCGGTCGGGTAGCCCCCCGCGCGGGGCGCCGCCTACGGCCGGGGGCCCCCAGCACACGCGCTGCGGTAGACGAACCAGGGCGGCTGCACCGCCACCGGCTGCAGCGGGCAGCGGCGGCCGGCCAGCATGTCGGCGGTCGGGGCCTCGCGGCTGCGCAGCACCAGGTAGTCGTGGCCGCCGGCCTCGTGGTCCGCCCAACGGAAGTCCTTCTCGGCGAACCAGCCGAACATCGGGTCGACATGGCCCTGCAGCTCGCGGAAGCGCACCACCTGCGGCAGCAGCGTGGCGAAATTGAATTCGACCAGCCCGCCGTGCTGCGCCTGGTACCACAGCGGGTAGTGCAGGAAGGCGTCGCGCAGCGGCGTGCGCTCGCTGCGGCGGTCCACCGGCGCGTACAGCACCCGTCGCTGCGGCGGCACGGCCGACAGCGCCTGGTCGGCGGCGCGCGACTCGGGCGTGAAGGCCAGCTGCTGCCAGGTCTCGCGGGCGAAGATGACGGCGGCCGCGAGGGCCAGGCACACCAGCCCCGCCTGCGCGCGCCACGCCGGCGCCGCGGGCCTCACCGCGGCCGGCGCGGCGCCGAACATCAGCGCGTAGGTCACCGGCAGCAGCATGGCGAAGCGCTCGTAGAAGTGCGTCGCGCCGAAGAGGAAGGTGGGCAGCACCAGCATCATCGCCGCGGTGCAGAGGAAGGGCAGCTTGCGCGCGAGGCCCGGCTGCGGCCTCAGGCCGAGCAGCCAGGGTGCGGCCCAGCCGGCGATCGCCACCAGCGGGGCGATCGGGAACTCGCGCGGCTGCGCCGAGTTGGGGTAGACGAGGAAGGCGTACAGCCGCTCGCGCAGGCCGCCGAAGTACCAGATGTCGCTGCCGATCGCGCTCTGCATCTCGCGGTCGATGACCAGCTTCTTGTAGAGCACGAAGGCCAGCAGCAGCAGCAGCGCCGGCGCCGCCGCGCGCAGCCGCTGGCCCCAGGACTGGCCGCTGGCGGTCATCGCGATGAGCAGCGCCAGCCCGACGGCATAGAGGAACACCAGCCCGTGCGCGAAGAGCAGCGCCGCGCCCAGCAGCAGCACCGCCACCGCGTCGCGCAGCCGCCGTCCTTCGCTCAGGCGGTAGGCCTCGCGGATCAGCCACAGCCCGATCGGCATCGCCACCAGGAAGGTGAGGAAGCCCCAGCGCCAGGGCAGGGCGAAGAAGGCCGGCAGGAACAGCCAGTCCAGCCGCGGGTCGCCGCCCGCCTGCCGGCGCAGGCTGATGCAGGCGCCGACGAAGGCGAGGAAGGCCACCGAGTAGAGCAGCGCGATGGCGGTCTCGATCGGCATGGCCAGCGACAGGCCGTACAGCGACAGGTAGCCGATGAGGTAGGGCGTGAGCAGGTTGACGCGCAGCACCTCCGCCCAGGGGCTGGTGCCCGCCAGCAGGTCGCGCAGCAGCGCCACCTGGCCGGCGTGCTGCGGCAGGTCGACCTGCGGCAGGTGCGGGGTCAGCCAGATGGTGCCGACCGCCCAGGCGCAGGCCAGCCAGAAGGCGAGCCGGGCGAGCGAGACGCGGCTGGCCGGCAAGGCGGTGGAGACGGTGTTCACGTGAGCCCCTCGGCCGTCGGGTACGCCGGCCGATCCCCCGAGGGGATGGCGGGCCGGCTTGGGAGCGGCCCGGCGCTCGGCCCGCGGAAGTCGGTTGACACAGGGTTTCTCATGTTGGGAGGCCCTACAGCTTCAGCCGCTTGAACACCGGCTCGGGGATGAGCCGGATGATGGTCATGATCAGCCGCCAGAAGCCGGGCAGGTAGACCACGTCCTTCTTGCGGTCGACGGCCTTGACGATGCCGGCGGCGATCTGCTGCGGGCTGGCCCACAGCGGGCCGCCTTTTTTGATGTGCGCGGTCATCGGCGTGTCGACGAAGCCGGGCTTGATCGTCAGCACCTGGATGCCCTTCGGCTGCAGACGGTTGCGCAGGCCCTGCAGGAACAGGCTGACCATGCCCTTGGCCGCGCCGTAGGTGTGGTTCGACTGCCGCCCGCGGTCGCCGGCCACCGAGGTGATGACGGCCAGGCTGCCGTGGCCCTGCGCCTCGAAGCGCTGCGCGGCCAGGGTCGACAGCGACACCGCCGACAGGCCGTTGGTCACCATCTCCCGCAGCGTCAGGTTCACGTCCTGCGCGCAGCGTTCGTTGTCGGGCAGCGTGCCGTGGGCGATCAGCACCAGGTCGAGCCCGCCGAGCGCCTGCACGGCGGCGTCCATCAAGGCCGGGTGCGCGGCCACGTCGTCCAGGTCGGCGCGGATGGCCACCACCCGGCCCGCGCTGCCGGCGCGCACCTGCAGGTCGGCAAGCACGCCGTCCAGCTTGTCCTGGCTGCGGCCGACCAGGCACAGCGCGTGGCCGCGTTCGGCCCACAGGCGGGCGGTGGCATGGGCGATGGCGGAGGTCGCTCCGAAGACGAGGGTTCGACTGGACATGCAAAGGCCTCGGTGGTCGTTGTGCGTCGCTTCATGGCATCACCCGGCGCCAGAAGCTGGAAGAGAAATGCGGGTCGAGGAAGGCGGTGAAGCGCTGCAGCGCCGGGAAGCCGCGCTCGAACATCTGCGGCGACATGCGCGCGTCCTTGGCCGGGTAGAGCGCGCCGCCGGCCTCGGCCACCACGGCGTCGAGTTCGCGGAACAGCTTGAGCGTGTCCTCGCCGCGGTTGGGGAAGTCCAGCGCCAGCGTCGCCCCCGGCCGCGGGAAGGACAGCAGCCCGCGCGAAGGCTGCGCGCCGAAGGTCTTGAACACCGCCAGGAAGGAGCCCTGGCCGCCCTTCTTCAGCCGGTCGAAGAGCGCCTGCGCGGCCTCCTTCATCGTCTGGGGGGCAGCACGCACTGGTACTGGAAGAAGCCGCGCCGGCCGTACATGCGGTTCCACTGCAGCAGCCCGTCGAGCGGGTAGAAGAAGGGCAGCAGGTGCGACAGCCCCTGCGCCGCGACCGGCCGCCGGTAGTACAGCTGGTTGAAGGCGCGCAGCGTCAGGCCGTTGACCAGCGAGAACGGCGGGTCGGTGCGGAACTGCCGCGCGGACGGCGGCGGCGGCGGCATCTTCTTCATCGGCGCGGCATGGTCGGCCGCGGTGTAGATGCCGCGGCCGCCGCCCAGGCAGTCGACCCAGGCGACGGCGTACTCGTGGCGCGCGCCGAGCTCGGCATCGATCTGCCAGTACTCCTCCAGGTTGCGGAAGCGCCGGTTCACCGTCCACAGCGCCGGCGTGCGCACCCGCACCAGCTGCAGCTCGACCCAGGTGATGAGGCCGGTCAGGCCCAGGCCGCCCAGCGTGGCGGCCAGCCAGTCGGGGTGGTCGGTCGCGCTGCAGTGCAGGCGCTGGCCGTCGGAGCGCAGCAGCTCCAGCGCGCGCACGTGGTGGCCGAAGGTGCCGGCGCGGTGGTGGTTCTTGCCGTGCACGTCGTTGGCCACCGCGCCGCCGAGCGTGACGAAGCGGGTGCCCGGCGTCACCGGCAGGAACCAGCCCTGCGGCAGGGCCAGGGCGATGATGTCGTCCAGGCTGACGCCGGCCTCGGCGCGCAGCACGCCGGTGCCCGGGTCGAAGGCGATGAAACGGTCGAGGTGCCGGGTGCGCAGCAGCAGGCCGCCCTCGTTGAGCGCCACGTCGCCGTAGCTGCGGCCCAGGCCGTGCGCCAGCAGCGGCTCGTTGGCCGGCGGCAGCGGCTGGAAGCGGTCGGCCACCCAGCATTCGCGGGCCGACTCGACCCGCGGCGTGCGGCCCCAGGACAGAGCACTGGTCATGCCGCCGGCACTCCGGGACTTCGACGCTGGGCCTGCGGCCGCCGCAGCATCGGCAGCAGCGCCAGCAGGCCGAGCACGACGGCGAACCACAGCGTGGTGATGCGGATGACCACCGTGGCGGCCACCGCCTGCGCCCGCGGGTGGCCGGCGGCCATCATCAGGGCCAGCATGGCGGCCTCGGTGCCGCCCAGCCCGCCGGGCAGGAAGCTCAACGCGCCGGCCAGCATGCCCACCGCGTAGACGAGGAAGGAGAAGCCGAACGTGGTCGGCAGCTCCAGCCACTGCAGCAGCAGGTGCAGCGCATAGGCCTCGGCGGTCCAGGCGACGACGCTCAAGCCCATCGCCTGCAGCAGCACCGGGCCGCGGTGGCAGGCCGCCGCGCCCTGCAGCAGTTCCAGCGTGCGGCGGGTGACGCGCGCCAGCCGTGCGTCGCCCAGCCCCGACTGCCAGCGCTGCAGCAGCGGCGCACTGCGCACCAGCGCCAGCACCAGGACGCAGAGCACCGCCGCGCCGACCAGCAGCGGCCACACCTCGGGATGCCCGGACAGGCCGATGCAGGTCAGCAGCAGCACCGCCACCAGGTCGGCCAGCCGCTCGCTGACGAAGGCCGCCACGGTGTGCACGCCGGGCACGCCGCGCTGGCGCAGGAACACCCCGCGGATCAGTTCGCCGGCCTTGCCAGGGGTGGTGGTCAGTGCGAAGCCGGCCAGGTAGATGCGCAGGCTGGGCCGCCAGGGCTGCGGTGAACCCAGGCAGCGCAGGTAGATCTGCCAGCGCCAGAAACGCAGGCCGTAATTGACCAGCGATAGCCCCAGCAGCGCCAGCCAGCCGAGCGCGCCGACGTGCACCACCGCCGCCGACACCTCGTGCCAGCCCCCCCACAGCGCGAACGCCAGGTAGCCGACGCTGGCCAGCACCACGGACACGATCAGTCCGCGCCAGCGCCGCTGCAGGCTCTCCTCGTGGTGGGGCAAGTGGTGACTCCGAAACTGAATGGCCACGGGCGATGGGCCCGCCGCCCGGCCGCCGTCCCTCGTGGCAGCGGACGGGTGGGGGCAAGCCACGCGCCCAGCCAAGGGATCACCCTAGGATGAGGGGGAAACCCGAAGGGCGCCCTCAGCGGCCGCGCACCGGTCGTTCTTGCGGCAAAGGTGGCAGGGGCGGCCGCCGCGCGGCCGCGTGGCAAAGGTGGCGGCCCTCAGCCGGCCAGGCCGACGAACATCGCGCGGGCGCGCAGCACCTGCGGGGAGAGCCGCTGCTCCTGCACGTGCGCGACCCAGCCGGCGATGCGCGCGATGGCGAACAGCGCACCGGGCGCCTGCGCCGGCAGGCCCATGGCGCGGGTGAGCGCGACCATCGGCAGCTCGTGGCGCGGCCGCAGGCCGCTGTCCTGCTGCAGCGCCTCGGCGAAGCGGCGCACCGCGTCGAGCTCGCGCGAGGCGGGTCGCCGCCCGATCAGCTCGAACAGCAGGTGCGCGCGCGGGTCGCCGCGGGGGTAGAGCGGGTGCATGAAGCCCGGCACGCTCTGCCCGCGTGCCTGCAAGGCCTGGGCGCGCCGCAGCAGCGCGGGCGCGGTCTGCGCCGACTGCAGGAAGTCGTGCACCCGGTCGAACACCCGCGCCACCTGCAGCCCGGCGCTGGAGCACAGGCCGGCGGCGATGCAGCTGTGCAGCGTGCTGCCGGTGGAGGCGGCCACGCGCACCGACAGCGTGCCGGGCGACAGCTCGTGGTCGGCCAGCAGCACCAGCATGGCCTCGATGGCCTCCAGGTTCTCGTCCCGCGCCGGAACGCCGAAGGCATGCAGCAGGCCCTCGGCCACGCCACTGCCGCGCGGCGGCGTCACCACCCGGCCCTGTGGCGAGGCCAGGCCACAGCAGCCGACCAGCGTCGTGATCACCTGGCGCGCGGCCGGCAGCGTCTGGCCGCCGTGCACCCGGTCGGCCACGGTGCCGCGTGCCAGGCCGAGGTGCAGCGAGACCAGGGCGAAGGTCTCCAGCAGGTTGTGGCCCAGCGTGGGCGCGGACAGCGCGGCCAGCAGGCGGCGCAGCGCCGCCGCGGGCGCCGCCGTCGGCCACGGCCGGTGCTCGTCGCGCCACAGGCCCGTCCACAGCAGCTCGGCCACCGATTCGAAGGGCGCGCGCTGGCGGGCCAGGTCGAGCGCCAGGCGGCCGCGGTAGCGCGGACCCTGCGGGGTGATCTCGGTGACCGAGGTGGTGACGACCGGCTCGCCGTGGTTCAGCGCCGAGGCGGCCACGGCCGCGTGGCCGGCCCGCGCGCGCGAGCGGCTGCGCATGCGCTCGATGTCCTCGCGCAGGTAGAGCCGGTCCTTGCGCCCGGGCTGACGGATGCTGCGGATCCAGCCGCGGCTGACGTAGGCGTACAGCGTCTGCGCTCGCACGCCCAGCAGCTGCATGGCCTGGCGGGCACCGACGCAGTCGGCCGCGTCGGCGGCGGCCAGCGCCGGGGGCGCCGCCGACGCCCCGACGTCGGGGGTGGGTGCCGGTCGTTCGGGCATGGCGGCATCATGCCGGGCGTCGGGGCCGGCGCCGGCCATCGATCACTCGCCCTTGATGCCGAACTGCTTGACCACCCGGCCGTAGCGCGCGTACTCCTCTCGCACCTCGCGCTCAGCCTCGGCGCTGCTGCCGCCCAGCGGTTCGACCCCCATCGCCAGCAGCCGCTCGCGCACCTCCGGCAGCTGCAGGATGGCGTTGACCTCGCGGTTGAGGCGGGCGATCACGGCCGGCGGCGTGCCCGCCGGGGCCAGCAGCGGGAACCACGGGCCCTTCAGGTCGATGCCGGTGATGCCCTGCTCGGCCAGCGTCTTCACGTCCGGCAGCAGGGCGCTGCGCGCGCCGACGATGCCCAGCGGCACCACCTTGCCGGACTGGATGAACGGCGTGACCCCGCCCAGCGCGCTGATGGCCAGCTTGACCTGGCCGGCGACGGTGTCCTGCACCGCCGGCATCACGCCCTTGTAGGGCACGTGGTTCAGCTCGATGCCGGTGCTGTGCTGGAGCACCTCGCCGGCGATGTGCATCGGCGAGCCGTTGCCGGAGGTGGCGTAGGCCAGGCCCGGCGCCCGCTTCACCGCGGCCACCAGTTCGGGGACCGTCTTCACGCCCAGCGAGGGATGGGCGAGCAGCAGCATCGGGCTGGAAGCCGTCTTGACGATGGGCGCGAAGTCCGTCACCACGTCCAGCCCGCCCGGTGCGCCGCGCGGCAGCACGTGCGGCGCGATGAACAGCGTGCTGGGCACCAGCGCCAGGGTGTGGCCGTCCGGCGCCGCCCGCGCCACCTGGCCGGCGCCCACCAGCCCGCTGGCGCCCGGCCGGTTCTCGACGATGGCGGTCTGGCCCAGGCGCGGCCCGAGGCGCTCGGCGATCAGCCGGGCCAGGATGTCGGTGCTCGAGCCCGGCGCCACCGGCACGACGATGGTGAGCGTGCGGCTCGGAAAGCCCTCCTGCGCGCGGGCGGGGCCGGCGGCGGCGAGCGCCGCCGCCAGGGCGAGCAGGGCGTGGCGTCGTTGCATGGTCGGTCTCCTCATTCGGACTTCAGGTCCGCGCGCTGGGCGACCCGCTGCATGCGGGCGATCTCGGCGTCCAGCGCTTGCGCCAGCTCGGCCGGGCCGCCACCCACCATCTCGATGCCGGCCCCCTGCGCCTGCTCGCCCGCGTCGGGGCGGCGCGCGATGCGGGCGATGGCCTCGCTCATGCGCTGCATCGCCTCGGGCGGCGTGCCGTGCTGCGCCATCAGGATGACGATGGGCGCGAAGTCGAAGCCGGGCCGCTTCTCGGCGATGGCGGGCACCTGCGGCGCCAGCGGCGAGCGATGCGAGGCGTTGGTGGCCAGCAGCCGCACCTGGCCGCTGCGCACGAAGCCGGCGAGCGACGGATAGGCCGAGAACACCATGTCGACCTGGCCGCCGAGCAGCGCCGGCACCGAGGCGGCGCTGCCGCGGAAGGGGATGTGGGTGATGAACAGGCCGTACTCCGCCTTCAGCGCCTCCATCGTCAGGTGGTGGGTGCTGCCGATGCCCGACGAGCCGTAGTTCAGGCGCCCCGGCTGGGCCTTGGCCAGCGCCACCAGCTCCTCCAGCGTCTGCGCCTTGACGTTGGCGTTGACCGCGAGGAACAGCGGGGCCCGCGCCACCAGCGACACCGGGACCAGGTCCTTCTTCGGGTCGTAGGCCAGCTTGCGGGACGTCAGCGGGTTGACGCTGAGCAGCGAGCCGTCGGCCAGCAGGAAGCTGGTGCCGTCGGCCGGCGAGGCGGCCAGGCTGGCCGCGCCCACGCCGCCGTTGGCCCCCGGCTTGTTGTCGATGACGATGGTGGTGCCCAAGGCCTCCTGCAGGCGCGGCGCGAGCAGCCGGGCGACGGTGTCGGTGAGGCCGCCCGGCGGGTTGACGACGACCAGGCGGATGGGGCGGGCGGTGCCGCCGGCCTGCGCGAGGGCGGCGGCCGGCAGGGCCGCGGCGGCCAGGACCGCCGCGGCGGCCAGGGCGCGGCGGCGCTTCGGTGCGTGCATGAGGGACGTCTCCTTGTCGTTGTGGGGGCCGGTGTCGCGTTGGACCGGTGGGGCTACAGCACGATGTGCACGTTCTTGCCCTGGGTGAAGCTGTAGAGCTCGTCGAGGCCTTCCTCGCGGCCGATGCCCGACTGCTTGACGCCGCCGAACGAGGCGCCGAGGAAGTGCGAGCTGACGTGGTTGACCCAGACGAAGCCGGCCTGCATGCGCGCGGACGCGCGGTGGGCGGCGGCCAGGCTCGTGGTCCAGATCGAGCCGGTGAGGCCGTACTCGACGCGGTTGACCGCGTCCCACAGCGCGTCCTCGTCGTGCCAGCGCAGCACCGACAGCACCGGGCCGAACACCTCCTCGTTGGCGATGCGCATCTGCGGCGTCACGTCGGTGAAGATGGTCGGCTCGACGAAGAAGCCGCGGGCCAGCCGCGGGTCGTCGGGGCGCTTGCCGCCCCACGCCAGCGTCGCGCCCTCGTTCTTCGCGATCTCGATGTAGCCGAGGATCTTGTCGAGCTGTTCGCGCGAGACGATGGCGCCCATCGTGGTGTCCGGCTCGGTGGGCAGGCCGGGGCGGTAGTGCTTCACCCGCTCGAGCACCCGCGCCAGGACCTGGTCGTAGACCGCCTCGTGCACGAACAGCCGCGAGGTCGAGCCGCAGCTCTGGCCGCACCAGGTGAAGTTCATGCCGTCGACCGCGGCCTTGGCGGCCTTCTCGAGGTCGGCGTCGGGGTAGATCACGCAGGCGTTCTTGCCGCCGAGCTCCAGCGTGACGTGCTTCAGCCGCTCGGCCGCGGCGCGCGCGATCGCCCGGCCGGTGGGCACGCTGCCGATCAGCGACAGCCGCGGCACGTCGGGGTGGTGGACCAGCGCCTCGCTGCCGGCACGGCCGCAGCTCAGCACGTTGACCACGCCCGGCGGCAGGAGGCCGTCGATCAGCTCCATGAAGCGGTAGGCCGACAGCGGCGCCTGGTGCGGCGGCTTCATGATCACGCTGTTGCCCACCGCGATCGCCGGCGCGATCTTGCCGGCGACGAACATCAGCGGGTGGTTGTAGGCCACGATGCGGCCGACCACGCCGTAGGGCTCGCGCAGCGACAGGTTGAGCACGCCCTCGCCCATCGGGATGGTCTCGCCCTTGACCTCGGTGACGAGGCCGGCGCAGTAGTCGAAGGCGGCGGCGGCGACCACCGCGTCGCTGCGCATCTCCTTGACCGGGTTGCCGCAGTTCAGCGCGTCGATCATCGCCAGCTCGTCGGCGTGCCGGCGCAGCACGGCGCCGACCTCGCGCATCAGCCGCGCACGCTCCAGCGGCTTGGTGCGGCGCCAGGTCTCGAAGCCGGCCCGGGCCGCCTGCACCGCCGCGTCGACGTCGGTGGCATCGGCGTCGGCACAGCGCCCCAGGCTCTCGCCGGTGGCGGGGTTAATCGTCTCGGCGTGGCCGCCGTGCGGGCGGTGCCAGCCGCCGCCGTAGTAGAGGTCGCGCTGCCGGGGCAGCACGGATTCGGGTGTCGTCATCGCAAGCCTTCGGGTGATCGGGGGAGAGGGCCGGCGCAGCTCGCTAGCGCTTCTGCGAAGCCGGGCCGCTGGGGTTGGCGTCGTAGCCCGGCTGCACGCGCACGTCGACCACCACCACGCGGCCGTCGCGCACCGCCTGCAGGCCTTCGGCCACCGCCTGGCGCAGCTGCGCCACGTCGGTGACCGGGCCGATGCCGTGGGCGCCCTGGGCGCGCGCCATGGCGGCCAGGTCGATGTCGGGCTCGTCGATGCGCTGGCCGATCCACTTGTTCTCCACCGGGCGGCCGCGTTCCTTGGCGACGCGTTCCTGGTGCATCTCGTCGTTGAAGAACGAGCGGTTGTTGGCCACCAGCATCAGGCAGGGGATGCCGTAGTGGCAGGCGGTCCACAACGCGGTGACACCCATGAGGAAGTCGCCGTCGCCCATGATGGCCACCGGCAGCCGGCCGCTGTCGCGCAGCGCGAGCGCCGCACCGATCGTCAGCCCCGGGCCGGCGCCGACGCCGCCCCCGCCTTCGAGGCCGAGGTAGTCCAGCGGGTCGCGGAAGTGGCGGTAGCTGCCGTGCCAGCCCAGCGGGACGCGGGTCAGGCACACCGGCTGGCCGGCTGCGGCCTCGTTGAAGGCCACCGCCAGCGCGCGCAGGGACACCACGTCGCCGAGCGCCTGCGGCTCCTGGTAAGGCGCCCGGTGCGGCGGCGGCCGGGTCGGGGCGGGCAGCCGCGGCAGCAGCAGCGGCACCACCGCATCGGGCTCGCACAGCAGGTAGACGTCGGCCGGCGGCAGCGCCTGGTAGTCGTGGCTCCAGCCGCGGTGCAGGTGCGCGTCGGGCGAGACGTGGATCACCTTCGCGTCGACCGGCGCGTCGCCCCAGGCCTGACGCAGCGTGCCCGCGGTGTCGGTCCAGTCGAGCGCCAGCACGACGTCGGCCTCGCGCAGCGCGGCGGTGCTCTCGGGCGACAGGAAGTTGCCCGGCGGGCCGGCGTGCAGCGGGTGGTCGGTCGGGAAGGCGGCGGCCATCTTCTGGTCCGTCAGCACGCGCGCGTTCAGCGCCTCCGCCAGGGCGACGCGCTCACGCCAGCCCTGTGCACTGCGCGAGCAGCGCCCGGCGAGCAGCACCGGCCGTTGCGCACCGCGCAGCAGCGCGAGCGCGGCCTCCAGCGCCTCGGCCGCCGGTGCGACCGCGGGCGGCGGCGCGTGGCGGGCCGGGTCCGGCAGGGCCGGCACCGCGTCGAGGCGTGCCTCCTGCAGCGCGGCGTCGAGGTTGACGTAGGTGGGCGCGCGCGGCGCGGTCTGCGTCAGCTGCATCGCGCGCATCAGCGCCTCGCAGGCCGCGGGCACCGAAGCCGGCTGGTTGTCCCACTTGGTGTAGTCGCGCACCAGCGCGCCCTGGTCGGAGCAGGTGTGGATCCAGTCGATCCAGGGCCGCCGCTTGGCGGCGTCCCACGGCCCCGTCGCACCGAGCAGCAGCATCGGCACGCGGTCGCACCAGGCGTTGAACACCGACATGCTGGCGTGCATCAGCCCGACGTTGGAATGCAGCACCGCGCCCATCGGCCGGTCGCTGGCCTTGGCGTAGCCGTGCGCCAGCGCCACCGCGCTTTCCTCGTGCAGGCACAGCAGCATCTGCGGCGCCGCGTTGCCCAGGTGGTTGACCAGGCTGTCGTGCAGGCCGCGGTAGCTGGCCCCGGGGTTGAGCGCGAGGTAGGGCAGGCCGAGGCGGCGCAGCATCTCGGCCAGCACGTCGCTGCCCCAGCCGGCACCGGCGGAGGCCGGTCCGGTCGGTTCGTCGCGCCGCAGGGGCGCGCGCTCATCGGTGCTCAAGCAGTCTCCTTCATGGGCCGGCGGCCCGCGTCGATGGGGTGAGGGGTGCACCGCCGCCGCGCCGTCAGTCCGCTTTCATGCGGGCGTCGCGGGCGATGCGCGTGAACTTGTCGAGGTCGGCCTGCATGGCCGCGGCCAGCCGCTCGGGGCCGCCGGTCCAGGGGTCGAGGCCGGCCGCGCGCAGCCGCTCGGCCGCCGGCTCGCCCTCGCGCAGCAGTTGCGCGACCTCGGTGGACAGGCGCTCCACCACCGGGCGCGGCAGGCCGGCGGGGCCGACCAGGCCGACCCACACGTCCATGGCGTAGCCGGGCAGCGGGCCGGCTTCGGCCAGCGTCGGCACCTCCGGCAGCGCGGCGGTGCGGGCGCTGCCCGCCACGGCCAGCGCCTTCAGGCGGCCGCCCGCCAGGTGCGGCAGCAGCGAGTTGACGCCGCCGACGACGAAGGCGATCTCGCCGGACAGCAGCGCCGGCACCATGGCCGCCGAGCCCTTGTAGGGCACGTGCACGACGTCGATGCCGGTCAGGCTGCGCAGCATCTCGACGGCGAAATGGTGGGGCGCGCCGGTGCCCGAGCTGCCGTAGTTGAGCTGCCCCGGCCGCGCGCGCGCCAACGCGATCAGCTCGGCCACGCTGTTCACGCCCAATGCCGGCGTCACCGCCAGCACGAAGGGCGTGCGCGCCACCGGCGCGATCGGCGTGAAGTCCCGGATCGCGTCGTACGACAGCCGGCTGAACGAGGCCGTCATGACATGCGCGCTCTCGGTCATCAGCAGCGTGTGGCCGTCGGCCGGCTGGCGGGCGACGAACTCGCGCGCGATGCCGCCGTTGGCGCCCACCCGGTTCTCGACCACGATCGGCTGGCCGAGCAGCGGCTGCAGGCGTTCGCCGAGCACGCGGGCGCACAGGTCCGGCGAGCCGCCGGGCGGCAGCGGCACCACCAGCCGCACCGCGCGCGAGGGCCAGGCCGTCTGGGCCCCGCCGGGCGCCGCGGCCGCACCGACCAGCGGCCCGGCCAGGGCCGCGATCGCCCGCCGGCGGGTGATCGGGGGCAGCGGTCGGGCGCGCATGGTCAGAACACGTGGCGCACGCCGACCTGCGCGGTGGTGGCGCGCGGGTTGTTGGGGCCGATCGCGCCGACCGGCTGCTGCGCGGTGCCGCTGCCCAGCACGTAGTTCGAGCCGTTGCGGTTGTCGACGGTGCCCATCGAGCCGTACACCATGGTGCGGCGAGACAGCGTGTACTCGGCACCGAGCGCGAACCAGTTGGCGTCGCGGCTGGGCGTGGCCGCGGTGTAGCGCGAGCGGTCGTCGATGCGGGTGTACTGCGCCATGGCCGTCAGGCCCGCCATCACCGGCACCCGCACGCCCAGGTTCATCAAGCGGAACTGGGTGGCGGCGGCCCCCGGCACTTGGTTGAAGCCGCAGGCCGGGATGCAGTCGATGCGCTCGTCGGTGACACCGGCGAACAGCCGGGCCACCCGCAGGTCGACGCTGCCGCCGGCCACCCACGCCCGTGCGTCGCCGCTGGCCGAGGCGTTGTTCACGCCCTGGGTGCGCACGTAGCCCAGCACGCCGGTGACCGGCCCGCTGGCATAGCGGCCGGAGGCACCGTAGGTGCGGCCCTGGCTTGCCGATCCCTCGCCGGCGGCGAGCAGCGCGCGGGCCTCGAAGCCGCCGAACGAGGGCGACAGGTAGCTCACCGCGTTGTCGGCCCGTGCCGCCACCTGCACCGGCAGGAGGGTGCGGTGGACGGTGCCGCTGCGGCCGATGGCCGGCAGGCCGCCCGACCCCATCCAGCCGAAGGCGTCGACCGCGTTGTGCACCAGGTAGTACGGCGTGGGCAGGCGGCCGAGCAGCACGGTGCCGGCCTGCCGCGACTGCAGTCCCACCGAGGCCTCGCGTCCCCAGGCGCGGCCGCCCTGGCCGAGGGTGCCGTCGTCGGCGTTGATCCCCTGCTCGATGCGGAACAGGGCGGTGAGGCCGCCGCCGAGCTCTTCCTGGCCGCGGAAGCCGAGCCGGCTGCCGAGGTTGCCGCCGCTGATGACGCGGTAGGCGCCGCCGCGGCCCTGGCTGCTCCATTCGGTGGCCAGGTCGAGCACGCCGTAGACGGTCACCGACGACGGGGCCGGGGCGCCGCCCTGACCGAAGGCCGGCAGGCAGGCGCAGGCGGCGAGGGCGATGACGGTGCGGGCGGTCTTCATGTCTCCATCCATCGGGTCGTTCTGAGGGAGCCGCAATCTACGAGTGGATCGCAGGCTGTTCAAGATTGATTGAACGATGCATGGACGGCACGCCACGCCGTCAGATCTTGGCCAGCTCGTAGGTCGAGGGATGGAAGAGCTCGTCCACGGCCACCCGGCGCGCCGACAGGCCCTGCGCGTGGTGGTGGGCGACGAAGGTCTCCAGCGTGCGGCGGTTGGCCTGCACGCCGTAGGGCCAGGGGTCGGTGCCGAGCAGGTCCACCGACTCGCGGACCTGCTCCTCCAGGAAGGGCAGGGTGACCTTGGGCGCCGACGGGTCGGCCAGCCGCTGCTGCGCCAGCCGCTTGGCCGCATCGAAGGCCTTGTACGCGGCCACCGGCAGCCAGGGGGTGGCGCTCGACCAGCGGCTTGCGGATGCCCAGCAGGTGCATGATGGGGAAGACGCCGGTGCGGCGGTGGTAGTCGCGTGCCGCGGCCGTGGTGTCAGGGTACAGCCAGCCCACCTGCGGGTGGACACCGAAGCCGCTGGGCGGACGCGGCGCGATCACCGCGTCGATCTCGCCCTCGTCGAGCATCGAGGAGATGGTGCGGCCCTCGGGCGCCGACTCGATGGTCACGCCGGGCGGCAGGTCGAAGCCGATCTTCTCCGGGCGGCCCGGGTCCTCCAGGCCGCCGCGCACCCAGCGCACCTCCGACGGGTCGATGCCGTGCTCGTCCTTGAGCAGCGCGCGCGCCCAGACGTTCGCGGTGAGCTGGTACTCGGGCACGCCGATGCGCTTGCCGCGCAGGTCCTCGGGCCGCTGGATGCGGTCCTTGCGAACGTAGATGGCGGTGTGGCGGAAGGCGCGCGACAGGAACACCGGCACCGCCACGAACGGGCTCTCGCCGCGCGAGTGCTTGACCAGGAAGCTGGAGAACGAGATCTCGCAGAGGTCGAACTCCAGGTTGCGGAAGGCGCGGAAGAAGATCTCTTCCGGTTCGAGCAGCATGAACACCGGGTCGACGCCGTCGATCTGCACCTGGCCGTCCTGCAGCGCACGGGTGCGGTCGTAGTCGCCCATGGCGACGGAGAGTTGAAGCTTGGACAAGAAGGTTCTCCGAAAGGGGGGTGCGATTCTTCGTCCTCGGCCGCGGCATGGTCAAGATTGCGCGTTGATGGAACGAGCAATCAATGTTGAGGATCGGCGCCGCGGTGCTTATGCTGCGGCGCTTCGCCACGGCACGAACTCGATGTCCCCGCTGTCCTCCGCCGACCCGGCGCTGATCGACGACCTCGTCGACGCCAACCACATCCTGGGCATGCAGGGCGTGCTCGACGCCTTCGGCCACGTCAGCGTGCGCCACGACCGCAGCCCCGCGCACTTCCTGCTGGCGCGCAACATGGCCCCGGCCCAGGTGTGCCGCGAGGACATCGTGAGCTTCGAGCTCGACGGCACGCCGGTGGACGCCGGCGACCGCCGCGTCTACCTCGAACGCTTCATCCACGGTGCGATCTACCGCGCCCGCCCGGACGTGATGGCGGTGGTGCACAGCCATTCGCCGGCGGTGGTGCCCTTCACGGTGTCGCGGCGCGAGCGGCTGCGCCCGGTCTGCCACATGAGCGGCTTCCTCGGCGGCGGCGCGCCGGTGTTCGAGATCCGCGACGTGGCCGGCGACGGGACCGACCTGCTGGTGCGCGACGACCGGCTCGGCCGGGCGCTGGCGCAGGTGCTCGGCCCCAGCCACTGCGTGCTGATGCGCGGGCACGGCTCGACGACGGTGGGACCGTCGTTGAAGCTGGCCGTCTACCGGGCGGTCTACGCCGAGGTGAACGCGCGCATCCAGTCGCAGGCCCTCCAGCTCGGCGACCCGCAGTACCTGAGCGCCGAGGAGGCGCAGGCCGCCATGGCCAGCACCGAGGGCCAGGTCGACCGGCCCTGGGCGCTGTGGAAGGCCGCCGCGCGCGCCATCCGCTGACCCGTTGTGCTCCTTTCCTTCGAGACCCCCAGACGATGACCACCTGCGCATCCCCGGCCCGCCGCCGCCTGTCGTTCGCCGCGCTCGCGGCCCTGGGCCTGCCGGCCCCTTCGGTGTTCGCCCAGCAGGCCGCCTGGCCGAGCAAGCCGGTGCGCATCGTCGTGCCGTCGTCGCCCGGCGGCGGCACCGATGTCTTCGGCCGCATCCTGGCCCAGGCGCTGACCGAACAGCTCAAGCAGACCTTCCTGGTGGAGAACAAGCCGGGCGCCAGCGGCAACATCGGCGCCGACCTGGTGGCCAAGGCGGAGCCCGACGGCTACACGCTGCTGGTGGCGTCCAACTCGTCGCTGGGCATCAACCCGTCGCTGTACCGCACGCTGCCGTTCGACCCCGAGAAGGACCTGGCGGCGGTCAGCCGCGGCGTCATGGCACCGATGGTGGTGGTGGCCAACCCGGCCACCGGCTTCAAGACCTTCAAGGACCTGCTGGAGTTCGGCAAGAAGCGTCCGGGCGAAGGCTTCTACGGGTCGGCCGGCGTGGGCAGCCCGCCCTACATCGGCGTGCGCATGATCGAGGAGTCCACCGGCACGCGCTTCATGCACGTGCCCTACAAGGGCGTGGCCCCGGCCTACCAGGACCTGCTCAGCGGACGCCTGCAGTTCATGTTCACCGACCTGGCGACCATCGAGCAGCACATCCGCGCGGGCAAGGTGACCGCGCTGGCGGTCAACCAGAAGACGCCGCTGCTGCCGGGCGTGCCGACGCTGGCCGAGGCCGGCCATGGCGACATCCACGCCTGGACCTCCTTCAGCGTGATGGCGCCGGGCCGCACGCCGCCCGCGCTGGTCGGCCGCATCGCCGGCGAGATCGGCCGCGCCATGCGCACGCCGGCGGTGGCGCAGCGGCTGGAGCAGCAGGCGCTGATCCCGGTGTTCGACACGCCGAAGGATTTCGCCGCCGAGCTGCAGAAGGAGCGCGAGCACTGGGGCAGCTTCATCCGCCGCCACGACATCCGGCCCGAGCAGTCCTGAGGCCGGCAGGGGCGGGCGCGGCGGCGACAATCGGCGCGATGTTCGCTCCCTCCCAGCACGACGTCCGCCGCTTCTTCTGCGACACCTGGCGCAAGCGCCACGAGGGCCTGCCGCTGACGCCGATGGAGGCCATCGCCGCCGACTGGATCGCCGAGCACCCCGAATACGACGCCGACCTGGCGGACCTGCAGGCGGCGCTGGACCGCGGCTACGCGGTGGAGGACGGCCGCACCAACCCCTTCCTGCACCTGGCCATGCACCTGTCGATCACCGAGCAGCTGGCCATCGACCAGCCGCGCGGCATCAAGCAGGCGGTGGACCTGCTGGCCGTCCGCCTGGGCTCGCTGCACGAGGCGCAGCACCAGGCGATGGAATGCCTGGGCGAGATGGTGTGGGCCTCGCAGCGCAGCGGCCTGCCGCCGGACGGCGAGGCCTACCTGGAATGCGTGCGGCGGCGGGCCACCGCGGGTTGAGGCGTCAGAACTCGAGGTTGTCGATCAGCCGCGTGCGGCCCAGCCGCGCGGCGCCCAGCGCCACCAGCGGCTCGGCCGGCGAGGTGGGCGGCTGCAGGTCGGCGCGGCGGCGCACGGTCAGGTAGTCGGGCTGCCAGCCGCGGGCGGTGAGCGACTGCTGGGCCTCGGCCTCGAGCGCGCTCAGGTCCTGCAGGCCACCGGCGCGCACGGCGGCGGCCAGCCCCTGCAGCGCACGGGCCAGGGCCGGCGCCTCGGCGCGTTCGTCGGCCGAGAGGTAGCCGTTGCGCGACGACAGGGCCAGGCCGTCGTCGGCGCGGGCGGTCGGGCCGGCCTCGATGCGGATGGGCAGCGCCAGCTGCGCCGTCATCTGCCGGATCACCATCAGCTGCTGGTAGTCCTTCTGGCCGAACACCGCCACCGCCGGCTGCACGATGGCGAACAGCTTGGCCACCACCGTGCACACGCCGGTGAAGAAGCCGGGGCGGAAGGCCCCTTCCAGGATGTCGGCCAGCTCGGGCGGGGGCACCACCTTCACGCCCTGCGGCTGGGGGTACAGCTCGCGCTCGCTGGGCGCGAAGACGAGGTCGCAGCCGGCCGGTGCCAGCCGCGCGCAGTCCTGGGCCAGCGTGCGCGGGTAGGTGTCGAAGTCCTCGTGCGGCGCGAACTGCAGGCGGTTGACGAAGATGCTGGCGACCACCGGGCCGCTGAAGCCCTTGGCCTGCCGCACCAGCGACAGGTGGCCGTCGTGCAGGTTGCCCATCGTGGGCACGAAGGTGGTGGTGCGCTCGCCCTGCAGGGCCTGGCGCAGCTCGGCGACGGTGTGGATGACGCGCATGGCGAGGCAGACGGGGTCAGTAGCCGTGGATGGCGTTGTCCGGGAAGCTGCGGTCCTTCACCGCGGCGACGTAGGCCTTGAGCGCGGCGTCCAGGCTGCCGGCGCCTTCCATGAAGTTGCGCACGAAGCGCGGCAGCCGGCCGCGCGTCAGGCCGAGCAGGTCCTGCAGCACCAGCACCTGGCCGGCGGTGACGTTGCCGGCGCCGATGCCGATGGTGATGACCTCCGGCACCGCCGCCTGCACCTGCTGCGCCACCGCGGTGGGCATCAGCTCCAGCACCACCATGGCGGCGCCGGCGTCGCGCAGCTCGCGGGCGTGGCGCACCAGCGTGGCGGCGCCGTCCTCGGTCCTGCCCTGGATGCGGTAGCCGCCCAGCGCGTGCACGCTCTGCGGCGTCAGGCCCAGGTGGCCGCAGACGGGGATGCCGCGCTCGACCAGCGCGCGCACCAGCTCGGGCGTCCAGCCGCCGCCTTCCAGCTTGACCATCTGCGCGCCGGCCTGCATCAGCGCCACGCTGGAGCGCACCGCCTGGGCGGTGCCCTCCTGGTAGCTGCCGAAGGGCAGGTCGGCGATCAGCCAGGCGGCGGGCTTGACCCGGGCCACGCAGGCGGTGTGGTAGGCCACCTGCTCCAGCGTCACCGGCAGCGTGCTGGCGTGGCCCTGCACCACCATGCCCAGTGAATCGCCGACCAGCAGGCTGTCGGCGCCCGCCTCGTCGCAGGCCACGGCGAAGCTGGCGTCGTAGCAGGTGACCATGGCCACCGGCTCGCCGCGGGCGTGCAGCTCGCGCAGGGCGTTCAGGGTCACGGGCTTGCGCCCGGTGCCGCCGGTGCCGGGGGAGGTGTGTGAACTCATGACGGGGACCTCGGGGCGCGGGAGCGCGATTGTGGGGCGCCGCCCGATCGACGTCTCGAAGCGTCAGGCCGCCGGCGTGTAGGCCAGCCGGACGTAGATCGGAGCGAACGCTTCGGCCTGGGTGATTTCCAGCAGCCGCTCGCGCGCCAGCTCCAGCAGCGCGATGAAGGTGACCACCATCACCTGCGGGCCGCGCTGCACGTCGAACAGCTCGTCGAACTCGACGTAGCGCCGGCCCTGCAGCCGCTTGAGCACCAGGCTCATGTGCTCGCGCACCGACAGCTGCTCGCGGCTGATGCGGTGGTGCTGGTGCAGCCGGGCGCGCTTGAGCACGTCGGCCCAAGCCCCGCGCAGGTCGTCCACCGTGACGTCGGGAAAACGGGGCTGCAGCGCCTGCTCGATGGTGACCTGCGCACGCAGAAAGTCGCGGCCCAGCAGCGGCAGCGCGTCCAGCCGGGCGGCGGCCAGCTTCATCTGCTCGTACTCCAGCAGCCGCCGCACCAGCTCGGCCCGCGGGTCCTCGGGTTCGGCGCCGTCGTCGGCCTTGCGCTGCGGCAGCAGCATGCGGCTCTTGATCTCGATCAGCATGGCCGCCATCAGCAGGTACTCGCTGGCCAGCTCGAGGTTGTGTTGGCGGATCTGGTCGACGTAGTCCAGGTACTGGCGGGTGACGCTGGCCAGCGGGATGTCGAGGATGTTGAAGTTCTGCCGCCGGATCAGGTAGAGCAGCAGGTCCAGCGGGCCCTCGAAGGCCTCGAGGAAGACCTCCAGTGCGTCCGGCGGGATGTACAGGTCCTGCGGCAGCGCGAACAGCGGCTCGCCGTAGAGGCGGGCGACGGCAACCTGGTCCACGACTTCCGGAATACCGTGGTCGTCCGCGGCCACGGCGGTGGCGGTCACTTGCTCGGACGGGGCTGGTAGACGTAAGGCGCCTGCGACACCTTGCCGGCCTTGAACTGGGCCTGCCACTCGGGGTCGAGTTCCTTGTCCCAGAGCAGCGCGCGGCCGGCCTGCTGCTCGCGCTCCAGCGTGGGCTTGGCCGACTTCAGCTCGTCGAGGAACTGGGTGATCTCGCTCTTGTACGGCTTCCAGAACAGCGGCATGGCGATGGCTAATGCAGACAAGAGGCCGGTGCACCACCGGCGGGACAATGACCGGGATTCTACTGAGGGGCCCCCAGGGCCGGGCTGAAGCCCAGCCCGCCCCCCACGGGGGCAAGGAAACTTGGGGCGGCCCGGCCTTTCCTTGAGAGGAGCCCTGCATGCCATCTGCCACCGTCACCGCCTGGCTCGCCGCCGGCCTCGGCGCATTGCTCGCCCTCGTCGGCTGCGACCAGAAGCGCATCGACCGGCTGGAGGAGGGCCTGTCCACCGAGGCCGACGTGCGGCGCGAGTTCGGCGAGCCCGCCGCGGTGTTCGCCGAGCCGGACGGCTCGCGCACGCTCGAATACCCGCGCCAGCCCGAAGGCCAGGTCAACTACCTGATCACCATCGCGCCCGACGGCAAGATGAGCGCGCTGCGCCAGGTGCTGCAGCCGGCCACCTTCGCCCAGGTGCGGCCCGGCCTGGACAAGGCGCAGGTGCGGCGGCTGCTCGGCCGGCCGGCGCGCACCACGGCCTACCCGCTGAAGCGGGAGGAGGAGTGGGACTGGCGCTGGCGCGACGGCATGGCGTCGCGCTGGTTCACCGTGGTCTTCGACGCCGACGGCCGGGTGGTGCGCAGCGCCGAGTCGGACGACCGCAGCCGCGAGGGCGACGGCCAGCGGTAGCGCAGGCCGCGGCGGCTCAGGCCGCCAGCGCCGCCAGCGCGCTGCCGACGTCCGGCGCCAGCCGGGCGCCGCCCAGCCCCTCGGTCAGCCCCGCGCGCTGCACCTTGTCGGCCGGCTGGCCGCGCAGGCCGGTCAGCCACAGTTCGCGTCCCTGTCGCTGGAGGTCGCGCTGCAGCTGGACGAGGGCGTCCAGGCCCGAGGCGTCCATCCAGAACAGCCGGTCGGCGTCGAGCACCAGCGCCCGCGTGCCGGCGGGGGCGCCCGGTGCGGCGGACGGGTCGGCCAGCGCCTCGATGCGGCCGACGGCGCCGAAGAACAGGGCGCCCTCCAGCCGCACCACGCCCACGCCGTCCGGTGCCCGGTCGGGCCACGGCGTGGCGGTGAACAGCGTGGCCATGCGCCAGAGGAAGAAGGCGCAGGCGGCCACCAGTCCGGCCTGCACCGCCACCGTCAGGTCGAACACCACCGTCAGCACGAAGGTGCCCAGCAGCACCCAGCGGTAGTCGGCGCCGTGGCGGCGCAGGTGGCGGCGCGAGAGCGTCCGCCACTCGCCCATGTTCCAGGCCACGTGCAGGAGGATGGCCGCCAGCGCCGGCAGCGGCACCCGGTCGGCCAGCGGCGCGGCCAGCAGCACCACGGCCAGCAGCGTCAGCGCGTGCACCATGCCGGCGATGGGGCTGGTGGCGCCCGCCCGGGCGTTGGTCAGCGTGCGCGCGATGGTGCCGGTGGCCGGGATGCCGCCGAACAGCGGTGCCGCGACGTTGGCGATGCCCTGCGCCATCAGCTCCTGGTTGGGGTCGTGGCGCGGCAGGCCGCTGGCCTGGTCGGCCACCCGGGCGCACAGCAGCGACTCGACCGCCCCCAGCAGCGCGAGCGTGACCGTCGGCACGACGAGCGCCTGCGCCGAGGCCCAGCTGAACGCCGGCAGTTCCAGCGCCGGCAGGGCGCGCGGGATGCCGCCGAAGCGCGAGCCGATGGTGTCCACCGGCAGGCCGAGCAGCGCCACCGCGGCACCGCCGAGGACCAGCACCACCAGCGGCGCCGGCAGCCGGGCGGCCCAGGCCGCGGCGGCGCGGGTCGACGCGGCGTCACCGACGCGGCCGAGCCGCGACCAGCCGAGCAGCACCGCCAGGCTGGCCAGGGTCACCGCCAGCGCCCAGGGGTTGAAGGTGTGCAGGTGGGCGCCGAGCGCGGCCAGCTGCGAGAACGCGTCGGCCGGCACCTTGGGCACTTGCAGGCCCAGCCCGTCCTTCAACTGCGACAAGGCGATCAGCACCGCGATGCCGTTGGTGAAGCCGACGATGATGGGCACCGGCACGTAGCGCACCAGCGTGCCCAGCCTGAGCAGCCCGAGCAGGAACAGCAGCACGCCGGCCAGCGCGGTCGAGATGAGCAGGTTGGTCAGGCCGTAGCGTTCGACGATGCCGTAGACGATCACGATGAAGGCGCCGGCCGGCCCGCCGATCTGCACGTTCGAGCCGCCGAACGCCGAGATGAGGAAGCCGGCGACGATGGCGGTGACCAGGCCCTGCTCGGGCTTGACGCCGGATGCGATGGCGAAGGCCATGGCCAGCGGCAGCGCCACCACGCCGACGGTGACGCCGGCGCCGATGTCGGCGGCGAGGCGCCGACGGTCGTAGCCGCGCAGCGCGTCGAGCAGGCGGGGCCGGAAGCGGTGAACGGTCATGGCACCCTTTTGCTTCGCTCTGTCCCTCCAAGAGGGAGGCAGCGCTCCCTTCGGAGCGGCCGTGCGGGAGCGCGGCTCAAGGTTTCAGCACCGCCTCGACGAAGGCCGCCACCCGCTCGCGCGCCTTGTCGCGCGAGGCGGCGTGCTCGCCGACGTAGTACTTGCGCAGCGCCAGCGCGTAGGGCACCGGGTTGTCGAAAGAGTGACGGGCGCCGGGGTAGACGATGAGGTCCAGGTGCTCGGGCTGCTTCTGCGCCGCGTGCAGCGTCTGGCAGGCGGCGGCGGGGGTCCAGTTGTCCTCGTCGCCGACCATGATCACCGTCGGCTTGCCGAACTGCAGCCGGCCGGCGCCGACCTGGCAGGCGGGGTACAGCGCCACGCCGCCGACGAACAGCGGCGAGGTGCGCACGCCGGCCATGGCCAGCAGGGTCACGGCGCCGCCATGCGACTGGCCCATCAGCGCGATGCGGTCGGTGCGCACGAAGGGCTGCTGCACCAGCCAGGCATGCGCCGCCCGCACGTCGTCGACCCGGCGGCCGAACCAGGGGCCGCCTTCGCCGCACACGTCGGAGATGCCGCGCGCGGTGAAGCTGTCGACCATCAGCACACCGACGCCCTGGCGGTTGAGCCGGCTGCTCCAGTGCTCGACCAGCTGCGGCCTCAGCCCGCTGCAGCCGTGCAGGAAGACGATGAAGGGCAGCGGCCCGCTGGCGCCGTCGGGCAGGTGGAGCCGGGCGGTCAGGTCGCCGGTGGGCGCGGCGTCGGAGAAGCGGTCGTGCACGCCCGGCTGCCAGGGGAAGCTGACCTCGCGCGTCTCGGCCTGGCCGGCGCCGGCCCCCAGCAGCAGCGCGGCCGGGACCAGCGCACGCGCCAGCCAGCGGCGGACGACGGCGTCGGCCTGCCGGGCCGGCCGGATGGGCATCGCGTTCATGGCGGCTCCTGTCCTCCTGTCCTCCTGTGGACGGGCCGAAGCCTAGCCGAGCGCCGCCCGGCTTCCAATCACCGCCGGCTCAGCGCACCCGCAACCCGGGCGTCGCGCCCTCGTGCGGCTCGAGCAGGTACAGGCCCGGGTGGGCCTTCTCGTCGCCGTGGCTGGCGGCCAGCACCATGCCCTGGCTGAGCCCGAACTTCATCTTGCGGGTGGCCAGGTTGGCCACCATGACGGTGAGCCTGCCGACCAGGTCCTCCGGTGCATAGGCCGACTGGATGCCGCTGAACACCTGCCGCGGCTGCGCCTCGCCGACGTCGAGCATGAGCTTCAGCAGCTTGGTCGAGCCTTCGACCCGTTCGGCGGAGACGATCCGGGCGATGCGCAGGTCGAGCTTGGCGAAGTCGTCGAGGCCGATGGTCTCGGCGATGGCCTCGCCGCCGGGCGGCGGCAGCTCGATCGGCGCGGCCTCGGCCGGGGCGAGCAGGGCGTCCAGCCGTTTTTCGTCCACCCGCTGCAGCAGGTGCTGGTAGCGGCCGATGGTGTGCGCGCCGAGGTCGCGGTCCAGATCGTCCAGCCGCAGCGGCGGCACCTGGAGGAAGGCCTCGACCTTGGCGGCCAGCGCCGGCAGCACCGGTTTCAGGTAGACCGTCAGCAGCCGGAAGGCCTCGATGCAGGTGCTGCAGACGTCGTGCAGCACGGCGGACTGCTCGGCGTGCTTGGCCAGTTCCCACGGCTTGTGGCGGTCGACGAACTCGTTGACGCGGTCGGCCAGCAGCATCACCTCGCGCAGGGCGCGGCCGTACTCGCGGTCCTCGTAGGCCTGCACGATGCCGTCGCGGCCGGCGCGCAGGTGGTCCAGCAGCGTGCGGCCCTCGACGCCCAGGTCGCCGGACAACCGGCCGTCGAAGCGCTTGGCGATGAAACCGGCCGCGCGGCTGGCGATGTTGATGTACTTCCCGACCAGGTCCGCGTTGACGCGGGCGACGAAGTCGTCGGGGTTGAAGTCGATGTCCTCCACCCGGCCGTTGAGCTTGGCCGCCAGGTAGTAGCGCAGCCACTCCGGGTCGAGCCCCAGCTCCAGGTACTTCAGCGGCGAGATGCCGGTGCCTCGGCTCTTGCTCATCTTCTCGCCGCTGACGGTGATGAAGCCGTGGACGAAGATGTGGTCCGGCGTCTTGCGGCCGGAGAAGTGCAGCATCGCCGGCCAGAACAGCGTGTGGAAGTACGTGATGTCCTTGCCGATGAAGTGCACCTGCTCGGTCGGGCCGTCGGGGTCGAGCAGCCGGTCGAAGTCGACGCCGGCCTTGTCGCAGTGGGCCTTGAGCGCCGCCAGGTAACCGATCGGGGCGTCCAGCCAGACGTAGAAGTACTTGCCCGGTGCATCGGGGATCTGGATGCCGAAGTAGGGCGCGTCGCGGCTGATGTCCCAGTCGGCCAGGCGGGTGCCCTCGGCCTCGGAGCCCTCGGGCGCGAACCACTCGCGGATCTTGTTCAGCACCTCCGGCTGCAGCCGGCCGGGGGTGGTCGTCCACGCCTGCAGGAAGTCGATGCAGCGCTGCGAGGAGAGCTGGAAGAAGTGGTGCTCGCTGCTCTTCAGCACCGGGGTGGCCCCGGTCAGCGTCGAGTACGGGTTCTTCAGCTCGGTGGGCGCGTACACCGCGCCGCAGACCTCGCAGGAATCGCCGTACTGGTCCTTGGCCCCACAGCGCGGGCACTCGCCCTTGATGTAGCGGTCGGGCAGGAACATGCCCTTGACCGGGTCGAAGAACTGCTCGATCTCGCGGGTGAAGATCAGGCCGTTGCGGCGCAGCGCCAGGTACACGTCCTTCGCCAGGGCATGGTTCTCCGGCGCGTCGGTGGAGTGCCAGTGGTCGAAGGCGATGTGGAAGCCGTCGAGGTACTGCTTCCGCCCGGCGGCGATCTCGGCGACGAAGGCCTGCGGCGTCTTCCCCGCCTTCTCGGCCGCGATCATGATCGGCGCGCCGTGCGCGTCGTCGGCGCCGACGAAGTGCACCGTGTGGCCCTGCATCCGCTGGAACCGCACCCAGATGTCGGCCTGGATGTACTCCATCATGTGGCCGATGTGGAAGGGCGCGTTGGCGTAGGGCAGCGCGGTGGTGACGAAGAGCTGGCGGGTGGTCATGGATCACGGTCCAAAGCAGCCGGCCATTGTAGGAACGGCCCGTCGAGCGGGCCGTTCGGCATGCGAGGCTCAGGGCCGCAGCTGGTAGAGCCAGGTCTCGCTCAGCGTCTGGTCGCCGTTTTTCAGGTACAGCCGCAGGTCCACCGGCTCGTTGTCCTGGGGCGTGAAGTCGAACTGCGCGCGCCAGTGGCCGGGCACGTTGTTCGGCACCGCCTCGGTGAAGACGTAGGAGAAGCTGCCCCGCGCGGCCGACAGCACCGCCTCCGGCTTGACGCCGAAGGGCAGCTTGTCGAGCGGACCGCCGAGGAACTCGACCATGAACTTGCGCACGCCCGCCGGCCGCGGCTGGCCGGGCACGCCGCCGCGGCCCAGCCGGGTGGCCACGCACTGCGCCAGCGGGGTGGGGTAGGGCTCGCGGTCGGTCCAGTGCAGCCGGTAGCGCAGGTCGACGCGGCTGCCGGCGGTGGCGGGCGCCTTCGGCACCCAGGCGGCGACGGTGTTGTCGTGGATCTCGTCGTCGGTGGGGATCTCGATCAGCTGCACGCTGCCCTCGCCCCAGTCGCCCAGCGGCTCGACCCAGAGGCTGGGCCGGCGGTCGTAGGCCACGCCGTCCTGGTAGTGGTCGAAGTTGCGGTCGCGCTGCAGCAGGCCGAAGCCGCGCGGGGTCTTGTCGACGAAGGCCGACGCCACCGTGGCCGCCGGGTTCAGCAGCGGCCGCCACAGCCGCTCGCCGGCGCCGGTCCAGATCGCCAGGCCGTCGGAGTCGTGCACTTCGGGGCGCCAGTCGATGGCGGTGGGCTTGGTGGTCTCGGAGTACCAGTACATCGATGTCAGGGGCGCCAGGCCGAGGCGCGCCACGTCCTTGCGCAGGAAGAGGTGCGCCTCAATGTCCATCACCACCGCCCTGTCGCGCTTCATCACGAAGCGGTAGGCGCCGGTGAGGCTGGGGCCGTCGAGCAGCGCGTGCACGACGACGGTGTCGTTGCCGGTGGGCGGCTCGAACCAGAAGCGGGTGAAGGCGGGAAATTCCTCGTCGCGGCCCGGCACCGCGGCATCGACCAGCACGCCGCGCGCCGACAGGCCGTACTGGTACAGCTCGCCGATGGCGCGGAAGTACGACGCGCCGAGGAAGGCCACCCAGTCGTTGCGCTGCCAGGGCAGCTTGGCCGGGTCGCCGAGCCGGCTTTCCTGGAAGCGGAAGCCGGCGAAGCCGGCGCCCTGCGGCAGCTGCCGGGCCGGACTGTCGGCCGGCATGTCGAAGTAGCTCGGCGAGTAGAGGATCTCGCGGGCGTCGAAGCCGCTGGCGGCCTTCTCCAGCACATGCATCTGCACCGGCGTCTGGAAGAAGCGGCCGAGGTGGAAGAAGGTCACCGGGAAGGCGCCGGGACCGTCCTTGAACAGCGCCACCTCCGGGTTGAAGCGGATCTTGCCGTGGGCGTCGTAGTCGATGCGCTCCAGCACGTCCTTCGGCAGGTTGGCCGCCGCGGCAAAGGGGCGCGACGCCAGGCTGCGCGCCTGTTCCACCAGCGCCGCGGCGCTGAAGGGTCGTGCGGGACCCAGCCGCAATCCGGCCTGGGCGAGGGCCTGTTCCGACAGGCCGAGCGACGTGAGCGCCGCGGACGCGCTGCCCGCGGCGATGAAGGTGCGGCGTTGAATGGCGGTTCCTCCTGAGGTCTGGACGGGGTCGTCGGCCCGTTGGCGAAGTTTGTGCCAGCCACCGTGACCAAATGAAAAGGGCCTGCGATGCAGGCCCTGCGGTGGGTGGCGCCCGGTCAGCGCCCGACCGCCGCCGCGTAGTGCAGGTCGCGGTAGCCGGTGGGGCCGGCCCGGCGCTCGATCTCCTGCGCCAGGGGCCGGTTCCAGCCGAGGGCGAACAGCGCCTCGGCGGTGACGAACATCGGGCCGACCAGCAGGCCGACGAGGTCGTCGACGAAGGCGGGCTTGCGACCTTCATAGTAATGGCCGACGAACTGGATCAGCCAGCCGACGACAAAACCGCCGACGCCCCAGGCCAGCCAGCCGGCGGTGCCGTGGTGAGCGCTGACCCAGTGGCCGAGCAGCACCAGCAGCGCCGTGGCGGCGGTGGTCGCGACGCCCAGGCTGGCGAGGCCGCGCGTCAGGTACCAGGCCGCCGCCAGCCCGAGCGCCAGCCCGGCAGGCGTGACCGGCCAGGCGCCCAGCGGCGACACCGGCCGCGCCAGCAGCACCCCCACCGCGAAGACGATCAGCGGCACGCCGATGAAATGGGTGGCGATGTTGCGCCGGTCGCGGTGGTACGTGGCGTACTGGACGAGCAACTCGGTGGCGTTGCGCATGCGGGGTGTCTCCTCGGAGGCGGCGGCGTTCGGCGGCGGCGGGGTCGATGCTAGTGCGTGCGCAAAGCCCGTGCCAGGCGCTTTCCTACAATCGATGCGACTTCTGACCCGGTCCCCCGGGACGCCGAAAGCAGCCGATGAGCATCAAGAGCGACAAGTGGATCCGCCGCATGGCCGAGGCGCACGGGATGATCGAGCCCTTCGAGCCGGGGCAGGTCCGCCATGCGGCCGACGGTCACCGCATCGTCAGCTACGGCACCAGCAGCTACGGCTACGACATCCGCTGCGCGCCGGAATTCAAGATCTTCACCAACATCCACTCGACGGTGGTGGACCCGAAGAACTTCGACGAGAAGAGCTTCGTCGACTTCCAGGGCGACGTCTGCATCATCCCGCCCAACAGCTTCGCGCTGGCGCGCACGGTCGAGTACTTCCGCATCCCGCGCAACGTGCTGACCATCTGCCTGGGCAAGAGCACCTACGCCCGCTGCGGGATCATCGTCAACGTCACGCCCTTCGAGCCCGAGTGGGAGGGTTTCGTGACGCTGGAGTTCAGCAACACCACCCCGCTGCCGGCCAAGATCTACGCCGGAGAAGGCTGCGCCCAGGTGCTGTTCTTCGAGAGCGACGAGGTCTGCGAGACCTCCTACAAGGACCGCGGCGGCAAGTACCAGGGCCAGCGCGGCGTCACCCTGCCGAAGACCTGAATCACCCACCATCTCCCTAGTTCTAGGGAGGCGACGCCCGGCGGGGGCTCGCTTTCTCTACCCCGTGAAGCAGGGGGCCCCCGGGGCCACGGGCACCGCCTGCCGCCCGTCGTCTTGTGACCGCCATGCCCGTGTGCCAGCATGCTTGCAAACGGATACGTCTTGAGACGGTGGAGGGGTGAAATGAATTGGATGTCCTGGGTTCAGGCACGCCTGCTGGCGGCCGTGGCGGCCACCGTGCTGGCATTGCCGGCGCATGCGGCGCTGCAGGTCTTCACGTCGGCCAACCCGGTGTCGCCGGGTGACACCTTCCTGCTGCAATGGGAGGAGTCGGCGGCGGACTCGGCGGGCTACACCGATGCCGACTTCTTCTTCAACTGGGACCCGGCGGTCCTCGACCTGACCGGCGCCGGCGCCGGCACGGCGTTCGGCACCTCGACCCTGACCCAGTACGACCCGGGTTTCGGCGCCGGCTGGACCTGGTTCAACATCCTGCGCGACACCAGCGTCAACGTGCCCACCGACGGCGTGCTGATCACGCTGCAGTTCCAGGTGCTGGCCGGCGCGACGCTGGGCCCGACGTTCGTCGACATCCATACCGACCCCTTTGGCCTCGGCACCGCGCCGTCGGGGTACTACATCGGAAGCCCGTCGTCGCTGCGTGCCGAACTGGACGTCACCGCCGCCGTGACGCCCATACCCGAGCCGGCCACCGTCGCCCTGACCCTCGCCGGTCTGGGTCTGGTCGGTCTCACCGCCCGCCGCCGTCGCGGTTGAGGCGCTGCGCCCTTCTTTCCGCCCGCGCCCCTTCTGCGGCGCCGCACCATCGCCGACCCTGACCCGGTCGGCGTTTTCACGTCCAACACCAAGTAACGCGCGGTTACGCGCTTCGGAGACTGACCATGGACCAGGTTGTCGCGCTGTCGAAGGGCCTCGGCAAGGCGGTGTCGTCGCTGCTCCATCCCGCGCGGCTGAAGCGGGTGAAGCGCGCCGAACCGGCGTCCCCGACGCCGGCCGGGACGGTGAAGCGCCGCAGCGCCGAGCAGCCGCCCTTCCGCCGCACCGTGCTCTTCGAGGCGCTGGAGCCGAGGCTGCTGCTGTCGGCCGACCTGCTGCCCACCGCCGCGCCGGCGGTGGTGCAGACCCAGGCGGAGGACAAGGGTCCGACGGTCGACCTCAGCCTGCAGCCTCAGTCGGTGTCGCAGGTGCTCGCGCTCAGCGCCGTCGGCCCGGCCGAAGCCGGCGTGCGCACCGGCAGCGCCAACGTGCTCTTCGACGTCTCGACCGGTGAGGAACACGATTTCCTGGTCGACCTGGCGCCTGGGCAACTGCTCAGCGTGTCGGCGGTCTCGCAGAGCGGCGACGGCTTCGATGTCGAGGTGTTCGACGCTGACGGCGACCTGGTGTGGGACGCCTATGGCAACGCCGACGTTCAGCTGCAGGGTTTCGTCGCCGAAGAGGCCGGGCAGCACACCGTGCGGCTCATTCCGCAGGGCGCGGAGGCCGACTACCAGGTCACGCTCGACGTGGCGGTCGACGCCCTCATCGAGGCGGAGCGCCTGGAATCCGACGGCACGAACGATGGCACCTGGGGCGCCGAGGGCCTGGGCGACCACTGGCGCCAGCTGCCGCTGTCCGACACCGCGCGGACGGCCGTCGTCGGGCGCTTGCAGCACGAGCAGTACGGCAGCCGCGACACCTACCGGGTGGACCTGCTGCAGGGCGAGTCGCTCGCCGTCGAGTGGTCGTTGAGCAGCAACGACGGCAGCCTGCGCCTGATGGACCAGTACGGCAACCTGGTCACGGCCGGCGAGCCGCTGGGCAGTGGCCTGCCGTGGGAGGGGCCGCAGGGGCTGCGTCACTTCGTGGCCGACGACGACGGCACCTACTACCTGGAGGTGCAGCTGTACGGCCGGTCGGACCTGGCCGGCCAGCAGGTCGACTACACGCTCGTCGCGGCCCGCAACGCCAGCCTCGACCCGGACCTGACCGAGGCCCTGGGCCTGGGCCTGTCGCAACTCGGCTTCGCCCCCGCCCAGCCGGTGGAAGTGGCGGGCCTGCAGACGCTGAACAGCGGCACCAGCGGCAGCGTGTTCACGGCGGTGGCCAGCGGCGGCACGGTGACGATCGACCTCTACCTGGTGGCCGACCGCTCGCTGTCCGATGAGCAGCCCACCTTGCTGCCCAGCGTCTTCGACGACGACGGCCTGCCGTTGGCGCTGACCGAACAGGCGCCGCCCGGCGGCCCGGGCAGCCGCCGCTTCACCACCACCGCGGTGGCTGGCGCCGAGCTGAGCATCAGCGTGGCAGCCACTGCCAATGCGCAGTACCTGCTGCAGGTCACCGGCGCGGCGTCCGCCGACAGCGCCCCGCAGCTGGTGAGCAGCGGCTTCGACGATGGCCTCGTCGGTGCGTTCTCGGGGTGGCAGTACGTGCAGTTCAACGAGCCGATCCGGCAGGACCAGCTCGGCTACCTCGAACTGCGCAGGGAGAACGGCGACTATGTCGACACCGTCTACCCGATCGCCAACTACGGCGACGGACGCGGGTTCTGGGTCCAATTGCCGAGCGGCCTGAATGGCGGCCTGTACACGCTGCAGAGCCCGGACCCGTCCGTGCGCGACCTCACCGGTCAGTTCGCCGATCCGTTGCAGTTCAGCTTCCTGGTCGACGACGACCGGCCGACGCTCGAATCCTCCCAGCCGCAGGACGGCGGTGAGCTGGGCGCGGGCCAGACCTTCACGCTGAACTTCAGCGAGGCGATGAACACCGCCTACTGGCCCGACCCGAGCTTCTACGACGACGAGGACCAGCAGGTCTTTCCGCAGTGGTCGCACCAGTGGAGCGCCGATGGGCGGTCGCTGACCATCACCCTGGAGAGCGCACTGGCCGAAGGCCAGTACGAGATGCGTCTGCCGCCATGGGCGCTGCAGGACGAGGCCGGCAACGAAGTGGACACGAACGCCGGCACACCGGAGGTCGACCCCCTGGTGCTGAGCTTCACGACCGACCTGACCGAGTACGCGCTGCCGGCGTTCATCGCGCGCGAACCCTTCGGCTCGCTGGTGTACAGCACGGGCCGCGATGCGACGCTCGGCGCGCCGGACGACCAGGACGAGCTGACCTTCGAACTGACGGCGGGCACCGTGTTCTCCGCGGTGGTCTCCAGCCAGCTGGGGCAGCCGGCAAGCGCCCTGCCGCAGCTGCGCCTGGCCGTGGTCGATCCCAATGGCGACGAGGTCGCCGTGGTCGAGGCCCAGCAGGCGGGCCGGGTGCTGCTGATCCCGGACCTCGAAGCCACCCTGGACGGCACCTGGCGGCTGCGCATCAGCTCGCTCGACGGCGGCACCGGGCTGTACAACGCGTCGGTGATTCGCGGCGCGATGGTGCAGCGCGAAGGTGTGCAGGTTGCCGACGTCGTCCAGCCCAGCAACCACACGCGTGCGAACGCGGAGGATCTGGAGTTGGGCCGCCTTCAGCTGGCCCCCGGCATCGACCGGCTGGCCAGCGTGGGGCGCTTCGTGCCGGGCTTCGACAGCGGCACCGGCACGGTCACGCCGGACTTCGACTTCTTCCGCTTCACGCTCGAGGCCGGCCAGAGCGCCAGCATCGTGCTGGCGGTGCAAGGCGAGCAGGCCGTCAACAACCTTCGCATCGGCCTGTACGACGACAGTGGCAACTTGGCGGCCGGCACGGGCCAGTTGCTGGCGGCGTCCATCGCATCGCCGAACGCCGACCGAGTGATCCTCGACTTCACCAACACCACCGGCCAGGTGATGACGTTGTATGCGCGGGCGCGAGGGGAAACCGGCGCCCGCTACACGATGCTCGTCACCCGCGGTGCCACCTTCGACGTCGGCCCGCTGGACAACCAGGCGCAGCCGCTCGGGCCCAGCGGCGCTGTGCTGGGCGGGCTGGCGGGGCAGCCCAGCGGCAGCATCGGCACCGACCTGCCGACGACCACGTCCGTCAGCTTCACCCAGTACCTGTACGACGGCGACGGTTTCCAGTGGGACATCGGGGAAGACGGCTCCATCAGCGACGGCACCGACGACGCCTACGACGGCGGCCTCTACCTGTACGTGGACGACACCGCGGACGGCCAGGGCGCCCAGTACTTCTACCGCGATGGCGATGCGCTGGAGCTGAACGGCCGCCAGGTGGTGGTGGCCGACACCCCGCTGACCGACATCCGGGTGGGCCGCAAGATCTTCGTGCCCACCGACGCCGGCTTTGCCCGCTTCCTCGAGACCTTCACCAACAACAGCGACCAGGTCCGCGAGATCTCCGTCGAGCTGCGGACCAACCTGGGGTCGGACAGCGGCACCCAGCTCATCGCCACCTTCTCCGGCGACCAGTTCTACGACGCCGGCGACCAATGGCTGGTCACCGACGACGGCTCCAACGGTGGCGGCGATCCGTCGATGGCCCACGTGCTGTGGGGCGCCGGGGGCGAGCCGCCCAGCCTGGCCTCGCGCTCGGGCGACAACCTGACCCAGCGGTGGACGCTCACCCTGCAGCCGGGCGAAACCAAGGCGCTGCTGCACTTCGCGGTGCAGGCGATCAACCGGGCCGATGCGCAGGCGACGGCCGTCCAGCTGGCCGGAGCGCCGGAGGACGCGCTGGAAGGCCTCAGCTCCGCCGAGCGCCGCGCCGTCGTCAACTTCTCCGGCATCGCGCCGGAGGGCTTCTCCTTCTACGCCACCGCCGGTGACACCGTCGACTTCAGCGTGCAGGCGCTGAACGACGGCGGGTTGCCGCTGCGGCTGATCGTGCTCGACCCCAACGGCCAGCAGGTGTTCGACACCGGCGCCGCGCCCTTCCCGTTCGGCGGCCTGTCCACCGGCGCCACGCTCGGCCTGACCGGCGCCTACACCGTCGAGGTCGACGGTGGCGGCGCGGTGGGCGAGTACCTGCTGCAGGTGAACGGCAACACCGGCACGCCGTCGGCGCCGCAGATCGTGCTCAGCACGCCGGAAGACGGCGACACCACCCCTGGCCTGCCGGGCTACATCGACCTGCAGTTCGACACCTTCCTGCGCCAGGACTCGGTGCAGGCAAGCGACCTGCAGCTCGATGCCACCACGCTGGCCGCGGGCGGCGGCGTGACGTCGGTGGAGATCGTCAACGGCCGCCGCCTGCGCTTTCACCTGGCGCCGCTGACCGGTGACCGCACGGTGAACTGGAACGTCGCGGCCGGGGCCTTCACCGGCTTGGACGGCCAGCTCAGCCAGGCGGGCAGCGGCGGTTTCGACGTCGACGGTTCGGCGCCCTTCGTGGCGGCGCAGTTGCCCAACACCAGCGTGCCGGCGCCGCTCTCCCGCGCCGAGTTCATCTTCTCCGAGCCGCTGGACAGCACCACCGTCTCGATCGACGACGTCATCGCCTTCACCGGCCCGGACGGGACGGACCTGCGCAACCAGGTCTACCAGGTCAGCCTGATCAACGGCGACACGGTGCGGGTGGACTTCTATTCGCAGTACGCCGCCGGCGACTACACGCTGGTGCTGGGTCCGCAGATCCGCGACCTGGCCGGCAACCTGATGGACGAGGACCTCGACGGCATCGCCGGCGAGGCCAACGACGCCTACTTCGCCACCATCACGCTGCGGCACTTCGACCTGGTGCCGCAGACGGTGGGCACGCCCACCTCGGTGCTGCTCGGTCAGTACATCGAAACGACCTTCCAGGTGGTGAACGGCGGCGACGAGGCCCTGCCGGCCGGCCGCTGGTGGTACGACCGCGTCCAGCTCGTGCGCGAAAGCGACAACGTGGTGGTGCGCACGCAGGACTACTACCGCTACCAGAACGAGGCACTGCAGCCGCAGCAGAACTACACCGTCAACACCTCGTTCTACGTCCCCATCGACGCCAACATCACCGAGGGTGGCTACCGGCTGCGCCTGGTGACGGACGCCTACGGCTACCAGGCCGAAGGCAACGAGGCCAACAACACGCTGTCGTCGGACGTGTTCCAGGTCACCGCACCCGACCTGCCCGACCTGGTGCCGAGCAACGTGCACGCCCCCGCCAGCGCCGCCGGGAACACCCGCATCACCATCCACTGGACGTCGACCAACAGCGGCGAGGCAGCAACGCCGTCGGGCTTCTACGACCGCATCGAGCTGGTCAACAGCTTCGGCAACGTCCAGCAGAGCGTGGACGTGTGGTACCCCAACACGCTGGCCGTGGGCGAGTCCGTCTCGCGCAGCCATGAGTGGGTGCTGAGCCCCGACCTGCCGGCGGGCAACTACACCGTGCGCGTGCGCGCCGACGTCTACAACTACCTGCAGGAGCACGTCGGCGAGAACAACAACACCGCCACGTCGCCGACGACGCTGGTGCTCGGGGCGCCGCAATTGTCCGACCTGGCCAACGTGCGCCTGGACAACGCCCTGCCCGCCAACATCACCCTGGGCGACACGCTGACCCTCAACTACCGGGTGGACAACGTCGGCACCGGCCGCACGCAGAACGTCGGCTGGTACGACCGCATCTACCTGGTGCGGGCCGACCAGCCCAACACCATCCTGCGTTCCCAGGACGTGTTCGCCGGCGACGGCGAGTTCGGCGTGGCCGCCGGCGGCGAGTACTTCCGCAGCGTCAGCTTCCCGCTGCCCATCGACGGCTCGCTGCCGGCCGGCAACTACCTGATCCGCATCGACGCGGACTACTACAACTACCTCACCGAGGCGAGCAACACGAACAACCGCCTCGAGATCCCGATCACGGTGACCGTGCCGCCGCTGGGCAACATCACCGTCACCGAGGTCAGCGGGCCGGCGACGGCCTTCGCCGGCACCGAGGTCGACGTCACCTGGCGCCTGAACAACACCGGCAACGGCGACCTGCTGTACCGCTACGGCAGTTCCTACCACTACCTGCACGACCGGCTGTACCTGGCCAACGGCGCGGGCAGCCTGCTGTACTACCTGGGCGACTTCCAGTTCTCCAGCCAGATCGCCGCGGGCGGCGACGTGCTGCGCACGCAGCGGGTGACGCTGCCGGAGAACGTCACCGCCGGCAGCTACTACCTGGTGGTGCTGAGCGACATCTTCGACTACGTCAACGAGCACACCGGCGAGAGCGACAACCGCGGCACGGCCGTCGCGTCGATCGCCATCAGCCAGCCGCCGCGGGTGGACCTGCAGGTGCCCAGCGTCACCGTGCCGGCCACCGGCACCACGGGTGGCCCGATCACCGTGCAGTGGCAGACGCGCAACGCCGGCCAGGCCGCCTTCAGCGGCGCCTTCAACGAGCGCATCGAGTTCTCCACCTCGTCGAACTTCAGCAGCAATGTCCGCCATGTCGGCACCAGCCGCTTCACCGGCGACATCGCCACCGGCCAGACCGTCGACCGCTCGGCCCAGGTCGACCTGCCGATCGACATGCCCGGCACCTGGTACGTGCGGGTGACCTCGGACATCAACAACGAGGTCTACGAGTACCAGCTGGAGAACAACAACAGCGCGGTGGCGCCGACCACCGTCGTGCTGTCGCTGCCGGCGCTGCCGGACCTGCAGGTCACCGACATCTCGGCGCCGGCCACCGCCACCGCCGGCGGCACGGTGACCGTCACCTACACGGTGACGAACAACGGCACCGCCCCGTCCGGTCCGCGGCGCGACTACGTGCAGCTGCAAAGCCTCGCCGGCAGCCTGTGGACCCTGGGCCTCATCGTCGAGGCCAGCGACCCGATCGCCGCCGGCGCCAGCCAGGTGCGCCAGGCCATCTTCAACCTGCCGCTCAACTCCGGCAACACCGAGTACACCGGCACGCTGCGCGCCCGGGTGGACAGCGACTACTACGGCGAGGTCGCCGAGTACCCGAACGAGAACAACAACGGCGCCAACGACAACGCCGTCATCACCGTCGGCCTGCCGCCGCTGCCCGACCTGCGGGTGACCGACATCGTGGCGCCGGCCTCGGCCTTCACCGGCGCGGAAGTCCCGTTGCGCTGGACGGTGACGAACGAAGGCACCGCCGCGCTCACGGGCAGCTGGACCGATTCGATCTACCTGTCCGCCGACGGCACCATCGACGGCAGCGACCGCTTCCTCGGCAGCTTCTCCATCGAGGCGTCGCTGGCCGCGGGCGGCTCGCTGGAGCGGGTGCAGAACCTCGTCCTGCCGATCGACCTCACCGGACCCTACCGCCTGCTGATCCGCACCGACGCCAGCGGCCAGACCTTCGAAGGCACGGCCGGCGAAGCGGACAACGACGCCGCCGACGGGCAGACGCTGATCCTGCTGCAGAGCCCCATCCCGAACCTGGTGGTGACGGCGGTCAACCCGCCGCAGGACGCGTTCTCCGGCCAGCCCGCCACCATCGGCTGGACGGTGCGCAACACCGGCACGGGCTCGACCAGCGCGCCCTACTGGTACGACCGCGTCTACCTGTCGCTGGACGACACGCTGAGCGCCAACGACACCTTCCTGGGCGATGTCGTCAACCCCAGCTACCTGGACGTCAACGGCGAGTACAGCAGCCAGCTCACGGTCACCCTGCCGCAGGGCATCGACGCCAACTACCGCTTCATCGTCGTCACCGACGTCTACAACCAGGTCTTCGAAGGCACGCTCGCCACGCCGGCCGAGCAGGACAACAGCCGCGTCTCGGCGGCGACGCGCGTGCGGCTGACGCCTCCGCCCGACCTGCGGGTCGAGCAGATCAGTGCCCCTCCGCAGGCCTTCTCCGGCCAGCCGGTCAACATCCAGTGGACGGTGCGCAACGACGTGCTGGCGCCGGACGGCGGGCCGACCCGAACCGCCGCCTGGTGGGACCGCGTGTGGATGTCCACGGACGCCACGCTGGACGGCGGCGACCGCCACCTCGGCGACTTCTTCCGCAGCGGCGCGCTCAACCCGCAGGAGACCTACACCGGCTCGCTGAACGTGCAGCTGCCGATCGGCGTGTCCGGCCCGTTCTACTTCATCGTCGCCAGCGACATCCACAACAACGTCTACGAGCACGTCGCCGAAGGCAACAACACCACGGTGGACAACGTGCCCACCGAGATCCTGCTGACGCCGCCGCCCGACCTCGAGATCGTCGACACCGACTTCGCGGCCAGCGTGCGCGCGGGCACCACCTTCAGCGTGCAGTACCGGGTGGAGAACCTCGGCGCCACCGCCACCCCGTCCGCGCAGAGCTGGTGGTACGACCAGGCCTGGCTGTCGCTGGACGGCGTGATCGACGGCTCCGACATCGCGCTCGGCGCGTTCTACCGCTACGGCGGGCTGGCCGTCGAAGGCGGCTACGACGCCGTCATGAGCGTGGTGCTGCCCAACACCGCGCTCGGCACCTACCGGCTGCTGATGCGGACCGACGGCGGCGACGCGGTGTTCGAGACCGACAACGCCAACAACGTCATCGACGCCGGCCAGGTCACGGTCTTCCAGCAGCGGCCCGACCTGGTGGTCAGCGCCTTCACCGCGCCGTCGCAGGCCGAGGCCGGCCGCAGCGCCAGCTTCTCCTGGACGGTGGCCAACAACGGCACCGGCGACACCATCGCCCAGGGCTGGACCGACAGCCTGTGGGGCAGCGTCGACGCCATCATCGGCAACAACGACGACTTCCTCATCGGCAACGTGGCGCATGCCGGCGTGCTGGCACCGGGCGGCAGCTACGACGTCGCCATCGCGCCGGTGCTGCCGTTCTCGATCAAGGGACCGGTCAACTTCTACCTGCGCACCGACGGCGGCGGCCAGGTCTTCGAGTCCGACGAGGCCAACAACGTCAGCAGCCTGCTGACGACGCAGGTGCTGCGGGTCGAGCCCGACCTGCAGGTGATCGAAGCGACGGCCACGCCGGTGGACGGCAACCCGCGTGCGTTCGACGTGCGCTACGTGGTGCGCAACAACGGCGCCAACGCCACCAACGTCAACTACTGGTACGACGGCATCTGGCTGTCCACCGATGCGACGCTCGGCGCCGGTGACACCCGGCTGTCCGCACCGCGGCGCGGCAACCCGTTGCCGGCGGGCGGCCAGTACACCGTCGAGACCCGCGTCGTGATTCCGCCCTCGGTGCCGGCCGGCAACTACCAGCTGCTGGTGCGCGCCGACGAGGACAACGTCGTCATCGAAGGGGCCGGCGAGTCCGACAACGTGGCGGTCGTGCAACTGCAGCTGCCCGACGGCAGCACCGCGGTGCAGCTGCCGCTGGTGCAGGCCCCGGTGCTGCGGCCCGACCTCACGGTGACCTCGGTGTCGGCGCCGGACGCGGCCTTCAGCGGCCAGCAGGTGACGATCAACTGGACGGTGCTCAACCAGCGCGACGCCTCCGGCGGCGGCTACGACCAGGTCTACCTGTCCAAGGACCTGTTCCTCGACAACGGCGACCTCTCGCTCGGCTACGTCGGCTTCGGCGCCATGGCCGCCGGCGCCGAGCGCCAGTCCAGCCTGCTGGCCAACCTGCCGGTGGGCCGCAGCGGGCCCTACTACGTCCTGGTCAAGACCGACGCCGGCAACTACATCGCCGAGCCGGACGCGGAGCTGAACAACATCGGCTACGACCCCGACCTGCTCAACATCACGCTGGCGCCGCCGGCCGACCTGGTGGCCGGCGAGATCACCCCTGCCGGCCAACGCCACGCCGGGCCAGGCGATGTCGGTCACCTACACCGTCCACAACGCCAGCAGCAACCCGGCGGTGGGCGGCTGGCGCGACACGCTGTACCTGTCGCTGGACGACACGCTGGACGCCGGCGACGTGGTCTTCGGCGGCCTCGACGTCTGGGGGCCGGTGGCCGCCAACGGCAGCTACACCCGCACGCTCAACGCCACCGTGCCCGGCATCACGCCGGGCACCTAAAGCATCATCGTGCGCAGCGACGTGCGCAACGTGCTGCCCGAGGCCAACGAGGCCAACAACCTCTCCGCCTCGCTGAACAACGTCGTCATGGACGTGCCGGCGCTGCAGATCGGCGTGCCGCTCGCCGGCACGCTGCAGGCCGGTCAGGCGCTGTTCTTCAAGGTGCAGGTGGGCTCCGGCGAGGCGCTGCGCTTCATCCTCGACGGCCCCGGCGACGACGTCGGCCACGAGCTGTTCGCCCGCTTCGGCGCCATGCCGACGCGGTCGATCAACGACGCCAACACCGGCGAGCAGTTCTCGCCCGACCCGGCCATCACCGTGGCCGAAACGCAGGCCGGCACGTACTACGTGCGCCTCGACGCCTCGCCCTTCCAGGGCGGCAACTACTCGATCCGCGCGGTGCTGGTGCCGTTCTCGATCGAGAACGTCGGCGCCCGCACGGTGGGCAATTCGGGCGAGGCCACGCTGCGCATCGACGGCGCCCGCTTCACCCCGACCACCCGCTTCGAGATGGTCGGCCCCGACGGCGAACGCCACGTCGCGCACCAGGTGGTGCTGGCCGACGCCGGCCGCGCCTACGTCACCTTCGACCTGTTCGGCGCGGTGGCCGGCGACTACGACCTCTACGCCACCCGCACGCTGGCCGACGGCAGCACGCTGGAGGCCGAGCTGGCCGACAGCGTCAAGGTGGTCACCGGCGTCGGCGCCGACGCCTTCCTGACCATCACCGGCCCGACGGCGGTGCAGGTCAACCGCGACGCCAGCTTCTACCTCAACTACAGCAACGACGGCGACGCCGACACGATGGCGCCGCTGATGATCGTGACGCCCTCGGCCGGCACCACGGTGGGCATCAACTCCGCGTCGCTGTCGTCGACGCCGCTGTTCCTGCTCGGCGCCAGCCTGGACGGCCCGATGGACCTGCTGCGCCCGGGCGCCAAGTACACCATCCCGGTGGCGTACAAGGCGCCGGGCCAGTCGGGCTTCCTCAGCATCGAGGCCCGGCCGGTGCAGGCCGACAGCACCGAGCTGGTCGGCGACTGGTCGGTGATCGAGGCGTCGCTGCGTCCGGTGGGCGTGGACGCCAACGACTGGCAGTACTTCTGGGGCCGGGTGCAGCCGGCCATCGGCAACACGCTGGGCAACCTGGTGCAGGTGCTCAACGACATGGTCAAGCGCCTGTCGCCCGCGGGCGACCCGATCCGCGACGTGCGGTCGTTGTTCGCCGCGCAGATGGCGGCCGACCTCGACTGGATGCCGGCGCAGCAGGTCACCGGCCAGTTGCTGGCCGCCGGCGACGGCGCCGCGCAGGCCGGTGTGCAGGTGCAGCTGATCCAGCAGCGCGGCGAAGGCTGGCGCATCGTCGGCTCGGCGGTCACCAACGCCGACGGCAGCTTCGCCTTCAGCGGCGTCAAGGCCGGCAGCTACTACTTCACCGTCGCATCCGGCCAGCTCGACATGGACCGCGACGGCACCGCCGACAGCGCGCTGCCGCAGCTCGTGGTGCCGGCCAACGCCGCGCCGGGCGCCACCACGCTCTACGCCATCGCGCCGGCGCCGGAAGCGCCGGTGGTGCGGCAGGACAGCGACCCCGAGCTGGTGGTCGACAGCCAGGGCGTGGTGCACATGTTCTGGCGCCGCGGCGACCACTTCTTCCACGCCTTCCAGCAGGACGGGCAGTGGGTGGAAGCGCGGCCGATCTCCGAGGAGACCAGCGCCGCCAACCTGGCGGTGGTGGCGGGCGCCACCGTCATCGGCGGCCAGCCGGGCCTGGTGGCCGTCTGGGAGCAGGGCAACGGCAACGACACCGAGCTGTGGGCGGCGGCGGGCATGAAGGACCCGTCGGGCAGCGGCTACATCTGGTCCCGGCCGGTGCAGATCACCAACGGGTCGGTGGCCAGCTACTCGCCGGACATCGAGATCGACGAGAACGGCAACGCGCTGCTGGTCTTCCAGCGCCGCGACTTCGCGGTGCAGGACGACGCCGACCTCTACGCCTTCACCATGATGGTGGACCCGGTGGCGCTGCAGTGGAGCGAGGTGGCCGCGGCCACCGACGCCACCACCGCCGCCGCCGGTGAGCTGGAGCCGCAGGCCACCCAGCAGGTGAGCGTGGGCTACGGCAAGGAGTTCGGCCCCTACGAGTTCGCCGGTTTCAGCTTCAAGACCGGCATCGAGGGCACGGCGGTGGCCACCCTCGACGACGCCGCCTGCCAGACCACGGTGGGCCTCAATGCCAAGGGCTCGATCGCGGTGCGCGTGCCCGGCTGGGGCCGCGCGGTGGGCGAGGGCCAGGCCCGCGGCAGCGGTGTCTGGAACGTCGACCCGGCCACGCAGGACTGGAAGTGGGCCGGCGGCCAGATCGACATCAACGCGTCGATCAAGTTCGAGATCAAGGACGGCCTCTTCCGCCTGCTGCAGGCGGTGCCGCCGGTGGCCCCGCTGGCCACCGCGCTGCGCTCGGCGATGAACTTCGTCTCCAGCAAGACCGGCGGCGCCATCCGGCTGGAGAACGGCATCATCGCCGGCCCGATCAGCTTCGAGGCCAAGGACCTGCGCTGGAGCACCCAGTCGCCGTTCCCCAACTTCGTGTGGCCCGATTCGGTGGGCGAGATGTCCATCGGCGGCGAGGTCGGCCTGTACGGCAAGGCCCTCGTCAAGGCCTGGGACGCCGAGCTGAGCCTGGAGGGCCGCGTCGGCCTCAAGGCTAAGGTCTACCCGAGCTTCCAGCTCGACGCCGGCTACACCGCCAGCATCACCGGCAAGGTGATGGGCTGGACGCTGATCAACGGCGAGTGGAGCGACTCCACCACCCTGATCCAGGGCCTGGGCACCGCGGCCGACGGCCCGCAGGGCCCGATCGACGCCAGCGAGCTGATCTTCGTCTGGGACCCGGCGGCGACGCTGGGCACCACCAACGTTTACGGCAGCGGCGCCATCGACGACGACGTGGCCACCAACCGCGTCAGCGACTCGCCGATGCGGCTGGCCCGCGCCAGCGACGGCAGCGTGGTCGGTGTCTTCGCCCGCGACGGCGACGCGGTGGCCGGCGAGATCGGCAACCGGGTGATGGTCAGCACCCACACGGCGTCGGGCTGGAGCGACGAAGTCGCGATCGCCGACACCCTCGGCTTCAACGGCGAGGGCGTGGTCACCGTGCTGTCCAACGGCGACCGGCTGGTGGTGTGGTCCCACGCCTCGGCCGCGGGCCTGACCACCGCGTCGGACATCGACGACGTGATGGAGGCGCGCCGCCACTCCGACATCTACTACGCGCTGGACACCGGCAGCGGCTTCGGCAGCCCGGTGCGGCTGGCCAGCCTGGCCGGCAGCGACACCGACCTGTCGATCGCGCGCGGCGCCGACGGCAGCGTCGCCATCGCCTGGGTCAACGACAGCGGCACCGAGCAGGTGCTGTACGCCGCCCAGTGGACCGGCAGCGGCTTCGCCGCGCCGACCGAGGTCACCCGCAGCACCGGCGTGCTGTCCGACGTCAGCCTGGTCATCACCAACGGCGACCTGCTGCTGGCGTGGAACCTCGACACCGACAAGGCGGACGACACCAACGACCTGGCGCTGCACACCGCGCTGGTGGACGGGCTGGCCATCACCACCGGCGAGTTCGAGACCAGCGCGCTGGCGGAGGAGTACGAGAAGGTGCTCGCGCCGCCGCCGGCGGACCCGGTGGGCCTGGGCGACGCCGGCTTCTTCGGCACGCTGTCCGGCTGGCCGCCGTTCGCCGTGCCGGAGGAGTGCAAGACCTGCACGCCCGAGAAGCTGAAGAAGATCACCGAGGCGGCGCCCGACTGCCGGCCCGGTGGCGGCTCGGAGACCACCCTCGACAGCAAGAAGTGCGAGGAGAAGACGATCACCTACGCACCCTGCGTGGTGCAGCCGCGCGACCCCAACGACATCATCGGCCCCGACGGGTTCGGCGAGGAACGCTGGGTGGCGGCGTCGGACACGCTGTCCTACATGATCCGCTTCGAGAACGCGGCGGACGCGACGGCACCGGCCCAGGTGGTCACCGTGACCCAGGTGCTCGACGAGGACCTGGACCCGCGCACCTTCCGCGTCGACGACTTCGGCTTCGCCGACTTCCGCAGCGAGCAGCCGGCCAACGCCTCCTTCTTCCAGACCCGCATCGACCGCACCGAGGAGCAGGGCATCTTCATCGACGTGTCGGCCCGCATCGACACGACGACGCGCACCATCACCTGGGTCTTCACCTCCATCGACCCGGAGACCGGCGAGGTGCCGGTGGACGCCACCAAGGGCTTCCTGCAGCCCAACGACGAGACCGGCCGCGGCGACGGTTTCATCTCCTACACCATCAAGGCCAGGCGCACGGTGGAGACGGGCACCGTCATCGACGCCGAGGCGCGCATCGTCTTCGACACCCAGGGCCCGATCGACACCCCGCCGATCTTCAACACCCTGGACGCCGGCAAGCCCAGCAGCGCCGTGCAGGCGCTGCCCGCGACCAGCGAGAGCACCCAGTTCACCGTGAGCTGGTCGGGCACCGACGACGAGGGCGGCTCGTCGATCCGCGACTACGACGTCTACGTCAAGACCAACGACGGCGCCTGGACGCTGTGGCTGTTCAACACCACCGACACCGAAGGCGTGTTCGAGGGCGAGGGCGGCAACAGCTACGCCTTCTACAGCGTGGCGCGCGACAACGCCGGCAACGTCGAGGCCGCGCCCGCGGTGGCCGACGCCAGCACCCTGGTGCTGGGGCAGACGGGCAGCATCTCGGGCATCGTCTTCAACGACATCGACGCCGACGGCACGCGCGATGCCGACGAAGCCGGCCTGGCGGGCTGGACGGTGTTCCTCGACGGCGACGCCGACGGCGTGCTCGACAACACCGAGAGCAGCACCGTCACCGACGCGCTGGGCAACTGGCGCTTCGACGGCCTGCAGCCGGGCAGCTACCCGGTCACGCTGGTGAAACAGGCCGACTTCGACGTCACGGCGCCGGCCACCGGCGTGCACAGCGTGACGCTGGTCGGCGGCGACACCGCCGACGACCGAGCCTTCGGCGTGCTGCCGCTGGGCAGCATCTCCGGCACGCAGTTCGAGGACACCGACGGCGACGGTGTGTTCGACGCCGGCGAACAGGGCGTGGCCGGCTGGACCATGTTCCTCGACGATGACGGCGACGGCCAGCTCGACGCCGGCGAACGCAGCACCGTCACCGCGGCCGACGGCACCTACACCTTCACCGGCCTGCGTGCCGGCAGCTACCGGGTGGCGCAGGTCATCCCCGAGGGGTGGATCCAGACGCTGCCGGGCACCGCGTCGGCCAACACCAGCGTGGTCACGCTGTCCGGCTCGCTGGCGTCCATCAGCCTGCCGGCCTGCGCCTGCGGCGGCACCATCACCACGGTGGCGGCGCAGCAGGCCGGCTGGGACGAGCAGCTCACCGAGCTGGACAGCCTGCGCGCCGACCCGGTGTTCGCCGACCTCGACGGCCGCGGCGTGCGCGTGGTCGTCATCGACACCGGCATCGACCGCAGCCACGAGTTCTTCGACGGCCGCATCGTCTACCAGTACGACTTCGCCGACAACGACGCCGATGCGACCGACGTCAACGGCCACGGCACCCACGTCGCCGGCGTCATCGGCGGCGAGGACGCGCTGTTCGGCGGCGTGGCCCCGGGGGTCGAGCTGATCGTGCTGAAGGTCTTCGGCGACGACGGCAGCGGCTCCTTCCGCCACCTCGAGCGCGCGCTGCAGTGGGTGGTGGCCAATGCCGACGCCTACAACATCGGCGTGGTCAACCTGTCGCTGGGCGACGGCGGCAACTGGGGCGATGCGGTGTCGCGCTACGGCCTCGGCGACGAGTTCGCCGCGCTGCAGGCGCAGAGCATCATCTCGGTGGCGGCGGCGGGCAACAACTACGCGCAGGTCAACGCGCTCGGCGTGGCCTACCCGGCCGCCGACCCGGCGGTGCTGGCGGTGGGCGCGGTGTGGAGCGGCGACTTCGGCGGCCCCTGGCGCTTCGGCAACGGCGGCGTGGACGAGGCCACCGGCGCCGACCACATTGCGAGCTTCAGCCAGCGCGACGACGAACTGCTCGACGCCTTCGCCCCCGGCGCCCGCCTCACGTCGGCCGCCATCGGCGGCGGCGTGCGCAGCATGCAGGGCACCAGCCAGTCGGCGGCCTACGTGTCCGGCGTGGCGGCGCTGGCCCAGCAAGCGGCGCGCGAGCACCTCGGCCGCAGCCTGACGGTGGAGGAGTTCCGCACGCTGCTGGTGTCCACCGCCACCTGGATCCACGACGGCGACGACGAGCGCGACAACGTGGTCAACAGCGAACTGGACTTCCCGCGGCTGGATGCCAAGGGCCTGATCCAGGCGCTGATGGCGCTGGCCCCGGCCAACGGCGGCGGCACCGGCGGCGATGGCGGCGGCGGCACCGGCGACGACGGCGAGCCGCCGGCGCTGCCCAGCACCGACGGCGGCGCCATCGACGTGGTGCTGGCCGTGGACGAGGACCGCGGCGACGTCAACTTCGGCGCCTTCGAGCTGGCCAGCCTCGGCGGCACGGTGTTCGACGACCTGGACGGCGACGGCGTGCAGGACGCCGGCGAGGCCGGCATCGTCGGCGCCACCGTCTTCGTCGACCTGGACGGCGACGGCGTGCTCGACGCCGGCGAAGCCGGCACGACCACCGGCGCCGGCGGCGCCTGGTCGCTGACCAACCTCGGGCCGGGCACCCTGACGGTGGCGGAGACCCTGCCCGCCGGCTGGGCGCGCACGACGGTGGCCTCGCATGCGGTGGCCATCACCAGCGGCCTGGTCGCGACCGGCCTCGACTTCGGCCGCCGCGACATCGCCCCGGTGGCGGTGGACGACACCGCCAACGTGGTCGAGGGCCAGACGGTCACCGGCAACGTGCTGGACAACGACAGCGACCCGGGCCGGGTGGACAACGCGCTGCTCAGCGTGTCGCTGATCGAAGGCCCGGCCATGGGCAGCCTCATCCTCAACGCCGACGGCAGCTTCAGCTACACGGCGGCCAAGCCGTTCACCGGCGTGGTCAGCTTCCGCTACCTGGTCAGCGACGGTGTGAGCACCGATGAAGGCCGTGCCGACATCACCGTGCTGCCCGATGGCAGCTTCGTGCCGGGCACGGTCAGCGGCAAGGTGTTCGACGACCTCGACGGCGACGGCGTGCAGGACGCCGGCGAGGCCGGCATCGCGGGGGCCACCGTGTTCCTCGACGCCGACACCGACGGCGTGCTGGACGCGGGCGAGACCAGCACCACCACCAGCACCGGCGGCGCCTGGAGCTTCGGCGGCCTGGCGGCCGGCACGGTCACCGTCGCCGACGTGCTGCCGGCCGGCTGGCAGCGCACGACGGTGGCCTCGCACGCGGTGGTCATCACCAGCGGCGTCGTCGCCACCGGCCTCGACTTCGGCCGCCGCGACATTGCCCCGGTGGCGGTGGACGACGGCGCCAGCGTGGTGGAAGGCCAGACGGTCACCGGCAACGTGCTGGACAACGACAGCGACCCGGGCCGTGCCGACAACGGCCTGCTGAGCGTCTCGCTGCTCGAAGGCCCGGCCACCGGCAGCCTGACGCTGAACGCCGACGGCAGCTTCAGCTACACGGCGGCCAAGCCGTTCACCGGCGTGGTCAGCTTCCGCTACCTGGTCAGCGACGGCGTCAGCACCGACGAAGGCCAGGCCGACATCACCGTGCTGCCGGACGACAGCTTCGTCCCCGGCACGGTGAGCGGCGCGGTGTTCGACGACCTCGACGGCGACGGCGTGCAGGACGCCGGCGAGGCCGGCATCGCCGGGGCCACCGTGTTCCTCGACGCCGACACGGACGGCGTGCTCGACGCGGGCGAGACCAGCACCACCACCGGTGCCGGCGGCACGTGGACCTTCGGCGGCCTGGCCGCCGGCACGGTCACCGTGGCCGACGTGCTGCCGGCCGGCTGGCAGCGCACGACGGTGGCCTCGCACGCGGTCGTCATCACCAGCGGCGTCGTCGCCACCGGCCTCGACTTCGGCCGCCGCGACATCGCCCCGGTGGCGGTGGACGACGGCGCCAGCGTGGTCGAGGGCCAGACGGTCACCGGCAACGTGCTGGACAACGACAGCGACCCCGGCCGCGCCGACAAGGCGCTGCTCACCGTGTCGCTGATCGAAGGCCCGGCGACCGGCAGCCTGACCCTCAACGCCGATGGCAGCTTTAGCTACACCGCGGCCGCCGGCTTCGTCGGCAACGCCAGCTTCCGCTACGCGGTGAGCGACGGCGTGAGCAGCGACGAAGGGCTGGTCCAGATCACGGTGCTGCACGACATGCTGCGCGTGCAGCAGTTCAGCGGCCGCCACGACGGCTTCGAGGTGGTGTTCTCGCGGCCCTTCGCCAGCGCCGGCCTCGACGTCGGCGGCCTGAGCGGCGACGTGGTGGTGACCAACGAAGGCGGCCAGGTCGTGCCCGGTTCGCTGTTCCTGGCGGCCGATGGCCTGAGCGCACGCTTCCTGGCCACCGGGGCCGGCCTGGCCGACGGCGTCTACCAGGTCAAGCTGGTGTCCGGCGCGCAGGCCTGGCGCGACCTCACCGGCAGCACGCTGGACGGCAACGCCGACGGCACGCCGGGCGACCACTGGCTGGGCAGCTTCACCGTCGCCAAGGGCGGCGCGGTCACCGTCGGCCTGGCCGACGTGGCGCGCGGCCCGGGCCAGGCCCTCGGCCTGGCGCCGGCCGACACCGGCCTGCAGCTGCGCCTGAGCAACGGCAGCGGCGTCACCGCGGTCAGCTTCGTGCTGGCCTACGACCCGGCGCTGCTGGGCGTGGCCACCCTGCAGCGCGGCAGCGGCCTGCCGGCCGGCGCCACCTTCAGCGCGACGGAGCTGACGGCCGGCCGCATCTCGGTGCAGATCGCCAGCGCCACCGCGCTGGCGGCCGGCAGCGTCAACCTGGCGATGCTGGTGGCCACCGTGCCGGCCGGTGCGGCCTACGGTGCGGCGCAGGTGCTGGACGTGCAGAACCTGCAGGTCAACGCGGGGGCCATCGCCGCGCTGGACAACGACGCCACGCACGTGGCGGCGTTCCCCGGCGACCTGAACGGCGACCGCGCGCACACCAACGCCGACCTGGTGCTGATGGACGCGCTGCTGGCCGGCAGCCTGTCGCGGCTGGACGCCTACCCGCGCATCGACGCCGCCCTGCTGGGCGACGCCAACGGCAGCGGCAGCTTCGACGGCATCGACTCGCTGCGCTTCGGCCAGGCGCTGGCCGGCACCGGCTCCGCCATCGTGCGGCTGCCGGGCAGCCCGCCGCCGCCGCCGCCGGTGGTCACGCCGCCGGCACCGCCGGTGGTCAAGGTGCCGCCGGTGGTCAAGCCGATCACGCCGCCGTCGTCGTCCTGGGTCACGCCGCTGGTGTCGCTGTCGGCCACCGTCAGCGCCAACACCAGCATCCGCGTGACCGTCTGAACGCGGGCTTGAGGCCCGGAGGGATCGCTGACAAGCTGCGCGCAGGAGACGTCGAGAGCGCCGGCGGGCGGGGTTTCTTCAGGCCCCGCCCGCCCCCTTCGAGGGGCCGCAACAAGCGGCGCGCCAGGCGTTTGCGCCGAGGAGGAGGATGTCGTGATCAGCCATGGCGGCGAGGCCCGGCCGGACGCCTGGGCGGCCTTCACCCAGGCGCGCTCGGTCGGTGAGTTCTGCCAGTCGTGGCTGGCCATCCTGGTCGAGTCCGTGGGCCAGGTGCACCGCGGCCTGGTGCTGCTGCAGGCCGAGGACGGAAGCTACGGCCCGGCCGGCTTCTGGCCGGACGTGCGCACCGACCTCACCGACCTGGCCGACCCCGCCAAGCGGGCCCTGGCCGCACGCGAAGCGGTGATCGAACCCGCCGACGACGGCCGCCGGCTGACGCTGGCCTACCCGGTGGAACTGCGCGGCGCGCTGGTCGCCGCGGTGGTGCTGGACCTCGCGCCGCGCACCGACGCGCCGCTGCAGCAGGCCTTCCGCGCGCTGCACTGGGGCGTGGGCTGGCTCGACGCCATGCTGCGCGGCCAGGAGGTCGAGCGCCTCGGCGACGAGCGCCGGCGCGCGCAGCAGGTGGTCGACGCGCTGCTGCGCGTCGGCGAGGCCACCGACCTCGACGAGGCCGCCCACCGCGCGGTCGACCTGCTGGCCGAGCGCCTGGGCCTGGAGCGGGTGTCGCTGGGCCTGCTGTCGCCGGGCCGCGCCGGCCGGCTGCGGCTGCAGGCCCTGTCGTCCACCGCCTGGTTCGACCGCCGCAGCGCGCTGGTGCGCCGCATCGAGAACGCGATGGAAGAGGCGTGGGACCAGCGCGCCAGCCAGGCCGTGCCGCCGGTGCCCGGCTGGCCGGTGGGCGTGGCCGTCGCCCATGCCGACCTGGCGGGCGAGGGACCGTCGGCCAGCGCGGTGCTGTCGGTGCTGGTCACGCTGCGCGGGGAGGCGATCGGCGTCGTCACCGTCGAACGCGGCATCGCCCGGCCCTTCGACGCGGCCGAGGCCGGCTGGATCGAGGCCTGGGCGCGCTCGCTGGGCCCGGCGCTCGCGCTGCACCGCGACGCTGACCGCTGGATCGCCGGCCGCCTGCGCCGCAAGACCGCGGCGGTGGGCGAGGCGCTGGTCGACCCCCGCCGGCCCGCCTGGCGCATCGGCCTCGTCGCCGCGGTGCTGCTGGTCGGTGCGCTGGTCTTCGTCGAGGCCGACCACCGGGTCACCGCCACCGCCGCGCTGGAAGGCGTGGTGCAGCGGGCGCAGGTGGCGCCCTTCGACGGCTACGTGCGCGAGGCGCGGGTCAAGGCCGGCCAGTCGGTGAAGGCCGGCGACGTGCTGGCGGTGCTCGACGACCGCGACCTCAAGCTGGAGCAGGAACGCTGGCGCAGCGCGGCCCAGCAGCACGAGCGCCGCTACCGCGACGCGCTGTCGCGCCATGAACGCGCGGCCGCCCGCATCGCCGCCGCCGAACGTGCCGAGGCCGAGGCCCAGCTCGCGCTGGCCGAGGAGAAGCTGGCGCGCACCGAGGTGACGGCGCCCTTCGACGGCGTGGTCGTTTCCGGCGACCTGTCGCAGCGCCTGGGCAGTCCGGTGGAAAAGGGGGAGACGCTGTTCGAGGTGGCGCCGCTCGACGGCTTCCGCGTCGTGCTGAAGGTCGACGACGTCGACATCCGCAGCGTGCAGGTGGGTCAGCGCGGCCGGCTGGTGCTGGCCGGCCTGCCCGGCGAGCCGATCGGCTTTGCCGTGCGCAACATCGCCGCCGCCGGCCCGCACGAGGGCCGCAACGCCTTCGACGTCGAGGCGGTGCTCGACCGCAGCCTGCCGACACTGCGCCCCGGCATGGAAGGCGTCGGCAAGATCGAGGCGGGCGAGCGCAACCTGCTCTGGATCTGGACCCACCACGGCCTCGACTGGCTGCGCCTCAAATGGTGGCAGTGGACACCTTGAGCTTGCTGCGCTGGTCCGTGAACCCGTCCCCGTGGGGACCGGTCGCCGCAGGCGACCAGGGGCAGCGGTGTCGGCTGATGAGCCCAAGCCGATCCGGGTCTCCCGGTCGGCTTGGGGGCCCCCGTGGGGGGCGGCCGTCCGACGGCCGGGGGCTCACGTGACCACTGCGTTCTACAGCGACGCCTGGTTCCGCGTCGAGAAGCTGAAGCCGCGGCTGCAGCCGCAGGCCCGCATCCACCGCCAGCGCTACCGCGGCCGGGCCTGGTACGTGGTGCACGACCCGGCCAGCGGCCGGCTGCACCGCTTCACGCCGGCGGCCTACCTGGTGCTGGGGCTGATGGACGGCCAGCGCAGCGTCGACCAGGTGTGGAAGCTGGCGGTGCAGCGCCTGGGCGACGACGCGCCCTCGCAGGACGAGGTGCTGCAGCTGCTCAGCCAGCTGCACGAGGCCGACCTGCTGCTGGCCGACGTGTCGCCCGACGTCGAGCACGTGCTGGCACGCGAGCGCAAGCAGCGGCGCTCGGTCTGGGTGCGCAACCTCGTCAGCCCGACCTCGCTGCGCCTGCCGCTGTGGGACCCCGATGCCTTCCTCACCCGCACGCTGCCGCTGCTGCGGCCGCTGTTCGGCCCCATGGGGGCGGTGCTGTGGCTGGCGCTGGTGCTGCCGGCGCTGGCGCTGGCCGGCCTGCACTGGCGCGAGTTGACCGGCAACCTGAGCGACCGGGTGCTGGCCTTCGACAACCTGCTGCTGCTGCTCTTCGTCTTCCCGCTGGTCAAGGCGGTGCACGAGATGGCGCACGGCTGGGCGGTCAAGGCCGGCGGCGGCGAGGTGCACGAGATGGGGCTGATGTTCCTCGTCTTCGCGCCGGTGCCGTACGTCGACGCCTCGGCCTCCACCGCCTTCCGCAGCAAGGCGGCGCGGGCCGGCGTGGCGGCGGCCGGCATGGCCGCCGAGCTGGTGCTGGCGGCGCTGGCGATGTTCGTCTGGCAGGCGGTGGAGCCGGGGCTGGTGCGCAGCCTGGCCTTCAACGTGATGCTGGTGGCCGGCGTCTCCACGCTGGTCTTCAACGCCAACCCGCTGCTGCGCTACGACGGCTACTTCATCCTCTGCGACCTGGCCGAGCTGCCCAACCTGGCGCAGCGGTCCACCCGCTGGTGGGGCTGGTGGGTGCAGCACCACCTGTTCGGCGCGCACGAGATGGAGCCGCCCGAGGCCACGCCCGGCGAGCGGCGCTGGTTCGTCTTCTACGGCGCGGCGTCGTGGGTCTACCGCATGGCGGTGGCGCTCGGCATCGCGCTCTTCATCGCCGAGCAGTTCTTCTTCGTCGGCGTGGTGCTGGGCCTGTGGAGCGTGGCCAGCGGCGTGGTCTGGCCGCTGCTGAAGGCGCTGCGCCACGTGGCGGTGGCGCCGGCGCTGGCGCGGCATCGGCGGCGCGCGGTGGGGCTCACCGGCGGGGTGCTGGCGGCCACGCTGCTGTTCGCGGTGGCGGTGCCGCTGCCGGTGTCGACGCTGGCCGAGGGCGTGGTCTGGGCGCCGGAGCAGGCCGAGCTGCGGGCCGGTGCCGACGGCGTGGTGCGCCGCCTGCTGCGCCAGCCCGGCGACGCGGTGGTCCGCGGCGACCTGCTGGCCGAGCTGGACGATCCCTCGCTGTGGGCCGAGCACGACGTGCAGGTGGCCCGCGTCGAGCGCATGCAGGCCCAGCTGGCCGCCCACCTGGCCGAGGACCGCGCCCAGGCCGCCGCCACCTGGGAGGCGCTGGCCAAGGAGGAGGCCGGGCTGCGCCGCCTGCAGGAGCGCATCGACCACCTCGCGGTGGTGGCGCGCACCAACGGCCGCCTGGTGATGCCGCGCGCCGCCGACCTGCCCGGCCGCCACCTGCGCCAGGGCGAGGCCTTCGGCCATGTGCTCGACGGCGAGCTGCGCACCGTGCGCGTCGTCGTCGCCCAGGACGACGTCGGCCTGCTGCGCCGGGGCGTCGAGCGCATCGAGGTGCGGGTGGCCGACCGGCTGGGCCAGGTGCTGCCCGCCCGCCTGGTGCGCGAGGTGCCCGGCGGCCAGCAGCGGCTGCCCAGCAAGGCGCTGACGATGGACGGCGGCGGCCCGCACGCGGTGGACCCGCGCGACGAGCAGGGCACGCTGGCGCTGAACCGGGTCTTCCAGTTCGACCTGCAGCTGCCCGACGAGGTGACCGGCCTGCGCATGGGCGGCCGGGTGTACGTCCGTTTCGAACACGCGGCCGAGCCGCTGGCCGCGCAGGTCTGGCGCCGCCTGCGCCAGCTGCTGCTGTCGCGCTTCGACGTCTAGCACCATGTCCAGGGTGCCGCATGTCTAGGGTGCTGTTGCAGCAATGGCGTGTCGCCCACCTGGCCGGCGAGGGCGTGGTCGAGCGCGAGGATGGGCGCGAGACCGCCGTCGACCGCTGGCTGGCCGCGCTGCCCGGGCGCTTCGCCCGCTGGCGCTCGCGCTGGACGGTGCGGCGGCTCAAGCGCGAGGCCGCCGCCATCGTGCGCGCCGGCCAGGCGCTGCAGGCGCTGGACGAGGCCGCGCTGCAGGCGGTGGTGGCCGAGGCCCGCGACCGCCTGCGCCGCGAGGGGCTGACCCCCGCGGCGGTGCGCCAGGCCTTCGCCCTCGTGCGCGAGGCGTCGCGCCGCACGCTGGGCAAGGCCCACCACCCGTCGCAGCTCATGGGCGGGCTGACGCTGCTGGCCGGCCGGCTGGCCGAGATGCAGACCGGCGAGGGCAAGACGCTGACCGCGCTGCTGCCGGTGGTCACGGTGGCGCTGGCCGGCGCGCCGGCCCATGTGGTCACGGTCAACGACTACCTGGCCGCCCGCGACGCCGAGACGCTGGGCCCGGTCTACCGCTTCTTCGGGCTCGACGTCGGCGTGGTGGTGCAGGACCAGCCGCAGCCCGAGCGGCTGGCCGCCTGGTGCTGCCCGGTGGTCTACACCACCAACAAGGACCTGGTGTTCGACTACCTGCGCGACCGCCTGCCCGCCCCCGGCGGCGGCCCGGCGCTGCACACCGCCGCGCGCACGCTGCTCGACGGCCGCGCCGGCGCCGCGCCGCGCCGCGTGCGCGCGCTGTATTTCGCGCTGGTCGACGAGGCCGACAGCGTGCTCGTCGACGAGGCCCGCACGCCGCTCATCCTCTCCGCCCAGCGCGACGACGTGGAGGAGGTGCGCACCTACGCCCGCGCGCTGGCCGTGGCCGCCGAGCTGCAGGCCGACACCCACTACCGGGTGCGCGCCCGCGAACGCGCCATCCAGCTGCTGCCCGCCGCCGAGGCCCGCATCACCGAGCTGTGCGCCGGCGACCAGGGCCTGCTCACCGCCCGCCGCGCCCGGCTCGCGCTGGTGCAGCAGGCGCTGTCGGCGCTGCACCTGTACCGGCGCGACGAGCACTACATCGTGCGCGCGGGCGACGACGGGCAGGACAAGGTGGAGATCGTCGACGAGAACACCGGCCGCGTCATGCCCGACCGCGCCTGGGAGGCCGGCCTGCACCAGATGATCGAGCTGAAGGAAGGCGTGCCCACCACCGCCCGCCGCGAGACGCTGTCGCGCATCACCTACCAGCGCTTCTTCCGCCGCTACCTGCGGCTGGCCGGCATGAGCGGCACGGTGATGGAGGTGGCGCCCGAGCTGCGTGCGGTCTACGGGCTGGAGGTGGTGCGCATCCCCACCCACCGCACGGTGCTGCGACGGGACCTCGGCGTGCGGCTGCTGGCCGATGCGGACGCGCGCTGGGCCGCGGTGGCCGCGCGGGCGCGTGAACTGGCCGACGCCGGCCGGCCGGTGCTGATCGGCACGCGCTCGGTGGCGGCGTCGGAGGCGGCGGGCCGGGCGCTGGCGGCGCTGGGCCTGCCGCACACCGTGCTCAACGCCCGCCACGACGCCGAGGAGGCGGCCATCGTGGCCGACGCCGGCCAGACCGGCCGCATCACCGTGGCCACCAACATGGCCGGCCGCGGCACCGACATCCACCTCGACGACACGGTGCGCGCGGCCGGCGGGCTGCACGTCATCCTCACCGAGTTCCACGACTCCGGCCGCGTCGACCGGCAGCTCTTCGGCCGCGCCGGCCGGCAGGGCGACCCGGGCAGCTTCGAGGCCATCGTCAGCCTCGACGACGAGCTCTTCCGCGCCCATGGCGGCCTGCTGTGGCGCTGGCTGCGGCGACGGGCCGCGACATCCGCCACGGCCGAGCGGCCGTCCTGGCAGGGATGGCTGTTGCGCCGGGTGGCGCAATCGCGCGCGGCAGGTCACGATTCGGCCGTTCGCCGGCAGACGCTGGCCAACGACCGGCAACAGGACCGGCGCCTGGCCTTCTCCGGCCGGGCCACATGAGACCAGAGAAGGACCCCATGAGCAGAGCAGGGCAGGGACACCGGGCCATCGCCGCCGCCGCGTTGGCCGCATGGGCCGGGCTGAGCGGCACGGCGTCGGCCGGCGAGTTCGACTGCGTCATCGAGCCGCGCATGACGGTGGACGTGCGACCGGCCAGCGAAGGCCTGGTCGAGCAGGTGCTGGTCGACCGCGGCGACCGCATCCGCGCCGGGCAGGTGCTGGTGGTGCTCGATTCCGGCGTCGAGCGCGCGACGCTGGAGCAGTCGCGCTACCGGGCGTCGATGGTCGGTGCCGTGCGCTCCGGCGAGAGCCGGGTCGAATACGCGGCGCTCAAGCTGGGCCGGCGCGAGACGCTGGCCAAGGACGACTTCGTCTCGCCGCAGGACCGCGACGAGGCCGCCGCCGAGAAGCGGCTGGCCGAGGCCGAGCTGCTGCAGGCGCGCGAGAACAAGCGCGCCGCCGAGCTGGAGCAGCAGCGCAACGCCGAACAGCTGCGCCTGCGCACGCTGAAGAGCCCGTTCAACGGCGTGGTCGTCGAGCGCCAGGTCCACCCCGGCGACTTCGCCGACAGCCGCGACACCAAGAAGCCGCTGCTGCGCATCGCCGACATCTCGCTGCTGCACGTCGAGGTGCTGCTGCCCGTCGCCGCCTACGGCAAGGTGCAGCCCGGCGCCACCATCGCGGTGATGCCGGAAGCGCCCATCGGCGGCCGCCACACCGCCCGGGTGAAGACGCTGGACCCGGTGGCCGACGTGGCCAGCGGCACGGTGCGCGCCCGGCTCGAACTGCCCAACCCCGACCTGAAGCTGCCGGCCGGCATCACCTGCAAGGCCGACTTCCCGGGGCTGGAGCGCGGCGCGGCCGGCCTGGCCGCGCGACGCAGCGGCCCGGCAGCGGCCCCGTCCTCTGCCGCACGGCCCGAGGCGGCACCCGCCGTGCAAGGTGCCGCGGCCCGCTGACCGCCGGCCGCCTCGGCGCACCGCCTGGGTCGTCGTGTCCGTGCTGGTGCTCGTGCCGCTGTGCGTGGCCTTCGGCGTCGTCGGCCGCGACCTGGTGCTGCTGCTGGCCGGCACCGCCGACGCCCGCGCCTGGGTGCCCGTGAGCGCCCGCCTGCTGCACTGGGAGCGGCGCAGCGGCACGCACCAGACGGTGCGCGGCTTCGCCATCCGCACCCCGACGCACGAGCTGGTGGCCCGCTACGACTACACCTTCGACGGCAGCCGCCACACCGGCGAGCAGGTGAGCCTGCGGCCGGTGCGCGACAACTTCTCGAATGGCTGGCGCAACCGCGTGGCCCAGCGGCTGGCCGCCGCCGAACGTGGCGCGACGCTCACCGTCTGGGTCGACCCGCGGCGGCCCGACCGGTCGGTGATCGAACGCCGGCTGCCGCTGGCCAGCGCCGTCTTCGCCGCGGTCTTCCTGCTCTTTCCCTGCGGCGTGGCCAGCGCGCTGGTGCTGGGCGCGCTGCTGCGCTGGACGGGCCCCGGCGGCGCCGCCGCCCGGCACTCGCGGCAGCGGCGCTGGCTGCTGCCGCTGTGGGCGCTGCTGCACGGCCTGCCGGTGCCCTTCATCGTCGCCCTGGCCGAGCCGGGGGACGTCGGCTGGCGCAGCGGCGCGCTGCTCTGCGGCCTGACCGCCATCGGCCTGTCCGGCCTGCTCGGCGTGGCCCGCGCGCTGTCCACCCCTTCCACCCCTTCCCCACGAGCCACCCGACCATGAGCCCTCTGCAACTGGTTTACGAATCCGCCATTCCGCTGAGCAACGAGCGCCACCGCGACTGCTTCGTCGAGGCCCAGGGCCACTACGGCTTCAGCCGCAAGGTGAACTCGGTGCCGCTGACCGCAGTGGAATTCCGCGAAGCCGCCAGCGAGTACCCCATCGTCTTCGCCAAGACCGGCGACGGCGTGCTGCCGGTGGTGGTGCTGGGCGTGCGCGCGCAGGAGAACCTCTACCTCAAGCCCGACGACGCCTGGGACGCGCAGTACGTGCCGGCCTTCCTGCGCCGCTATCCCTTCATCTTCGGCACGCCGGACGAGGGCAAGTCGTTCACGCTGTGCGTCGACGAGTCCTTCCCCGGCCTCAACCGCGAGGGCCGCGGCCAGCGCCTGTTCACCGAGGACGGCGACCACAAGGCCACGCCCTATGTCGAGGGCGTGCTCAAGTTCCTGCAGGAGTACCGCGCCCACTTCCTGCGCACCGAGGCCTTCTGCAAGCGGCTGATCGAGCTGGGGTTGCTCGAATCGATGCTGGCGCAGTTCCAGTTCGGCGAGGAGAAGACCTCGCTGGGCGGCTTCATGGTGGTCGACCGCAAGAAGCTCAAGGCGCTGGACGGCGCGACGCTGGCGCAGCTGATGCAGAACGACGAGCTGGAACTGTTGTTCCTGCACCAGCAGTCGCTGCGCAATTTCGGCCGGTTGAAGGACCGCCTGGCCGCCCGCCCCGCGGGCTGAGGGGAAAAGGGCGGCTGTAACAGAAATGTGACAGAAGCCGGGGCCTCATCCGGCGATCGATGCTGCACCGGGCGTCCGAAGATGCCCGGATCCCATTCGTCGCCGATGCCATGACGCCCCTGCCCCAGGTGATCGAACTGACCGACCTGCCGCCCGAGTTCGTCCTCGCCACCTGGGGCGACGGACCGGTGCCCGGTCCGCGGCTGCGTGCGCTGCCCACCGCCGCGCACGTCGACTTCCCGCTGCTGGTGACGTTCAAGCAGCAGATGGAGGCCGAGGGCTGGCCGGTGTCGCTGGCGCGCATGTGCTACGACCGGCTCTACGCCTACGAGCGCATCGCGCAGGCGCACGCCAGCGCCGCCGACGACCTGCGTCGCAGCGCGCTGCAGCTGTTCCAGCTCATCCACCGGCTGGAGCAGGCCGGCCGTCCGCCGGCGCCGCACGACTGAACGGCCCACCCGCCGGCCTGCGCCGCCCGCCCAAAGGGGGCCACGCACGCCGGTTGCCCCCAAACGCCCATGCGCTGGGAAGGGGAACGTCAGAGCGACAACGTCGAGGACCGCCGAGGCGGTGGTGGCGGCGGCATGCTGCCCATCGGCATCGGCCGTGGCGGCGGCGTCGGCCTGGGCGGGGTGGTGCTGGCGCTGGTGCTCGGCTGGGTCTTCGGCATCAACCCGCTGGCGCTGCTCGGCCTGATGGAGGGCAGCGGCGGCGCCCCGGTGGCGGTCACCGCGCCGGCGACCGCGCCGCCGGCCGGCGACAAGCGCGCGGCGTTCGTCTCCACGGTGCTCGCCAATACCGAGGACGTCTGGCGTTCGCTGCTGAGCCAGGAGCGGGTGACCTACCCTGCGCCGCGGCTGGTGCTGTTCCGCGGCGCCACGCCCACCGCCTGCGGCCGCGGCCAGTCGGCGATGGGCCCGTTCTACTGCCCGGCCGACCAGCGCGTCTACATCGACCTCGACTTCTTCGACCTGCTGGCCCGCCGCATGGGCGCGCCGGGCGACTTCGCCCAGGCCTACGTCATCGCCCACGAGGTGGGCCACCACGTGCAGCAGGTGCTCGGCGTGCACGAGCAGGCCGCACGCGCCGCCCAGGGCCGGTCGCAGGCCGATGCCAACGCCATCTCGGTGCGGGTGGAACTGCAGGCCGACTGCCTGGCGGGCGTGTGGGCGCACCACTCGCAGGCCACCAAGGGCTGGCTGGAGCCGGGCGACGTGGAGGAGGCGCTGAACGCCGCCTCGCGCATCGGCGACGACGTGCTGGCCCGCCAGCAGGGCGGGGCCATCGTCCCCGAAAGCTTCACCCACGGCAGCAGCGCGCAGCGGGTGCGCTGGTTCCGCCGTGGCTTCGACGCCGGCCAATGGCGCCAGTGCGACACCCTGACCGCGAGGGCGCCATGACCGGTGCCCCGGTCGCCTCACGCTCGGTCCCCTCACGTTTGTTTGGAACTGCGCCAGCATCATGCGAACCCTCATCCGCCCCGGCGCCCTGGTCGAAAGCTGGTTCGACCTGCTGCAGGAGGAGCCGCGCGAGATCGCGCGCTCGCTGCACCGCGCCGTCCAGCGCAGCGGCCTGCCGCTGCAACCCACGGTCCGCTGGGGCAACCTGGTCTTCACCCACAACGGCCTGAACACCGTGGCGCTGGTGCCGCACCGGCACCACGTCGACCTGCAGGTCTTCGCCGGCGCCGAACTGGCCGCCGCCTTCCCTGAACTGGAGGGCGGCAGCAAGGGCACGCGCAGCCTGCGCTGCCGGCACCCGGTCGACGAGCACGACCCGCTGCTGCCGCAACTGCTGCAGGCGGCGGTGGCCGCGCTGCCCGCGGTTGCCGGCCGGCGGGCCGAGGGCGCGGCTGGCTGAGCCCGCGGCGCTCTGCCGGCCGCGCCTTCGGCGTCACCACCGCTCCCCCGAGCCCCCTCCGGGAGGGGGCTCCAGCGTGTTTGACGGCACCCTCCAACCTCTCTCCAGGAGGGAGGCTCGAGTCGGTGTCGGCTCGCCGCGCTGCAGCGTCGTCGTGCCTCGGCGATCATGCGCCATGACCGCCGAAGCCACCCTGCCGCCCGCCGTGAGAGAGGCTCCGCCGCCCCTGTCCTGCGCCGCCGCGTTTGCCTTCTGGCTCAAGCTCGGCTTCGTCAGCTTCGGTGGTCCGGCCGGACAGATCGCCCTCATGCACGAGGAACTGGTCGAGCGGCGGCGCTGGATCTCCGAGCGTCGGTTCCTGCACGCGCTGAACTACTGCATGCTGCTGCCCGGGCCGGAGGCCCAGCAGCTGGCCACCTACATCGGCTGGCTGATGCACCGCGCCTGGGGCGGCATCGTCGCCGGGGTGCTGTTCGTGCTGCCGTCGCTGGCGCTGCTGATCGGGCTGTCCTGGCTGTACATGGCGCATGGCAACGTGCCGGTCGTCGCCGGCCTCTTCTACGGCATCAAGCCCGCGGTGACGGCGCTGGTCGCGCAGGCGGCGTGGCGCATCGGCGGCCGGACGCTGAAGAACGGCTGGCTGTGGGGCATCGCGATCGCGGCCTTCGTCGCCACCTTCGCGCTCGGTGCGCCGTTTCCCCTCATCGTGCTCGCCGCCGCGTGCATCGGCGCCGTCGGCGGCCGCTGGGCGCCCGACCGCTTCCAGGCCGGCGGCGGCCACGGGTCGGCGCGCGCCGGCGCCGGCCCCGCGCTGATCGACGACCGGACGCCACCGCCGCCGCATGCGCGCTTCTCCTGGCGCCGTGCGGGCGGGGTGCTGGCGGTGTGCCTCGGCCTGTGGGCGCTGGCCCTCGGCGCGCTGGCGGCCCGCTTCGGCTGGGACGCCGTGCTGACGCAGATGGCCTGGTTCTTCACCAAGGCGGCCCTGCTGACCTTCGGCGGTGCCTATGCCGTGCTGCCCTATGTCTACCAGGGCGCGGTGGACCAGCACCAGTGGCTGACCGGCCCGCAGATGATCGACGGCCTGGCACTCGGCGAGACCACGCCCGGCCCGCTGATCATGGTGGTGGCCTTCGTCGCCTTCGTCGGCGGCTGGAGCCATGCGCTGTTCGGGCCCGACGCGCTGTTCCTGGCCGGCGCGACGGCCGCCGTGGTGGTGACCTTCTTCACCTTCCTGCCGTCGTTCTTCTTCATCCTGGTCGGCGGCCCGTTCATCGAGAGCACGCACGGCCAGCTGCGCTTCACCGCGCCGCTGACCGGCATCACCGCCGCGGTGGTGGGCGTCATCGTCAACCTGGCGGTGTTCTTCGCCGTCCACGTGCTGTGGCCCGAGGGCCTCGGCGGTCGCTTCGAATGGCCGGCCGCGGTCATCGGCGTGGCGGCGGCGGTGGCGCTGTTCCGGTTCCGGCTCGGCGTCATCCCGGTGATCGCGGGCAGCGCCGTCGCCGGCCTGGCCTGGCGGCTGGCGACCGGGACGTGAACCGTCAGAACAGCGTCGGATCGGGCAGCGGCGTCGGCGAGGGCTGCGGCGTGGGGGCCACCGCCTGCGCCGGCCGCGGCCGAGCGAGCGTGCCCACCCGCACGCCGAGCAGGCGCAGCCGGCGGCGCAGGTCGACCCGCTTCAGGCACTGGCCGACCGCGGCGCGGATGGCCTGCGCCTGGTCCACCGGCTGCGGCAGGGTGAGGTCGCGGGTCACGGTCTTGAAGTCCTCGAAGCGCAGCTTCAGCCCGACCGTGCGGCCGGCGTAGCCCTTGCGCTGCAGGTCGGCGGCCAGGCGCTCGCACAGCCGGGTCAGCGCCGCGCCCAGTTCGGCGCGGTCGTGCACCGCGTGCAGGTCGCGCTCGAAGGTGGTCTCGCGGCTCATCGACACCGGCTCGTGCGACACCACCACCGGCCGGTCGTCGCGGCCGTGCGCGACCTCGTGCAGCCAGCGCGCGGTGCGCTGGCCGAAGCGCTCGGCCAGCGCGGCCAGCGGCTGGGCGGCGAGGTCGCCCACCCGCTGCACCCCCATCTCGCGCAGCCGTGCCTGCGCCTTCGGACCGATGCCGTTGACCACCCCCCACCGGCAGCGGCCACAGCCGCCGCGGCACGTCCTCCAGCGTCAGCAGGGTCAGGCCGTCCGGCTTGTCCAGGTCGCTGGCGATCTTCGACAGCAGCTTGTTCGGCGTCACGCCGATCGAGCAGCTCAGCCGCGTGGCGCGGCGCACGTTGTTCTTGATCTCCTGCGCCACCGCCCGCACGCCGCCGAAGCGGTCGTGGCCGACCGCCTCGTGCACGCCCGGCACCTCGGTCAGGTCGATGTAGATCTCGTCGATGCCGCGGTCCTCGATCACCGGCGCCACCTCGGCCACCGCGGCCTTGAAGGCGCGCGACAGCCGGCGGTATTCGTCGAAGTCGGTGGGCAGCAGGATCGCGTCGGGCGCGCGCAGCGCCGCCTTCATCAGCCCCATGCCCGAATGCACGCCATGGTCGCGCGCGGCGTAGGTGGCGGTGGTGACGACGCCGCGGCCGGCGTAGTCGCGCAGGCGGGCCACCTTGAGGCTGCCGTCGGACAGGCGCTCGGGCTGGTGGCGCCGCCCGCCGCCGATGACCACCGCCTGCCCCTGCAGTTCCGGGTAGCGCAGCAGCTCCACCGACGCGTAGAAGGCGTCCATGTCGAGGTGGGCGATCCAGCGCGGGACGGGCACCCGCGCATGATGCCGCCACCGTCGCCGCCGGGCGCGACGGGCCGCGGGCGGTGCCTTCGATAGCATGCCGGCATGCCGATCCTTCGACCCTTTCGCGCCCCGGCCATCGGTGCGCTGCTCGCCTGCGGCCCGGTCGCCGCCCAGCTGCTGACCCAGCTGCCCGCCCCGGACCTGGACACCCCCTTCGTCATCTCGCCCGACCGGGTGACCCAGGTCATGCTGTCGATGGCCGAACTGCGCCCCGGCGACCGCATGGTCGACCTCGGGTCCGGCGACGGCCGGCTCGTCATCGGCGCGGCGCGCCGTGGCGTCCAGGCCTTCGGCCTGGAGATCGACCCGGTGCTGATCGAGCGCAGCCAGGCCAACGCCCAGCGCGCCGGCGTCGCCGACCGCGCGACCTTCCAGGCCCAGGACATCTTCACCGCCGACCTGGGCGGCTACAGCGTGATCACGATGTACCTGCTGCCCGACGTCAACCTGAAGCTGCGGCCCTCGCTGCTGGCGCTGAAGCCCGGCACCCGCATCGTCAGCCACGACTGGGGCATGGGCGACTGGGCGCCCGACTGGAGCGTGACCGTGCCGGTGCCCGACAAGCCGGTGGGCCGCGAGCGGTCCAGCCGCATCATGCGCTGGACGGTGCCGGCCCCGGTGCAGGGCGACTGGTGCGGGGAGGGTGCGGCCGCCGGCACGCGGCTCAGCCTGCAGCAGCAGTACCAGCAGGTGCAGGCGCGGCTGACGATGGGCGAGGCGGTGCATGCCTTCGACGGCCGGCTCGACGGCGACCGGCTGGCGTCGCCGGTGCTGCAGGCGCAGTGGGCGCCGGGGCGGCTGCAGGTCGAGCAGGCCCGCGGCCCGCTGGCCAACGCGGTGGTCGGCCGGTTCGTGCCGGCACCGGCCAGCGGCTGCCGGTAGCGCCGCTCGGCGGGGCTCGGCCCCTCCGGCGTTCACCTGGCGATGCCGGCCCCGTGCTGGAGGTCCTCCTCCACGTCGCGCAGGCGGTCCTTGCCGAAGTAGATCCGGTCGCCGACGAAGAAGGTCGGCGAGCCGAAGGCGCCGCGGTCGTGGGCCGACTGGGTGTTGGCCATCAGCCGGGCCTTGACCTCGGCGTCCTGCGCGGTGGCCATCAGCCGGGCCGCGTCCAGCCCCGCCGCGCCGAGCACGGCCTCGATCTGCGCCGGGTCGTCCATGTCTAGCCCCTGCTCCCACATCGCGGCGAACACCGCCGCCACATAGGGCTCGAAGCAGCCCAGCCCCTGGGCCGCCACCGCGCCGCGCATGACCTTCAGCGTGTTGACCGGGAAGTGGGGGTTGAACCGGAAACGGGTCAGGCCATGGCGGGCGACGAAGCGCTCGATCTCCAGCCGGTCGTACGCCAGCTTGTTCGGGATGTCGCGGAAGGCCTCGATCGGTGACCGGTTGTTGGCCAGCTTGAACAGGCCGCCGAGCAGGATGGGCAGGTACTCGAACGTGGCGCCGGTGCGGGCCTCGATCGACGGGATGACCTTGTGCACGAGGTAGGCGTTGGGGCTGCCGAAGTCGAAGAGGAACTGGACGGGAACCTGGCTCACGGGGGCATCTCCTGGTCGTGGTGGGGTCGGCGGCGGGCGCGGCGGTTCACCAGGTCTCCCGCCACGGCCGGATCTCCAGCTCGTGCGTCCAGGCGTCTCGCGGCTGTTGGTGCAGCAGCCAGTAGGTCTCGGCGATGTGCTCGGGGTCGACGATGCCGCCCTGCGCCTTGGTGGCGTAGCGGTCGGGGAAGGTGCTGCGGATGAACTCGGTGTCGATGGCGCCGTCGACCACCGGGTGCGCGACGTGGATGCCCTTGGGCCACAGCTCGCGGGCCATGCTCTGCGCCAGCGCGCGCAGCGCCGCCTTGGCGCCGGCGAAGGCGGCGTAGCCGTCGCGCCCGCGCAGGCTGGCGGTGGCGCCGGTGAAGAGGATGGTGCCGCGGCCGCGCGGCACCATGCGCTTGGCGACCTCGCGCCCCATGAGGAAGCCGCCGAAGCAGGCCATCTCCCAGACCTTGAAGTAGACGCGGGCGGTGGTCTCGGTGATCGGAAAGCGCACGTTGGCGCCGATGTTGAAGACCGCCACCTCGATCGGGGCGATCTCCGACTCGACGGTCTCCACCAGCGCGACCATCGCCTCTTCCTTCCGGGCGTCGCTGGCGAAGCCGTGCGCCTCGCCGCCGGCGGCCTGGATCTGGGCGACCAGCGGCGCCAGCTTGTCGGCGTTGCGCCGCGTCATGCAGGCGGTGTAGCCCTCCCGTGCGAAGCGCCTGGCGATGGCGCCGCCGGTGGCGTCGCCGGCGCCGATGACGAGGATGGCCTTCTTGTCCGTCATGTCGGGTCCTTGCGCTCGGGGGTCGTGCCCCGGTGGTGTGCGCCGATGCTAGTGCGCCGGCCGTCGCGGGGTCCAGAATGCAACGTCCGCCACGCCGTGGAAGGGGATGCACATGAACGCCGCGGAGCGATGGCCCGCCGGCCAGGGGGCCCTGGCCGACACCCACGAGGTCTTCAACGTCGGCACCGAGCTGGCCGACCTGGACCTGTACCGGCAGGACGCCGCGCTGGTCGAGGGCGTGCAGCGCGAGGGCGCGGCCTGGGCCGACGAGGCGCTGTCGGCCTTCGGCCGCCGTGCCGGCTCGGCCGAAACGCTGGAGCTCGGCGCGCTGGCCAACCAGCACCCGCCGCAGCTGGAGACGCACGACCGCTTCGGCCGCCGCATCGACCTGGTCAAGTTCCACCCCGCCTACCACCAGCTGATGACGACGGCGATCGGGCAGGGCCTGCACGCCTCGCCCTGGTCCGAGCCGAAGCCGGGCGCGCACGTCGCCCGCGCCGCGCACTTCTACCTGCAGACCCAGGTGGAGGCCGGCCACCTCTGCCCGGTGACGATGACCTTCGCCTCGGTGCCCGCGCTGATGACGACGCCGTCGCTGGCGTCGACCTGGGTGCCGAAAATCCTGTCCCGGCGCTACGACCCGCGCAACGTGGGCGACGGACAGAAGGACGGGCTCACCATCGGCATGGCGATGACCGAGAAGCAGGGCGGCTCCGACGTGCGCGCCAACACCACCCGCGCCCATCCCACGGGCGCCGCCACCGGGCCCGGCGCCGCCTACGAGCTGGTGGGCCACAAGTACTTCGTCTCGGCGCCGATGTGCGACGCCTTCCTGGTGCTGGCCCAGGCCCCCGGCGGCTTGAGCTGCTTCCTGCTGCCGCGCTGGCGGCCCGACGGCACGAAGAACCCGCTGCAGCTGGTGCGGCTGAAGAAGAAGATGGGCAACGCCTCCAACGCCAGCAGCGAGACCGAACTGCGCGGCGCCCTGGCGTGGATGGTGGGCGAGGAGGGCCGCGGCGTGCGCACCATCATCGAGATGGTGTCGATGACCCGCTTCGACTGCATGATCGGCTCCTCCGGCGGCCAGCGCGCCGCCGCCGCGCTGGCGCTGCACCACGGCCGCCACCGCTCGGCCTTCGGCCGGCTGCTGCACGAGCAGCCGCTGATGCGCAACGTGCTGGCCGACCTGGCGATCGAGGGCGAGGCGTCGCTGGCGCTCACCCTGCGCATCGCCCGCGCGCTGGACCAGCGCAGCGACCCGCACGAGGACGCGCTGGTGCGCCTGGTCACCGCGGTCGGCAAGTACTGGATCTGCAAGCGCACGGCGGCGCATGCGGCGGAGGCGATGGAGTGCATCGGCGGCAGCGGCGTGATGGAGGACAGCCCCTTCCCGCGCCTGTACCGCGAGGCGCCGGTGAACGCCATCTGGGAGGGCAGCGGCAACGTGCAGTGCCTGGACGTGCTGCGCGCGCTGCAGAAGTCGCCCGAGGTGCTGGACGTGTTCTTCGCCGAACTGGCGAAGGGCCGCGGCGCCGACAACCGGCTCGACCGCTGGGTGGTCGAGCTGCAGCGCGACCTGCGCGACGGCGACGAGGTGGAGTTCCGCGCCCGGGGCCTGGTCGACCGCATGGCGCTGGCGCTGCAGGCGTCGCTGCTGCGGCAGCACGCCCCGGCCGCGGTGGCCGATGCTTTCAGCGCCTCGCGGCTGGACGGTGGCGGCCACCGCCAGTACGGCACCCTGCCGCGCGGCGTCGACAGCGCCGCCATCGTGCGGCGGGCGACGCCGGTGGTCGACTAAGCGGCCGCGTCCGCGGGCGTCAGCGCCTCGCCGTAGAGCCGCCGCAGCTGGTCGCGGTAGGCGGCGCCGCCCTTGTCGCGCACCCGCTGCAGCGAGAAGCCGTCGGCGGTGATGACGTCGCTGGCCTGCCAGGAGAAGCGGCGGATGAAGTCGATGCGCGATTGGCGCCGCGCGACGTAGCGCTGCACCACCGCGCCGAGATCTTCGGTACCGGTGGCCAGCGCCTGGCGCAGCATGGGCACCAGCACGCCGGCGTCTTCGAGCGCGGAGGTGGCGCCCTGCCCGAGCGTGGGCACCATGGCATGCGCGGCGTCGCCGAGGAAGAGCACGCGGCCGTCCAGCCCGGCGCCGGCCGGTGCCTGCCAGTGCACGTCCTGCTCCTGCAGCCGCGACCAGTGCAGCGCGCCGCGTTCGCCGGCCTCGGCCGCGGCGTCGAGCAGGGCGCGCACCTCGGGCAGCACCGGCCGGTCCGCCGGCAGGTAGACGCGGCGCAGGTGCTCGGCCGAGCGGTCGTCGTCGCCCAGCGGCGCACCCGGGTCCATCGGCAGGTTGCCCGACAGGTAGACCAGGCCGTCGCGCAGCCGGAAGGCGATCAGCCGCGCGGCGCCGTGGTGCCACTGCGCCATGTCGTCGATGGGCAGCCGGCCGCCGTCGTCGAGCAGCAGGCGGAAGTTGGCCACGCCGAGGTGGCGCACCGCCGGCGTGCCGCAGAGCCGGTCGCGCAGGCCGCTGTAGCGGCCGTCGGCGACGAGCAGCAGGTCGACGTCGGGCACCTCGTGCACGGCGCCGCCGTCGCTGGCCTGCACCGTCAGCCGCAGCCGGCCGTCGGCCTGGCGCGCGGCGGCGGTCACCGCGGTGTCGAAGCGGATGCGGCCCTCGGCGCCCTGGCGGCACAGCCGGTACAGCGTGGCCCAGCGCAGGCGCAGGCCGTCCTCGGCAGCCACGTCGCGCAGCGGCACCTCGTACAGCCGTTCGCCGTCGACCGTGCTGGCCCGCCAGCGGCGCCACGGCAGCCCGTGGTCGGTCAGCGCCGCGGCCAGTTCGGGCAGGCCGTCGCGCAGCGCCAGCAGCGCGTTGGGACCGATGTTGAGGCCGGTGCCGGCCAGCGCCTGGTCCTCCGGCTGGGCGCGGTCCCAGGCCAGCAGTTCCACGCCGGGACAGGCGGCCAGGCCGCTGGCCACCACGCCGCCGGCCACGCCGCAGCCGGCGATGGCGATGCGGATCACCAGCCGCCGTCCGACACCGCGAAGCGCACCCGCACGCCGAAGCGGCGGTCGAGCTCGCAGTTGTGGTGGTCGACCTGGTTGGTGTCCGCCAGCTCGAGGTTGAAGAAGCCCTGCGTCGGCTGCTGGAAGAAGGGCCCGGCGTGCCAGACGCTGCGGCCCAGCATCACCGCCTGCGTGCCCTCGATGCGGAAGGCGCGCAGGCGCTGCAGGTCGGGCACGGCGGCCGGGTCGTCCGGCGCGTCCGGCGGGGCCACGGCCAGCAGCCAGGGCGCGCCGCCCACCGAGGCCAGGCACTGCGTCACCGCCAGGTGCCGGGTGATGTGGCGAAAGCCCAGCTCGCGGCGCTTCAGCGTCATGACGTAGAAGCGCGGCGTGCCGCGGTCGAGCACCAGCTGGGCTTCGTCGGGGCCGAACAGCTTGCCGTCGTCCGCCGCGTCGATCAGCGTGCCGTAGGGCGCGAAGGCGGCGGCGGTGACGGGCTCGACCGGCAGGTCGAGCACGCGCACCTCGGTGGCCGGCGGGGGGTCTGCAGGGTGTCCATCAGACCATCATGCGCGTGGTCTTGGCCGGCAGGAAGGCGGGGTTGAACACCGCCTCCGGCTTCGGCGCCGCGGGCAGGTTGAAGGCCTGGGCCACGTCGGTGATCTGCTTGGCCAGCCGGGCGCCGTTGACCTCGCCCAGGCCCTGCGCCTTGGTGGTCGGGGTGAGCACGCACTGCTCGATCAGGCCGCGCAGGCGGCGCATCTCCACCGTGGTGTCGATGATGGGCTCGCGCGCCTTGAGCACCTTGATGGCCTCGTCGTAATTGGCCATCGATTCCTTCAGCCCGCGGTTGTAGGCGCGCAGGAAGCCGGCCACCGCGGCCGGCTGCTCGGCCTGGAAGCGGCTGCCGGTGAGGATGGCGTTGCCGTAGACGTTCACCCCGAAGTCCTTGTAGTGGAAGATGCGCAGCTCCTCCTCCTTGGCGCCGGCGGCGATGGCCGAGATCAGGCCCGAAGGCTGGAAGCCGGTGACCGCGTCGACCTGGCCCTTGACCAGCATCACCTCGCGCAGCGCCGGGTCGATGTTGGTCCACTTCACCGCGTCGGGCGCCAGGCCCTGCAGCTTGGCGAACAGCGGCCACAGCTTGCGGCCGGCGTCGAACGGCGGCGCGCCCAGGGTCTTGCCGGCCAGGTCGGCGGGCTTGTTGATGTTGCTGCGGGTCAGCGACATCACCGCCGCCGGCGTCGACTCCAGCACCATGTACACCGCCTGCGGCATGCTGGGCGCGTTCGGCGTGTTGGTGAGGAACTCGATCAGCGCGTTGACGTCGCCGTACCCCATCTCGTAGACGCCGCTGGCCACGCGGTTGACCGCCATCGCCGAGCCGGAGCCGACGTCGAAGCTGACGTCCAGGCCTTCCTGCGCGAAGTAGCCCTTGGACAGGGTGTAGAAGAAGGGCGCGGCCTGGCCGTCGGCCCGCCAGTCGAGCTGGAAGCGGATCTTCACCGGCGCCGCCTGGGCGCGCAGCAGCGTCGGCACGCCGAGGCCGGCGGCCACGGTGGCGGTGTGGCCGAGCCACCGGCGACGGGAAAGGGACAGGGTCATGGCGAACTCCGGGCGGTGAAGGGCGGTTGGTTTTTCGCAAGGCCTGTGCCACGAGCCGTGTGCGTGATGCAGGGCTCGCCCCGGGGTCCGCGCGGTGCGCCATAGGGCGGCCATCGCGCCCGCCATAGGGCCTGCCGATGCGGCGCCCCGGCCCCGCACCAAGCCGGTTCGGCCTCAGGCCGGCGGCGGTCCGAGGTGGGGCAGCGAGGCGTCGACGATGTCGCCGCAGCGCGCCACCCACACCCGGTCGCCCTGCGCCTCCAGGTGCTCGAAGAAGCGGCGCAGCGGCTTCAGTCGGAAGGCGTGCATCAGGTACGGGTGCAGCGACAGGTTGAACACCAGCGGCTGCGCCGTCGCCTGCCGCAGCATCTCGTCGAGCTGGTCGATCAGCGCGTCGACCCACACCGAGGGCGGCCACTTCGCGCCGTGCAGCATGGCGATGTCGTTGGTCGGCCGGGCGTAGGGCAGCGCCACCAGCGGGCCGTCGTCGGTGCGCAGCCAGATCGGCTGGTCGTCGACCATCCAGTCCATGACGTAGCGGTAGCCGGCGCGGGCCAGCAGCTCGGGCGTGTGCGCGCTCTCGTTGACCCACGGGCCCATCCAGCCGCGGGGCGGCCGGCCTTCCTCGGCGGTGAGGCGGGCCGTCACCGCCTGGATCATCGCCGCCTCGCGATCGGGCCCCATCTCGGCCTGGCGCTCGGCGTTGGTGTGGCCATGGCCGACCACCTCGTCGCCACGCGCGCGCAGCGCCGGCGCGATGCGCGGGTGCAGGTCGTAGACCGCGGTGTTGAGCAGCGCGCTGGCCGGCAGCGCGAAGTCGTCGAGCAGCGCCAGCAGCCGCCAGATCCCGACGCGGTTGCCCCATTCGCGCCAGCCGTGGTTGACCACGTCGGGCTCGGGCTGCTTGGGGTTGAGGTCGGGGCCCATGCCCTCGCCGAAGGGAAAGGCCTCGACGTTGAGGGCGACGTACACCGCCAGCCCGGCGCCGTTGGGCCAGCGCCAGCCGCCGCGGTCGACGATGGGGGAGTCGGCGTAGCGGCCGTGGGTCCTCAGCAAGGGCAAGGCGGTCATGCGGTGTCCTTCACCAGCAGCGCGACCACCGCGCCGCCCGGGGGCGCCTGGTGCACCGGGTCGCCGGAGACGAAGAAGCGGGTGCTGCCGAAGAGCCCGCCGAGCAGGCCCGACTGCGCGGCGCGCATGGCGCTGTCGGGCGAGTAGGCCGAGCTGAAGACCCCGGTGCGCGCGCCGCGCACGCGGCCGTCGGCGGCCAGGCCGGCCTTGCTGAACACGCCCACCAGCCGCTGCGGCTCGCGCAGCGCGCCGTCGTCGTCGAAGGCCAGGCCGAGCGTGCGCGCCAGCCGCCGCACCGCCGGCGCGTCGAGCAGGTCGGCGGGGTGGCACACGCCCAGCCGCAGTCCGCCGGGCGCGGGCCTGCCGCCGAGCACCAGGGCCTCGACCCCTGGCGCCTCGGGCCCGGCGAAGGTCATGGCGCGGCGGCTCCACGGGCCGCTGTCGTGGCCGATGGCATCGACGTCGATGGCCTCGCGCGCCACCTCGCCCAGCGCCACCGCGATGCCGAGCGCCGCCAGCGCGCGGCCGCGGTGCTGGTCGGCGCGCCAGGGTTCGGTGGGCACCGTGCCGGCCAGGCGGGTGGGGCACTTGACGATGGCCAGCGCCACCTCGGGCAGGGCCAGGCCGGCGTCGTCGGCGGCGGCGCGCACGCAGGCCGCCACCGCGTCGATCGCCGCCGGCGTGCCGATCGCGTCGGCCGGCAGCGGCCGCGAGCGGGCCAGGCCCAGCCGCAGCCCGGCGGCGTCGGCGCCCCGGCGGCGGATGAGCGCAACACCGCCCGGCGTGGCCACGCCCTCGCAGCCGTTGGCCAGCACCACCACCGCCCGGCCGTCGGCGGCCAGCGGCGCCAGCCAGGGGTCGAGCGCCTGCCGCGCGAGCTGGCGGGCGAAGTCGTTGGGCGCGGTGTGGCCCTCGGTCTTGGCGACGATGGCCAGCCGGTCGACGGTGGCCGGGTCGCTCACGAGCGACTGCAATCGGGACCAGTCGGCGGGGTGGTCCATGTCGAACCAGCCCGCCTCCAGCCCGCTCATCGCGTCACCTCCGCCAGGCCGCCGACCCGCGCCACCGCGTCGGCTGCCAGCTCGTCGTGGTTGGCCTGTTGGAACCGCACGAAGTGCTCGTCGGCGGCCGACAGGAACAGCGCGCGCGTGACGCCCGAGATCAGCCGCGGCGCGGTGTACTTGATGTTGCTGTTCGACGCCGCGCTCGGGCCCAGCGACAGCGTGGCCGCGCGGGTGATGGTGAACAGCCGCTCCACCCAGGGCGCCGTGCCCGGCACCTTCTCGGTGAACTGGCCGAAGCGGCCGAGGTAGGGAAAGGCGGCGAGTCGCGGTTCGGCCAGCGCCGGCGACGGCGTGAAGCGCTCGCCCCACAGCGCCACGTGCGGCAGCAGGCCGGCGAACTCGGGCCGCGCGGCCAGGTCGACGAAGGCACCGGTGGCGACGAAGACGAAGTCGAAGCGCTCCTCGCCCTGCGGCGTGGTGACCACCGCCTGACCGTGCTCCTCGCGTGTGGCCAGCCACGGCGTGCCCGGCCGCAGCGTGAAGCCGGGCAGCGACACGGCGCGCTCGAAGGTGGGCACCGGCGGCGGCTGGCCGATGCGGAAGAGCGTGTGCATGTAGGCCCAGCGCTGGGCGTCGGGCAGTTCGGGGTAGTGGGCCAGGAAGCCGCAGAACTCCATCCAGCGCCGCGGGTTGGCCAGCGGCAGCGCGGGCCGGCGGAAGCACAGCACGGCCTCGCGCGCGCCCGCTTCGAGCGCGGCGATGGCGGTGTCGAAGGCGGCCGCGCCGCCACCGAGCAGGCCGATGCGCTGGCCGGCGAAACGCGAGAAGTCCACCGGCCAGTCGCTGGTGTGGGCGACCAGCGCCGGCGGCAGGCCGCGCGAGACCACGTCGGGCACCGCATGGCCGCCCGACCCCTCGGCGCCGCTGGCGAAGACCACCGTGCGCGCATAGGCGGTCGCGTCCTTCCCGGCGGCGTCCTGCAGCGTCAGCCGGAACAGCACGGCGTGGGCCGCCGAGGGCCAGGGCTCGACCGCCGTCACCGCCACCTCGTTGCGCACGTCGACGCCGGTGACGTCGCGGTACCAGCCGAGGTAGGCCTGCCAGTCCGGGCGGCTGATGCGGAACAGGCGCTGCCAGCCGTCGGCGCCGTGCTGCGCCTCGTACCAGGCGCGGAAGGTGAGGCTGGCGTTGCCCAGGTCGTGGCCGGTGGGGTCCTTCGGCGTGCGCAGCATCTTCATGCGCGCGAAGGTGCTCCACGGGCCTTCCTGGCCGCGCGGGTTGCGGTCGAACACCCGCACCCGCTGCACGCATTCGCGCTGCAGGCCGTGGGCGATGGTGAGGCCGAACTGGCCGCCGCCGACGATGGCGCAGTCCAGCACTTCCTGGCCCGGCGCCAGCCCGAGGCGGGCCAGCGTCGCCGGCGGCGGCGCATCGACCCAGGGCTTGGCCGGGTAGGCCAGCCGTTCGAGGTCGCGCCGCACCTGCGCGGACAGGGCGGGCAGGCCGATGGCGTCGGCCGGTGTGAGGTCATCAGGCGGCACGCATGGCTCCGGGGTCGGTGTCCAGGGTGGCGGCCAGGTCGACCAGCGCGGCCAGTGCCCGCGCGTCGTCGTCCTGCCGCCAGGAGATGGCCAGTTGCAGCGCCTGCCGGCCTTCGGCCAGCGGGCGGTACACCACGTCGCGCACCTCCAGGTGGCGCAGCTCGTCGCTGACCAGGCCGATGCCCAGCCCGGCGGCCACCAGGCCGACGACGGTGGGCAGGTGCGTGGCCTCGTGGGCGACGTGCAGGTCGAGGTGGGCGCGCGCCAGCAGCGCCATCAGCTGCGAATGGAAGCCCGGCCCCGGCCGGCGCTGCGGCACCACCAGCGGCTGGTTGCGCAGGTCGGCCAGCCGCAGTTCGGCCTGCCGGGCCAGCGGGTGCGAGACGTGCAGCGCGGCGATGACGGCGCGTTGGCCGATGACGCGCGACACCAGCCCCGGCTCGCCGTGCAGCGGCCGGCCGATGGCGGCGTCGATGCGCCGCGAACGCAGCGACTCGATCTGCTTGTCGGTCAGCATCTCCAGCAGCCGCAGGGTGACGCCGGGCAGCGCGACGGCGGCGCGGCGCAGCAGCGGCGGCACCACGTCGAACACGCTGGAGCCGGTGAAGCCCAGCACCAGCTGGCCGCCCGCGCCCTGCGCCGCCAGCCGCGCCGCCTCGAAGGCGCGCGGCACCCGCGACAGGATGTCGGCCGCATGGCGGCTGAACTCGCGGCCGGCCTCGGTGAGCACGCTGCCGCGCGGGCCGCGCACGAAGAGCTGGCGACCGACGTCGGCCTCCAGCTCCTTCATCGCCTGGCTGAGCGAGGGCTGCGAGATGCCCAGCCGCTCGGCCGCGCGGGTGACGTTGCCGCACTCGGCGATGGCCTCGAAGTAGCGCAGGTGGCGCAGTTCCATGGCGGCGGTCCGGTGGCGGGCTCAGACGGGGCGGAAGGCCTCGGCCAGGCGCTGCACCGCCTCGGCCAGGGGGAGCGGCTGCGAAGCGGCGGCCTGCGCCAGGCGCAGGTCCTTGTCGAGCCAGGGGAACAGCGTGGCGGCACCGGCCTCGGGCCGTTCGGCCAGCAGCCCGGCGTGCTGGTCGCGCTGCGCCGAGGCGGCCGAACCGCCGGCCAGCGCCTGCAGCCAGGCCGCGACGTCCAGGCCCTGCGCCTGGGCGAAGGCGGCGGCCGTGGCCAGGCCGAGGTTGGTGCCGGCGATGGCGAGCTGGTTGGCCAGCTTGCCGGCCTGGCCGCAGCCGGCGGGCCCCAGCGGCTGCACCCGCGCGCAGTAGGTGGTCAGCAGGGGCAGCGCGGCGTGCAGGGCCTCGTCGCCGCCGCCGACCAGCGCGAGCAGGCCGCCGGCCTCGGCGGCCGCCACGCCGCCGGACAGCGGCGCGTCCAGCCACCGCACGCCGCGCGCCGCCATGTCGGCGGCCAGCGCCCGCGCCAGCGCGAGGCCGGTGGTGGTGTGGTCGACCACCAGCGTGCCCGCGCGCAGGTGCGCGGCCAGCGGCGCGCCGTCGGCCGCCTCGCCGGCCCACAGCGCGCGCAGCGCCGCCTCGTCGGTGACGCAGGTGATGACGACGTCGGCGGCGTGCACCGCGGCGGGCAGGGCGGTGGCATCGATCGCCTGGCCGCCGTGGTCGGCCCACGCCGCGAGCGCCGCCGGCAGCGGGTCGTGGCCGGCCACCCGGTGCCCGGCCGCCCGCAGCCGTTGCGCAATGGGCCGGCCCATCGTTCCCAGGCCACACACCAGCACCGACGTCATGGGCTGGACCGCGGGTGGTAGTGCAGGCTCAGCACGTCGGGCCGGCCGTAGTGGCCGTTGGTGTCGATGATGGCCTTGGACAGCTTGACCATGTTGGCCGGGCAGTCGGCGAAGACGATGGTGTCGCCGTGCACCGGGCCGACCAGCGGCACGCCGGCGGGCGACACCACCATGCTGCCGCCGCGCGCGTATTCGATGTTCAGCGAGTCGCGCATCGGGAAGTCGGCCGGGATGTCGGACGGGTCCAGGTAGCCCACCGCGCAGAGCACGAAGGCGCCGGCCTCGTTGGCGTGCGCCCGGCACGACGCATGGCCGATGAAGTACTTGCCCTCGGGGTCCTCGACCTGCAGCTTGGGCCCGCTCCAGACGTTGAAGGCGCCGGGGTAGACGGCGATGTGGAAGTCCTCGCCCTGCTCGATCAGCCGGGCGCGGGCCAGCGTCATCACGTGCTCGCCGCAGATGAGGCCGCCCAGCCGTCCCAGCGGCGTGGCGTGGGTGTAGAGGTCGCCGCCGTCGCCGGGGCCCCAGAAGGCGGACTCGACGTACGTCGGCCGCAGCTTGCGGTGCTTGCCGACGAGCCGGCCGTCGGCGCCGATGAACAGCAGCGTGTTGTAGACGGTGTGCACGCCGGGCCGCTCGTCCAGCTCGTTGCAGCCCATGACGACGACGACGCCGTGGGCGGCGGCGGCGTCGGCCAGCCGCTGGTAGGGCGCGCTTGGCACCAGCAGCGCGTTGTCGAAGAAGCGGGTGCGCACCGCCATCCAGGCGTGGGCGTCGCTGTTCCAGCCTTCGTCCCAGTAGGGGTAGCCGGCCAGCCAGCTCTCGCTGAAGACGATGAGCTCGGCGCCACCGGCGGCGGCCTCGGCGATCTTGGCGATGGCCTTGTCGATGGAGCGTTCGAGGTCGAGGTACACCGGGGCGGTCTGCACGATGGCGACGCGCACCGACGTGCGGCCCGCCATCACCTTGTCCACGGCATTCATGCCACGGCCTTCGCGGCGCAGGCCTGCTCGAAGGCGGCGAGCGGCGTGACCCAGCCGAAGAACCGCTCCACGTTCCACAGCGTCGCGTCCAGGAGGTACTGCGGCCCGGCCTGCCGCGTGGCGTCGGACAGCAGCAGCACGAAGTACTCGTGGCCGTAGGCGTCGCGCAGCGAGGTCTCGACGCAGACGTTGGCGGCCACGCCGCAGAACACCAGGTTGCGCAGGCGCCGCGCGCGCAGCCACTGGTCCAGCGAGGTGCCGGCGAAGGCGCTGTAGCGCGACTTGCGGATCACCGGCTCGTCCGGCCGGGGCGCCAGCTCGTCGACGATCTGGTAGTCCCAGGTGCCGTCGGTGATGAGCCGGAAGGCCAGCTCGGGCCGCTCGCGCATCAGCACCTGCGCCTCGGACTTGTGCCACACCGGGGCGGTGTCGCCGCCGACGCACAGGTGCCGGGCGTCGAAGCCGCTCTGGATGAAAACCACCGGCAGCCCGGCCCCGCGGGCCGCGGCCACCGCGGCGCCGACGCGCGCGATGGTGCCGGGCGCGTGCGCCAGGTCGTAGCCGACTTGGTCGAAGTAGCCGCCGGGCTTCAGGAAGCCGTTCTGCATGTCGACCACCACCAGCGCGGTCTCGGCGGCGCGCCAGTCGATGGCGGTCGGCCGCGCGTCGATGTGCAGGGTCGTCATTCGCCCAGCACCCGGTCGAGGATCCAGTTGTCCAGCGCGTGCACGATGCGCTCCTTCGTCGCGAAGCGCCCGGGCCGCGCCATCGGCGAGCGCAGCCCGCGCTGCTGCCAGGCGGCGATGTCGTTGTCCTCCTTCACCACCCGGTCCTGGCGCTTGTAGTAGTTCGCGGCCAGCGCCTCGAAGTCCGGCCGCGCGGTGCGCGACCGGGGGAACAGCGAGGTGTGCACGATGCGCGTGCGCTCCGGCGCCAGCGGCAGGCACTGGAAGCACCACATCGCGTCCACCGTCAGCGCGAACATCGTCGTGGGGTAGACCAGCATGAAGCGGCTGCCGCGCACCGACTCGCCGTCCAGCCCCTCGATGGGCGGGAAGCCGGCATCGCCGGGCAGCAGCGCCAGCGTGCCGTCGTGCTGCTCGAAGATGGCGGTGTACTGGCCGTTGCCGCGCGGTTCCTCGGGGTGGTTCACCGCCTTCAACTTGCTGATGGTGGAGCGGTGCACGGTGGGGATGTGGTACCCCTCCATGAAGTTCTCGACCCAGGTCTTCCAGTTGCACTCGACGTCGTGGGTGACGACGCGGGTGGCGACCATGTCCTGCAGCCGGTAGGGCGCCAGCCGCTCGGGCAGTTCGCCCAGCCAGTCGAGCAGCGGCGGCGCGGCGTCGTCCAGCGACACCCAGACGAAGCCGGCCCAGGTCTCGCAGCGCGCGGCGGCCAGCGGCCAGTCGGCCTTGTCGAAGGCCCGCGTGTCCTCCATGCCGACGCAAGCGCGCAGCGAGCCGTCGAGCGCGAAGCTCCAGGCGTGGTAGGGGCAGACGATGGAGGCCGTGCGGCCGGTGGCGGCACCGGCCGGCACGTCGACCAGCCGCGCGCCGCGGTGGCGGCAGACGTTGTGCAGCGCGCGCACCCGGCCGTCGTGGTCGCGCAGCACGATGAGCGCGGCGCCGGCGTGGTCGACGGTGAAGAAGTCGCCCCGCTCGGGGACCATGTCCTCGCGGCCCAGCATCAGCCAGCCGCGGCCGAAGACCTGCGCCAGCTCGCGCTGGAAGAAGCGCTCGTCGCGGTAGCAGTCGGCCGGCAGGCCGCTGGCGTCGAGCAGCGGGCGCCGCACTGGTGCATAGCGCGCCGGATCGAACAGGGATGGATCGCTCATGTTCACCATGGGGAGGCGCCGGACGGGCCGGCGGGCGGGTGTCATCGGTGGCGGTGGCAGACGTTCATCGGCTTGGCCTATGACGACGCTGGCGTCGCACCAGGGAACCGCAAGGGCTGTGCCATTGCGGTCCCATCCGGAGTGCCTATGTCGGCTGGGCCCGGCGCGGTCTGGCGGCATGGAAGTTGCGGCCGCCGCGGGCTGTGACGATCGCCGCATCCCCCGCCCTCAACCCGCACCTCGCCTGGCCGGCGTTGCCCGCCGGCGAGCTGGCCGCGCGCTACGACAACAACGCGGACGAGCGCAACCGCCGCGACCTGCAGGCGCTGCGCGAGCGGGCGCTGCAGGCGCATGCCACGCGATCGCCCACGCGGCACCGTTTCGGCGTGGCGGGCTGGGCGGTCTTCGACCTGTACCGGCCCCCGCCTTCGGCGTCGCGGGGGAGCGCACCGCCGCCGCTGCTGGTCTTCGTGCATGGCGGGCGCTGGCGGTTGAACACCAGCCGCGAGACCGCTTACTGGGCCGAGGCCGCCCGGGCCGAAGGCTGGGCGCTGGCGGTGCTCAACCAGCCCAAGCTGAACGAGCCCGAGGTCCGGCTGTCGGCCATTGTCGACGCGGTCGAGCATGGCCTGGACGCGGTGTGTGCCCTGGCGCCCACGCTCGAGGTCGACGCCGGCCGGCTGGGGCTGGCGGGCCATTCGTCCGGCGCGCACCTGGCGCTGGCCGCGACGCAGGCGGCGGTGGCGCGCAAGGCCGCCTGGCTGCGTGGCCTGCGGCGCCTGCTGCTGGTCAGCGGCCTGTACGACCTGCGCCCGCTGCTCGCCGCGCACGGCGAGGCCGACGCCGGCTTCACCGCCGCGGAGGCTCAGTCGATGAGCCCGTTGCTGCAGGCCGAGGCGCGGCCGCTGCCGGTGCCGGCGATGGTGGCCGTCGGCGAGCAGGAGACGAGCGAGTTCGTCCGCCAGTCGCGGGCGCTGCACTGGGCGCTGGCGCGCGGGCCGGCGGGGGCGGTGTGGCAGCCGGTGCCGGGGGCGGCGCACTTCGACATCGCCGACGACTTCGACACCCCTGCCTCGCCGCTGCGGGGCTTCCTGCGCGAGGGATTGCGATGAGCATGGACCCATCTGCCGACCACGGGCTGCAGCAGCTCGAAGCCCGCGTGCGCGAGGAACTGGCGCTGCTGGCCTACCCCGGCCGCGACTGGGTGCGGCCGCGCACCCACGCCAGCGGCCAGCATGTGCACGACGTGCTGATCGTCGGCGGCGGCCAGGCCGGCCTGGCCGCCGCCTTCGCGCTGAAGCGCGAAGGCGTGGCCGACGTGCTGGTGGTCGACGCCGCCGCCCCGGGCCAGGAGGGCGTGTGGGAAAGCTTCGCCCGCATGTCGCACCTGCGCACGCCCAAGCGCACCGTCGGCCTGGAGTTCGGCATCCCCAGCCTGTCGGCGCCGGCGTACTACCGCGCCCGCCACGGCGACGCCGCCTGGGACCGGATCGACCGCATCGAGCGCACCCGGTGGATGGCCTTCCTGCGCTGGTTCCGCCGCATGACCGGGGTGCAGGTGCTCAACCACACCGCCTGCAGCGGCCTCGGCCCGGCCGACGGCGTGCCGGCGGGCGAACCGCCGCTGGTGGCGGTGTCGGTGACCACCACGGCCGACGATGGTCGCGTGCTGCCCGAGCGCACGCTGCTCGCCCGCCACGTGGTGCTGGCCACCGGCTACGACGGCTGCGGTGCCTGGCGCATCCCGCCGGCCATCGCGGCGCGGGTGTCGCCCGACCGCATCGTGCATTCCAACCAGCCCGGCATCGACTTCGCCGCGCTGGCCGGCAAGCGGGTGGGCGTGCTCGGCCATGGCGCCTCGGCCTTCGACAACGCCTGCGTGCTGCTGGAGCACGGCGCCGCCTCGGTCGACCTGTGCTTCCGGCGCGAGGTGCTGCCCACGGTGAACCCGCACCGCTGCGTCGAGTTCACCGGCTTCCTCAAGCACTTCTACGAGCTGGACGACGCGCTGCGCTGGCGCATCAACCGCCACTTCGAGGTCCACGACCAGCCGCCGACGCAGAACGGCTTCGACCGCGCCACCGGCTTCGCCAACTTCCGCTGGCATGCCGGCTCGCCCTGGCTGGACGTGGCCGACGAGGGCGACGGCGTGCGCGTGGTGACGCCGCACGCCACCTTCCACTTCGACCACCTGCTGTGCGCCACCGGCTCGGTGGTGGACTACGACGCCCGGGCCGAACTGCGCACGCTCGGCGCCCTGGTGCAGCGCTGGCGCCACCGCCACACCCCGCCGGCCGAGGAGGCCAGCGAGTCGCTGGGCGAATACCCCTACCTGGGGCCGCACTTCGAGTACCGGCCGCTGCGGCCGGACGACGCCGGTCAGGCCTGGGTGTCGCGCGTCAAGGCCTTCAACTTCTCCTCCATCGTCAGCATGGGGCCGCACACCACCTCGTCCAGCGGCCACAAGTACGCCACGCCGCGGCTGGTGGCCGGCATCACCGCCTTGCTGATGGCCGAGCAGGCCGACGCGCTGCTGCCGGCGCTGCAGGCGTACGACGAACTGGAGCTGCGGCTGCCCGACGCGGACGCGTCGCGCAACGCGGCATGACCCGGCCCGGCGGCACGCCGGTGGTGGTGGCCGGGCTGGGCGCGATGGGCCTGGCCCTGGCGGCGCGGCTGCAGGGGGGCCGGCTTCCTCGTCACCGGCTGGGACCCGCGGCCGGCGCGGCGCGGCCTGCTGGCGCAGCAGGTGCCGCGGGCCGCGGTGGTCGACGACGAGGAGGCGCTTCCGGCCGTCGTGGGCGCCACCGGGCTGGTGGTCAGCGCGGTGACCGACGATGCGGCGCTGTCGGCGCTGGTCCATGGGTCGTTGTTGTCGAGCCTGGCACCCGGTGCGGTGCACCTGTGCATCGGCACGCTGGGCGTGGCCACCGCGCGCGACCTGGCCGAGGCCCATGCCGCCCACTGCCAGCGCTTCGTCGCCTGTCCCGTGTTCGGCCGGCCCGACGAGGCCTGGGCCGGCGACCTGACCGCGGTGTGGGGCACCACCGGCGGTGAGGTCGATGCGCTGGCCAACGCCCGCCGCGCCGTCGCGGCCTTCGCGCCGCGGGTGCACGAGGTGGTGTCGCCCGAGGCCGCCGCCGCGATGAAGCTCGCCGGCAACCTGCTCATCGCCAGCGCCATCGCCACGATGACCGAAGCCTTCGGCCTGGCCGCCCGCCACGGCGTGCCGCCCGCGGTGGCGCAGCGCATCGTCACCGGCAAGCTGCTGCGCGGGCCGGTGTACGAAGGGGTGGGCCGGGCGCTGGCCGCGGCGTTCGACGCCCCGGCACGTTCCGGTGCTGAGTTCGAAGAGATCGATGCGACGGCGGTGGGGTTCACGGTGGATCTTGGCTTGAAGGATCTGCGGCTGGCGGCGCAGGCCGCCACCGCTGTCGACTCACCGATGCGCGTGGTGCAGGCGGTGCGATCGACGTTGGAGCAGGCGGCGGCGCAGGGGTTGGGGCCGCGGGATTGGTCGCAGTTGCCCAGACGGACGAACTGACCACGGCTTGTTGCCTTAGATGCTGCCGCCTGGATGCGCAGCAGAGGCGTCGGTCGCACCACAGGCGCGTGCCGTTGCGAGAACGCTAGGACTGCGCTTGCAGTCGCGCGAGCAGGGCCCGGCTGACTTCTACGTCCCTCTGCCACGTCACATTCGTCGGGTCGAGCTTCGCGAGCCGCTCGTCGATGGCCAGGCTGCGGACAGCGAACTCCAGTGCCGATGAGCGTTCGCCGTGCGCGTGGTAAGACTCGGCGAGCAGGGTCAGGCTGTAGGACAGGTCGCGCTGCCATTCGGCGTTGGAGGTGTCGGCACTCACCAGGCTGCCGGATTTGGTCGAGGCCGCCCCGGTGGCACGGGACGCTTCCTCACGCTCGCAGCGTCCCCTGCGGGAGGAACGGGCTGCCGGGCGTGCCCGGGCGCTGCCCGGGCGAGTCCGGCATCATCGCCGCCACCGCCCGTCTGGCGCCGCCCGGCGCCCGCCCGGCCGCGACCAGGGACGACCACGATGGCAGTCGACGCATCGGACAACGAAGGATTTCTCGCCGGCGGCGGCGAGCTGGGCGAGCGCATGCGCTCGCACGACTGGGCGGCCACGCCGCTCGGTCCGCCGTCGCAATGGCCGCGCAGCCTGAAGACGGTGGTGCGCATCATGCTCACCTCGCGGCAGCCGATCTGGATCGGCTGGGGCCCCGAGCTCATCTACCTCTACAACGACCCCTACAAGGCCATCATCGGCGGCAAGCACCCGTGGGCGCTGGGCCGGCCCACCGAGGTGGTGTGGAAGGAGATCTGGAAGGACATCGCGCCACTGCTGTCGTCGGCGATGAGCGGCGACGGCACCTTCGTCGAGAGCCAGCTGCTCATCATGGAGCGCAACGGCTACCCGGAAGAGACGTACTACACCTTCTCCTACAGCCCGATCCCGGGCGACGACGGCGCCCCGGCCGGCATCATCTGCGCCAACGCGGACGAGACGCAGCGGGTGATCAGCGAGCGCCAGCTGGCGCTGCTGCGCGAGGTGGCCGCCCGCGCCGGCGACGCGCGAACCGTGGCCGACGCCTGCCGCCAGTGCCTGCAGGCGCTGCAGAGCGACCCGCGCGACCTGCCCTTCGGCCTGGTCTTCCTGCGGCCGGTGGGCGGTGCGCGGCTGACGCTGGCCGGCGGCACGCTGGGCGTCGCGTCGCTCGGCCGCCTGGGCGCCTGGCTGGACCCGGCCGCCGCGCCCTGGGAGGCCGATGCGGTGATCGCCCACCACGCGCCGCGGCTGGTCGAGGCGTTGCCCGGCGGCGACTGGCCGCGCGGCGGCTGGGACCGGCCGCCCACCGCCGCCATGGTGCTGCCGCTGCCGGCGTCCGGCGACGACGGCGTCGAGGGCGTGCTGGTGGTCGGTCTCAACCCCTACCGCCTGCCCGATGCCCGCTACCGCGACTTCCTGTCGCTGGTGGCCCAGCAGGTCGCCTCGGCGGTGGGCAACGCCCGCGCGTACGAACGCCAGCACGAACGGGCCGAGGAACTGGCCCGGCTCGACCGCGCGAAGACGCAGTTCTTCTCCAACGTCAGCCACGAGTTCCGCACGCCGCTGACGCTGATGCTGGGACCGCTGTCGGACCTGCTGGACCGGACGGACGAGCTGCCGCCGGCGCTGCTGGAGCCGCTGCGCCTGGCCCACCGCAACGCGGCGCGCCTGTCGCGGCTGGTCAACTCGCTGCTCGACTTCTCGCGGCTGGAGGCCGGCCGCCTGCAGGCGCGCTTCCGGCCCACCGACCTGACCGAGCGCACGCGCGAGCTGGCCGGCCTGTTCCGCTCCGCGGTCGAGCGCGCCGGCCTGCGCTTCGAGGTCGACTGCGCGCCGCTGTCGCAGCCGGCCTGGGTCGACCTGGACCTGTGGGAGAAGGTGGTCCTGAACCTGCTGTCCAACGCCTTGAAGTTCACGCTGCAGGGTCGCATCGCGCTGTCCCTGCAGGAGGTCGAAGGCCAGGCGGTGCTCGCGGTGGCCGACACCGGCGTCGGCGTGCCGGCGGACGAGCTGCCGCGGCTGTTCGAGCGCTTCCACCGGGTGGAGGGCAGCCGGGGCCGAACGCACGAGGGCAGCGGCATCGGCCTGGCGCTGGTGCAGGAGCTGGTGCGGCTGCACGGCGGCGAGGTGACCGCGCAGAGCCGGCTGGACGAGGGCACCACCTTCACCGTGCGGCTGCCGCTGGGGCACCGCCATCTGCCGCGCGAGCAGGTGGAGGCGCAGCCGTCGGCGTCGGGACCGGTGCAGGCCTCCGCCTTCGTGCAGGAGGCGCTGCGCTGGCTGCCCGGCACGCCGGGGTCCGCCGACGCCGCCACGCCGGCGACGCCGACGCCGGACGCGCGGGCGGTGGGCCGCCGCTACCACGCCGCGCTCGGCGCGCGCATCGTGCTGGCCGACGACAACGCCGACATGCGCGACTACGTCAGCCAGCTGCTGTCGCCGCTGTTCCGCATCGAGGCGGTGGGCGACGGCGAGGCGGCGCTCGCCGCGGTGCGCCGCGAACGGCCGGCGCTGCTGCTGTCCGACGTGATGATGCCGAGGCTGGACGGCTTCGGCCTGCTGGCGGCGGTGCGGTCGGACGACGCGCTGCGCACGCTGCCGGTGATCCTGCTGTCGGCCCGCGCCGGCGAGGAGTCGCGGGTGGAGGGGCTGGACGCCGGTGCCGACGACTACCTGGTCAAGCCCTTCACCGCGCGCGAGCTGCTGGCCCGCGTCACCGCCATCATCGAGCTCGACCGCCTGCGCCGCAGCGCCGAGGAGCAGATGCGATTGGGGCTGGCCAGCGCGCGGATGATCGTGTGGGAGATCGACCTCGACACCTCGCGCGTGTCGGCCTCGGCCAACGCCAGCGAGATCCTGGGACGCGGCCTGACCAGCCTGGACGAGGGCTATGCCAGCGTGCACCCCGACGACCTGCCGCGGCACCGCGAGCGGCTGGAGGCCGCGGTCGCGGCGCGCGGCGAGCTCAGCGACGAGATCCGCATCCGCCGCCCCGACACCGGCGAGGAGCGCTGGATGCAGGTGCGCGCCCGCGTGCTGTGCGACGAGCAGGACCGCCCGCGCCAGCTGACCGGTGTGTCCTTCGACATCACCGACCGCAAGCGGGTGGAAGCCGAGAGGCAGGTCCTGCTCGACGACCTGCGCGAGCAGGACCGCCGCAAGGACGAGTTCCTCGCCATGCTGGCGCACGAGCTGCGCAACCCGCTGGCGCCCATCCGCAACGGGGTGGAGCTGGTGCAGCGGCTGGCCCCGCCCGACCCGCGGCTGCAGAGCGCCGGCCAGATCATCCGGCGGCAGGTGGAGCAGCTGGGCCGGCTGGTCGACGACCTGCTCGACGTGTCGCGCATCACCCGCGGCCGCATCGAGCTGCAGCACCGGCCGGTCGACCTCGACACGGTGGCCCGCCGCGCCCTGGAGACGGTGGAGCCGCTGGTGCGCGAGCGCCGGCACCGCGTCGCCATGGTGTCGCGGCGCGAGCCGCTGACGGTGATGGGCGACGAGCTGCGGCTGCAGCAGTGCGCCGTCAACCTGCTGACCAACGCCGCCAAGTACACCGACCCGGGCGGCGACATCCGCGTCGAGCTGGCGCGCGAGGACGGCGAGGCGGTGCTGCGGGTGCAGGACAACGGCGTGGGCCTGAGCGCCGAGCTGCTGCCGCGGGTGTTCGAGCTCTTCGTGCAGAGCGACCGCACGCTCGACCGGTCGCAGGGCGGCCTGGGCATCGGGTTGTCGGTGGTCAAGCGGCTGATGGAGATGCAGGGCGGGCGGGTGTGCGCCGACAGCGCCGGGCCGGGGCGGGGCGCGCTGTTCGAGCTGCGCCTGCCGGTCACGCCGCTGCAACCGACGGTCACGGCCGCCCAGCCGTTCCCGGCCGCCGGCGCGATGAAGGTGCTGGTGGTGGACGACAACCGGGACGCCGCCGATTCGCTGGCCACCATGCTGGCGCTGGAGGGCCACGAGGTGACGGTGGCCTACGGCCCGCACGAGGCCCTGCAGGCGGCGCAGGCCGATGCGCCGCAGGCCGTGATGCTCGACATCGGCCTGCCCGGGATGGACGGCTACGAGGTGGCGCGCCGGCTGCGGGCGCTGCGGGGCCGGGCGCCGCTGCGCCTGGTCGCCCTCAGCGGCTACGGCCAGCCGGCGGACCGCGAGCGCTCGAAGGCGGCCGGCTTCGACCTGCACCTGGTCAAGCCGGCATCGCTGGCGGCGGTGCTCGCCGCCGTCGCCGGCGGGGAGGGTTGAGGGCCGACGCTCGGACCGTCGAGCGCGGTGCCGTCCCGTGCGGGCGGCTTCAAGGCCGACCCTAGAATGCGCCGCGCATGCTCCGTGTCCTGACGTTCCTGCTCGCCGTGGTCATCGCGCACAACGGGTTCGCCTCGTTCGAGGCGCTTGTCGCGAAGCCGGCCTCTGTCGTCCCGGCGCTTGCGCTGGACGCGGACGGTGTGGTGGGCAGCGTCGACGACCACCACCTGGACGACCGGCCTGGCGCGCCGGCGGCCAGCGACGCACCCGACGGTGCGCTGCTCGCCAACCTCCCCTGGCAGCCGCAGGGCGGTACGCCCCTGAGCCGTGGGGCGCCGCCGTGCTTCGGGGTCTCGGCAGACCCCGACCCGCTGTTCCGACCTCCGCGCGTCTGACGCGCCGCGCCCGCGGTGGCGTCCGGCCACCCATGGTGCTGCCGGCGCGTTGAGCCCGTGGCCCGCGCCCGTGCGTCCGCTGGACGTGCGGGCCCCGGCCAACGGGCGCCGATGGCGCGCCGGTCTCCGGCGCGCCACCCCGATCCGGTCCGATCCCTCTTGCGGGCTGGCGTGGTCGCGCCGTCCCTTCCTCGACATGACACTTCATCGTCCGGCCGCAATGGCCGTGCATGGCCGTGCCCCACGCGCCCCGGCTTGCCTGCTGGCGGGGATCCTCATGTCCGCCGTGGTTCACGCCGCCGGCACCGACTTGGGCGACGCTGCCTCCGGCAGCGATGCCCTGGGAATCCCGGAACCCCTGGTGTTCGACCTCGTGCGGCCGCTGGGCTCACCCAAGGGTGAACTGGAGGTCAACCTCTATGCCGCTCACGGCCGCGGGCAGGGCTTGGCGTGGTCGCCGGAACTCGAGTACGTCTTCGCGGACGGCCATGCGGTGGAACTGGAGCTGCCGCACAGCAGGGGCACGCTCGACGAGATCAAGGTCGCGGTCCAGGGCACCTTCGGCGGCCTGTGGGGAGGCCGCATGATCCATGGCTGGCAGTTCATCAGCAGGAAGGCCCTGGAGGCGCAACCGACCCATCACGACCTGCTGTACCTGCACGGCGCTCGCTGGAGCGACCAGTGGAGCAGCATGCACATGGTCGGGCTTCGGCATGCCGAGTCGGCGGCGTCGGGGCCGCGCACCTGGCTGGTCAATGCGGCGCTGTTCTGGCGTGCATCGGACCGCTGGACGCTCGGCCTCGAGGCGAACCTGGAACACGCCCGGCCGGGCGGCTGGGGTTATCGGCTGACGCCGCAGTTGCACCTTCCGTTGCGCAGGAACGAGGCGCTGCAGCTGGGCCTCGGTCCGTCGACGCTGAACCATGACCGGAAACGCCGGTGGCTGCTCGTGGCCCGGTTTTCGCGGAACTTCTGAGGACGGCCGGGGACGGCGCGGACCGGCCTGCGGGGGCACCGCAACGTCGTCAGAACTCCAGCACCGTGTCGCGCAGGGTCGCCTGGGTGTACTCGGTCCGCACCAGGCCCCGGCGCTGCAGGGCGGGCACCAGGCCGTCGGTCACCTCGTGCAGGTAGCGGCGGCTGATGTGGCCGAAGGGCGCCTTGATGAGGAAGCCGTCGCCGCCCACGGCCTGCATCGCCTCGGCCATGCGGTCGGCCACCTGCTCGGGCGTGCCGACCAGCGGGATGCTGCCGGTGCTGCCGCCGTCGGCCACCAGCTGGCGCAGCGTCTTGCCGCTGCCCCATTGCTGGAACTTGTCCAGCGATCCCATGCCGCCGTTGGTCTCCAGCTTGCGCGGCAGCGGCTGGTCGAGGTCGAACTCGGCGAAGTCGACGTCGGTGAAGGCGCCGAGGAAGGCCAGGTTGCGGTGCACGTAGTCGTCGCTGTGCACGCCCTCGTGGTGGCGACGCACCGCCTCGGCCTCGGTCTCGGCCATCACCGGCGAGACGAGGAACAGCACCTTGATGCGCTGCGGGTCGCGGCCGGTCTCGGCGGCGCGCCGGCGCACGTCGTCGCGGAAGGCCTTCATGCCGGCGACGCCGTTGGCCACGCCGATCACCGCGTCGGCGTGTTGCGCGGCGAAGGCGCGGCCGCGCGGCGAGGCGCCGGCCTGCAGGTACAGCGGCCGGCCCTGCGGTCCGGGCACGGTGTTCAGCGGCCCGCGGCACCTGAACCAGCGGCCCTCGAAGTTCACCGGCCGCACCTTGGTGGGGTCGGCGTAGGTGCCGGTGGTCCGGTCCAGCACCACCGCGTCGGCGTCCCAGGAGGCGAACAGCCGGTTCACCAGGTCCAGGTACTCGTCGGCCATGTCGTAGCGCAGCTCGCGCTCGGGCAGCTTGTCGAGGCCGAAGTTCTGCGCCGCCGCGTCCTCGCCGCTGGTGACGATGTTCCAGCCGATCCGGCCCTCCGTCAGGTTGTCCAGCGTGGCGCACAGGCGGGCCAGCAGGAAGGGCGGGTACGACAGCGTGGACAGCGTGGGCACGATGCCGAGGTGCCGGGTGGCGCCGCCGATCAGCGCCGCCAGCGGCGCCGGGTCCTGCAGCGGCGTCAGCGCACCGAGCTTGAGCGTCATGCGCGCGTCGCCGCCGTAGATCTCGGAGACGTGAAGCTTGTCCTCCATCACCATGAAGTCGAAGCCGGCGCGCTCCAGCGCCTGCGCCCACTCGATGTGGAAGCGGCCGTTCCACGGCCGGCCGCCGCCGGAGGCGAACGGCGCGTTCCATTCGTCGGGCCCGGCGCTGGCGAACCAGGCCAGGTGGAACTTCTGCGGTGCGGCGGTCGGCGGCATGGCGGGCGGCGGTGGTGGCGGCCCGCCGGCCGCAAGCAAGGCAACGGCCAGCGCGGTTCGCCGTCGTGCCGCCGTGGTGGCGTCATAGGCCGGGCCGATGGGGCGGCCCGGCGGGCGCTATTCCAGGTTCTGCACCTGAAGCTCGATAGGAGCCGCAAGCCCTTGTCGCGCTGGAACTTTTATCTCGACGCGCCCTGCGAACCCCACACGCAACCTCACGCGCTTAATGCGCTTCAGTGGCACGGTGCGGCACTCGCCAAGACATCGCAACGTCAACCAGTTTACGTTCGATGCCCGGACAACAGGTACTCGTGTGGTGATGCGGTGCGCGAGGGCGTGTCCCTGCTACGCCGGGCCGGGCTGTTGCGCTTCGCGTCGAGCCAGCGCGGCCGGTGTCTCGCCCCTGCCGGGCTGCCATCCCTCACGCAAGTCGGTCGGGACCGGCGACGCCGCCCGTCATCACGCAGGTGACCGAGGCGTGCGGCGGGTGGGTTTGCCGTGTCGACCCACGCTACCACGCCGTTCTCGCCGTCAAGGTCGGCGCGCTTGCAGGGCAAGCGCTGGCGGCCTGGCGGCCGTCTTCGAACCCTGACGGCTGCGCTGCGCCGTGGTGCTCCGGTCTCGGGCAATCCCGCCCGACACCGACCGGAGTCCGTCATGTCGCAGTCGATTCTTTCCTCTGTCCAGCCTGCTAGCAGCGTGGACCTGCTCGTTCGCGAGGCGGACGGCCAGTACCGAGCGGCAAGTGCCGACGAGCTGCTGCAGCAAGCTCGCCAGGTGCTGTCGAACAAGGTCTGCCGCGGCACCACGATGAACTCGCCTCAGGTGGTCAAGGACTACCTCCGGTTGGAGATCGGGCTCCTGGAGCACGAGGTGTTCTGCGTGCTCTTCCTGGATGCGCAGCACCGGGTGATCGAGCTCAAGCCGATGTTCCGCGGCACGGTGTCGCAGACGTACGTGTACCCCCGAGAGGTGGTCAAGGAGTCGCTGAGATTGAACGCCGCGGCGGTGATCTTTGCTCACAACCACCCTTCCGGGTCGGCCGAGCAGAGCAGGGCGGATGAGCTGCTCACGCAGACGCTTAAGACGACGCTAACGCTGGTAGACGTGCGGGTGCTCGATCACTTCGTCGTCACAGCGTCGGACGTCGTATCGTTCGCGGAGCGCGGTCTGATCTAAAGCATCTACGGGGCGGCGCGGGCCGCCCCTTTTCCTTGAGCCCCGCAGGTCCCTGACACCAGAAAGTGCTCGCCGCCGCTCGGCCGACGCGCCAGTCGCTGCGCTTGGTGTCACGCCGGCCGCAGGGCCGCGCCGGCTTGTGGACCTGTCGTCGTCTTCGCCGCAGCCGCTGCGCCAGGCGGGCTGGCACATCAGCCGCGAGGCTGCGCCGCCGAATGAGGTGGCAGCCCGTGCGCCGGGCGTCCCACCGCGCTCCCCCCAGCTGCGCCCCCATCTCTTGTGAGGGGGACTTGTGGGGGGGATCTTCAAGCGGTGGGCCGGGTAACCGGCGCACTGCTTCGGCTGCGGTGAACACCACCCATCCCCAACCCCTTCCCTCAAGCCAAAGAAGGTAAGGGGCCCTGCCCACCCCCGCCCGCCCGTGGGCGGGAGCGAGGAAGTCCGAGCGAGAGGATCTGTTTTCAGGTGCCCCGGTCCGGGGCCCGGCGGGTCCGCTCGCAAGGAGCTTTCCATGGCCCACGTTCAAGTCATCCAGCGACACGCCCACCTGGCCGGTCCGGTCCGCCTGGGCTACGTCAATGGGCGCGACGGCAAGGTCGCCAAGGCGGTGCTGACCGCCATCAGCAACACCCGCAGAAGTTCTGCCGATCCGCAGGACGAAGAGCCCACCGCCATCCAGTGGACGCTGTGGGGCAAGCAGGCCGAGAACGCCGCGGCGTACCTCGCAAAGGGATCGCACGTCAACGTCGTCGGGCGCCTGCAGAACAACAACTACGAGAAGGACGGTGAAGTCGTCTACGGCATGACCTTCACCGTCGAGGAGATCGACTACCTCGACAGCCGCGGCGATGCAGAAGCGCGGCGGTCCCGCGACGGCAAGGGCAACCCGCCTCTGCCCGTCAAGGGCACCAGCACCCAAGGCCGCAACGTCCAAGCGTCCAGCCGCGCCTACGCCTGACAGGGTCCGGGCGGGCGCGCGCATGCCGTCGGGTCTGCCCTTTCATCTCCCACCGATCGAAGGAACCACCATGTACTCGACTCCCACCCTGGCGACCCGCTTCGCCCGCAATACCCGTGTCCTGCGCGCCGAGGCGCCGCTGAGCGAGGACCAGATGCGCGTCGCGGCGCCGTCCGTCTTCGCTGAGGGCAAGCACGCGAGCCGCTCCGAGCGCTACACCTACATCCCCACCATCGACGTCCTCCGCGGCCTGCGCAAGGAGGGTTTCGAGCCCTTCATGGTCGCCCAGGGCGCCAGTCGGGTGGAGGGCAAAGCAGCGTTCACGAAGCACCTCGTCCGCCTGCGCCACCACCGTGACGGGTTGGGGAGGGCACAAAGCCGGCCGGAGGCCCAAGAGATCATCCTCATCAACAGCCACGACGGCGCCAGCTCGTACCAAATGCTTGCTGGGCTGTTCCGCTTCGTTTGCTGCAATGGCCTGGTGGTGGGAGACGTGGTGGAAGACATCCGCATCCCTCATCGCGGCGACGTACAAGGAGAGGTGATTGAAGGGGCCTTTCGGGTGCTCGACCAGTTCGAGGCGGTCCAGGAGCACACCGAGGCGATGAAGGCACTGCAGCTCCAGACCGCCGAACAAATCGCCTTTGCAACCGCCGCCCTCGCGCTCCGCTTCGGGGAGCGGGTCGTTGAAGATACGGGCGGGCACCGTTCGGCGCCCGTGACGGCCGAGCAGTTGGTCGAAGCGCGCCGGCCCGAGGACATCGGCCCCAGTCTGTGGAGCACCTTTCAGCGGGTGCAGGAGAACACGATCCGTGGTGGACAGCCGGGCCGCAGCGCACAGGGCCGGCGACTGCAGACCCGGCCAGTGGGCAGCATCGACCGCGGCGTCAGCCTGAACCGGGCGTTGTGGACCCTGGCCGAAGAGATGCGCAAGTTAAAGGATTGATTCGCGTACTTGCCGGCGACGGTCTTCATAAGACAGTCGTCGGCATATGGAGTTGAGCACTGCGTTCCTCAGTTACGTCAGAATGCGGCCCTCGATCCAGCGCTCACTCTTATGGCAAAGACCTACGAACAAATTCAACAGCAGATTGAAACGCTACAGCGCGAAGCCGACGCACTCCGTGCAAAGGAAGCCGCGGGCGTTATCGAAAAGATCAAGGCTGCGATCGCCGCATACGGCTTGACCGCAGCCGACCTCGGGCTGGCAAAGGGCCCACGAAAGCCGAAAGCCCAAGCGTCCCCGGTCCAACGCCGCCTAGCGAAGAAGACGCGTGGCGCCAAGTCAGGCGCGAAGTACCGTGACGATCAGGGCAACGAATGGGTTGGCAGAGGTAAGCGCCCGCAGTGGATCAAGGACGCGCTTGCCGCAGGCAAGACGCTGGAGGAGTTGGCGGCGTCGTAAGGCCACAGGGAGCCAGCGCGAGCATTCTCGATCGGAGCCTTGATGCCCCTCAGCTCTGTCCAGTCAGTATCGTGATCACTAACGTGGTGACCGACGCTGTTGCGGCGGTCGCTGCGTAGCGCATCACCGTCTTCCAACGGCGCTGCCGAGACTCGACTAGAGGGCGCAGCAGGGCTTGCAGCCGCTCCATGGAGCCGCCCAACTGGGCACCAAAAGCCAGACGCGCAGCGTCGGCCATCGCCCGGCTCTGCTGGTCGATCGACCGCCGAGCTGCGTCTTGGGTGTGCTCTGCGATGTGCTTGATGCACACCGTCTTGGCGTGCTCGGTGACCGCTGACAAGCGCGACTCGAAGTCGACTAGGGACACGCGCAGGGCAGCCTGTGCCGCGTTCAGTTCTCGGCCAATCTGTCGCAGGTGTGTCGTGGACGCCTCCACCGACTCGACTAGGCGGCCGGCCTCGCCGATCGCCTCGATGATCAGCGCCTCTCGGGCGGCCACTGGGTCATTCATGATGGCAGCGTGGTGGAAATCACGTCAGCATTGACGAAGCGCCCGAGGTCCAGGGCGGCGAAGCAGGCGTCCAGCTGCAGTACCACCCCACGCGCCAGTCGGCGGGTCGCCAGCTTTTGACCCAACGCCATCTTCTCCCCTCGGTCGGCTGTCCTGGAAATGAGCCGCTTGTAGTCGGTGTCGTCGAGGGCGATCTGGGCCAGATCCGACCCGGTGCCCCTGATGCGGGCGTAGACCTCATTGGCACCCAGACGGCAACCGAGCTTTGCCGTGGCGATCGGCTGCTCCTTGAGGAACGCCAGTAGGCTGTGGAACGTCCGCTCGAGCGGTTCGCGGTCGTCTACCATGTTGAAGACCACCTGGATGCGCTCCGGGGTCACGCCAACCGCATGCAGGTCCACCAGCGTGGCGATGGTGTCCTGCTGCTGCTTCGGCGGCGGGACCGTGGGCACGATGAAACAGTCGAACTCCTCGTGGCTGCCTTGGTACAGGTGCATCAGGCGCATGAGTTCTTCGACGTTGCTAGCGCCAATGTCGACCACCACGTCGTCCACGCTCTGCAGGTACTCCTGCAGGTCACCGAACTGAAAGCCTCGCATCGACTGTGCCTGACCTTCGTCGGCGTTGATGCTTTCGATGGCGATCACCCGGGCGCCCGGCAGCCGAGGCGCCAGCAGGTGCCGGGCAATGGTCGACTTGCCGACGTTGCCGGAAAAGCTGATGACGGCGAGCTTCATCCTTGGGTCTCCGTGAGGAAGAGGGGGTTGGTGGAGCGACCGCGCATGAACGCGTCGGCCACGTGCCTTCCGGGCAGCGGCATTGCGGTCGGCGAAGGCACGGCTGCGGGTGAGCTGACGCTCAGGCTGCGAGGGGACCAGACAGTGGACGGATTCCTGGCCACCGACGCTGGCTCATTACTGCTCGCCTGAGGAATCGGCGGCCTCAGGATGCCCTTGAGCACCTCACGTCGCACTGTGCTGATGCTCACCTGCACACCCACATCCTCCAGCGCTTCGCGGATGGCGGCATAGGAGTGCCCAGCACCGCGCAGGCTGCAGATCTCGGACGCATAGCCCAGCGCCTTGCGACTGGCATGACCTGGCGGGCGGCGGGGTTGAAGGCGCATGGCTGCTGGTGGTCGACCAGCTAAGACTAGGCGCAAGAGGAGGCAGGTCGGGCGACGACTTTTAGCGAAAAATCGTCGCGACCCGGGCGAGAAGCATTCGCCTGATGGCCGGCGCCTTGGCGCACGCAGTCCTCGACTTGCCGAGCGTCGTTCGCCGCTTGTGCGCATGGGGTTCGCAGCCGACGCGAGTGCTGTTCTGAAGCGTTCAATAGTTTGCCGGTCCCGGTTCATCGCTCACCGCCAAACGGCCGTGGGTTGAGCGCCGACGGTTCGCCATGGCGACGAATCGGGCCTAGGAATCAGCGGTCTCGGTGCTGAATGGTCAGCCAATACTGACTGCATTGGTGAGTGCAGAGATAGGCGGCTTGCCGCTAGTTTCACAAGCGCTCCGCGACCCTCCATTCGTCGGCTCATGAACACCACTGCCCCTGACTTCGTCACAGTCGACATGCGCGGCCTGAAGGCCGCGCTGGTGGCGCGTGCGCAGGCCGATCGGGTGAGCGTGTCGGTGCTGGTTCGCGGCGCGGTGGCGCGCGATCTCGGGCTTGGCTTGGCGTGCGAGTCGGAACGCACAAACTTTCCCGGCCGTGGTCCATCAAGCGCCGCCAGCGTCAAGCTGTCGATCCGCATGAGCGCGGAGGAGGCGAAACAACTTGGCGCCGGCGCGCGTGCAGCGGGGCTGTCGAGAGGTGCCTACTTGGCTGGTCTCATCGCCAACGTACCTGTGCTGTCGGCGGGTGGTGGCCGCGCCCAGCTCATCGCTTCCTTGATCGCCTCCAGCGCCGAACTGGCGACCCTATGCCGAAACATCCACCGCCTGACGGTGCTGCTGCGCCAGGCCAACGTTAAGCCCGCCAGGCCGTACCTCGAGATGCTGGACACGCTGGCTGGCGACGTGCGCCGGCACCTCGAGCTGGCCGCCCTCGCGCTGGCCGATCTGCAGCCGCGCGGTGGCAAGGGGACGTCTTCCGCTCGCTCTCCGCACTGATGCAAGGAGATCCGTATGGCCCAACCAACAAACATCGACGGCACCCTGATCACCTGGGGCGATCGCCTGTTCTATCCCGGTAACCGGGTCGTCAAGGTGAAGGCGCAACCACGCTTCAGTGGCAACGCTGCTCGACTGCGCGCCGCCGCTATTCGCAAGCGCATCGAGGCAACGGTCGTCCGCCGTGCGCCCCAAGTGATGGTCAAGGTGACGGGCGGCGGGCGCGGCATGAAGGCCATCGCCGCGCACTTCCGCTATATCAGCAAGAACGGCCGGCTCGAAGTCGAGGACCAGCGCGGCGAGACGATGCGGGGCAAGGACAGCCTGCGCGACCTGGCTGACGAGTGGCGACTCGGCGGGTCATTGATCGCTGATGACGCCGAGCCCGGCCACCGGCGCGAAGCCTTCAACATCATGCTTTCGATGCCCCGAGGCACGGACCCGGAAAGCATGCACTGGGCCGCGAGGGAGTTCGCTAAGTCCGAACTCGCCGATCACAAGTACGTGATGGTGCTGCACGATCACCAGGCCAACCCGCATGTGCACCTCAGCGTTCGGGCCGAATCGGTGCGTGGCGGACGCTTGAACCCACGGAAGACCGACCTGCATCGATGGCGCGAAACCTTTGCGGCCAAGCTTCGCGAGCGGGGCATCGAAGCCGAGGCGACCCGTCAGGCAACGCGAGGCGTGGCGCTTCGCCATCCCGAGCTCTGGCAGGTCAAGGCGCACCATAACGGGCGACTGCTGAAGCCGCCTGCTCCCGGAAAGCCGAGCGCAGCCGCGCAAGCCAGCCGCGTCGCTGCGCAACAGGCTTGGTGCGAGCTCGCGAAGGCGCTTGCGGCCAGCGAGAGCGAGGCCGATAAACGACTTGCCCGCTCCGTCGAGGCCTTTGCCACGGCCATGATCCGGCAGCCGAGCATCTCGCCGGCGCCAGGGCGCGACCCGCAGCTTTCGCCATCGACCGGGGAACGAGAGCGGTAGCGGGATGGAGCGATCACCGACCTGGCATACGACTCCCTGGGGGCAGCGCAAGAGCACTAAGCCTCGATGCTGCTGGTGTAGGTCAGCAGCAAAATGGCAGCTTAAGACTGTGTGCAGTCGGTCAGCTTCCACCGCTGAACGACGACCTGGACCAGAACCGGTCGTTCGCAGGGCCGCGCCTCGGGTGACCGCTACACGCCTTTGAACAGTCGCTCAAGCAAGCCTGTTTGCGGCACAGTACGGGAACGACTGCTTCCGCCCGGGACAACCGACCGAACCCGACCCATCTGCGACACCCATCCTGCCCATCTCTATCTCGAGAAGCAGTCAGTCGGTTGGATTAACTAGAGTTCGTGCCGGACTATGAAGCTGACGACACGTTAAGCCCCGGAGACTGCCACGGAGCTGAAGTATGCTTGGTCGATGCGTTTGCTTCCTATCCAACCTGGCATAAGCTGCTTGCTTCTCGCAGGGAGATCGACCAATGAAAACACTGAACCTAGCCCTTGCAAATTGCTACGGCATCCGCAAGCTCGAAGCGATCCTGGACTACAGCAAGTCGCCGACCGTGTCGATCTACGCGCCGAATGGTGCGATGAAGAGTTCGTTGGCCAACACCTTTCAAGACATCGCCCACGGCAAGGAGTCGAAGGATCGGGTGTTCCTGGATCGGGTCACCACGCGCAGCGTGACGGATGAGGTCGGTGCTAAGTTTCCAGCAGAGGGCATCGTCGTGCTGCGCCCGTACGAGGAAGCGCCCGGTCAGAATGAGGAGACGGCAACGCTGCTGGTGAATCAGACCTTGCGCAAGGAGTACGAGGCGTTGCACGCTGACATATACGCCGCCCGAACTGCATTCCTCAAGGCTGTCAAGGCGCAGTCAAAGTCGAAGCGCGATATCGACAAAGAGATTTCTACAACCTTTACGGCGGGCAGCGATCAGTTCTACGTCGCGCTGAACCGCATCAAGGATGAGCTGGCCGAGCAACCGGACGCCCCCTTTGCTTCGGTGCCTTACGAGGTAGTCATGGATGAGAAGGTCCTGGCATTCCTTGCAACCGGCGACTTCAAGACGGCGATCGACGACTACGTCAAGAAGTACAACGAACTGCTTGCCGCATCCAAGTATTTCAAGAAAGGAACGTTCAACTACTACAACGCCGCCACAGTGGCGCGGCAGCTGAAAGAGAACGGCTTCTTTGAGGCCAAGCACACCGTAAGCCTCAACGGTGAGGATCGTGTCGAGATCACCTCGGAAGAACAGCTCGAAGAGCTGATCAAGCAGGAGAAGGAGAAGATCACAAGCGATGCGGGTTTGCGTAAGAAGTTTGATGCGTTGGAAAAGCAGATCCAAAAGAACGCGACGCTTCGCGACTTCGAGGCGTACGTGCAGCAGCACGAGGAATTGCTGCCCGAGCTTGCCAACCTACCGGCATTTAAGGAGAAGCTCTGGAAGTCGTACATCAAGTCCCACTACGAGCTGTACCTAGCTCTCATTGCCAAGGTCCAAGCGGCGGCGGCGCGGAGCAAGGAGATCCAAGAGCAGGCTGCTCGGGAAGGCACGCAGTGGCAGGCGGTCATCGACATCTTCAATGATCGTTTCGTGGTCCCTTTTCGCCTTGTCGCAATCAACAAGGTCGAGGTCATGCTTGGCCAGGAAGCAGTACTGCGCTTGGGCTTCATGTTCAAGGACGGCGAGCAGGAGATTCAGGTAGGCCGCGAGGCCCTCCTACAAACGTTGAGCACGGGCGAGAGGAAAGCATTCTACGTACTTAACATGCTCTTCGACATCGAGGTTCGGAAGCAGGGTGGCAAGGAAACTCTGGTTGTCGTTGACGACATCGCAGATTCGTTTGACTATAAGAACAAGTACGCCATCGTTCAGTACTTGGCTGACCTCGCTGAGGACCCGCGCTTCAAGCTGCTCATCCTGACGCACAACTTCGACTTCTACCGCACCATCCAGAGCCGCGGGCTGGTCCAGCGGAACAACTGCTTCATGGTGTCCAAGACCGCCGAAGGCGTAAGGCTGCAAGAGGCCGTCGGTATTAAGAACGTGTTCGTTAACCTCTGGAAGCCGAACTTTCATGCAGATCGTCGGAAGAAGATCGGTTGCATCCCCTTCATGCGAAACCTGATCGAGTACACGAGGGGAGATCGCGACGCTGACTACAGCCTGCTGACATCGTTGCTGCACTGGAAGGCCGGTTCTGACCGAATCACGGTCGCCGACCTGGATGGCGTCTATTTTCGCCTGTTCGGCGCAGCCGCGCAGTCGCCAGACCAGGCGGAGAGCGTGCTCAATATGATCGACGTGGAAGCCAGAGCCTGCTTGCAAGCAGACGATGGCATCAACTTTGAAAACAAGGTGGTTATGTCGATTGCTACCCGCCTGAAGGCCGAACGGTTCATGGCTGCCAAGATCAACGATGACACTTGGCTTGCGACCATCAGTGCGAACCAGACCCCGGCACTTCTGAAACGTTACCGTGATTCGTTCTCGGGGGAGGCCGAAAACCTTCGAGTTCTTCAGCGCGTGATGCTCATGACCCCGGAGAATGTCCATCTCAACTCGTTCATGTACGAGCCAATCCTGGATATGTCAGATCAGCACCTTCGCCGCCTGTACCAAGACGTGCTCGGGATGGCCTAAAGGGGAGGCATTGAAGTGCCATGAAGCCCACTTTCTTCAGCGACGGCTCCTGGCCGGCTGCGTGAGTGCGGTGACACGCCAGACAGCAGCATTCGCCGTCGGCCACCCCCGCCTTGCGCGAGTGGCCGGCCGTCTGCTGGCTCAGATCTCCGTCTGCTCGAAGTCGTCCTGCGCATTGAGTGCGTCCCGTACTCAGCGCGGTCTAGGCCCAGCTCATCGACACAGTGCCCGAGGATCCGGGCGTACTGGCGGGTCCAAAGATGCGGCGAGTCGTGAAGCCGGCTGGGGAAGAGGAAGTCCTCTAGCTTCAGCGCGGCCTGCTTGATCGACGTCTGTAGGACGTCCCTGGTGGCCTGAGTGATCTCGAACTGCACCGGGCGCTGGGTCTTGTGCTGCATGACGATGGCGCGACTTGCCACCTGGTCGCCATGGCACACATCCCGCACCCTAAGGGCGACGAGGTCGCACCCACGCCGCTTGCTGTCAATTCCCAGGTTGAAGAGCGCCAGTCCGCGCACCCGGCTTTCCATCTGGAGGCGGACGCGTAGCGCCCAGATGTCCTTGAGCTTAAAGGGCGCCTTCTCCCGACGATCTTGCCCTTGTTCCACGGCTCGCGATGCGCGGTGTTGCCTGCGGTTCCCATGATGGTCTCCCATCGAGTTGAGGGCTCCACAGAATGCTTCTTGAAGCAGCCCTGTCGCCGGCTTACCCGCGGAGGCGCGCTGTCAAGGAGGAGCCGCCACATACCCCTGGAGGGGGCAGCTTTCAGGCGCGCCGGCGTACTGTCAGTCTCGGCCAGGAGCGGTCATCAGCGGCGACCGCTGGAGCGCTAGTCGGTCATAGCGTCCAGCAGGTTTCGAACGGCGTGACCGCGCGACACTGAAGGAGCAGCCATTGAAAAATCCCCTCCGTCCTCCCGCTCGGGAATACTCTCACAGAGGTTTGTTATGCCGACCTCGCCCCTGACAAAGTCGGGCGCGCGATTTGTCGGCTTTGGTCGCCACAATATTGCCGAATGAACGTACAGTCCGCGCCGGTATGTACAGGCGTGACAAGGCACTTGAGGTGGAGTTAGCGATTGCGTTATGCGGACAGGCTCATGCTTACACGGTATCGGCTGTCCATCTAGAACATAGTTGTGCGGCATAGGAGAGAGAACTTTGATTCTTCCAGCATATCTGGCAGACATCGCTCGCGAGATGCGCGCTAAGTCTTCATCGATAAGGCGGGACTTTGCGTCCCATCACCTTTCCGCCGGTGAGAACAGAGAAGATCTGGTTGCCACTTTCCTCTCTGACCACTTGCCCAAACGTTTCGGGGTAGGGTCAGGCATGGTCATCTCTCACGAAGGATTGTTCTCAAACCAGGCGGATCTAGTTGTTGTGGATGCGCTAAACAACTCGCCGCTCTATGGAACGTCACGGAACCAACTCTGGCCGGTTGAGGCCGTGTACTCCCTGGTCGAAGTAAAAACGACTCTAAGCCCGGCAGAACTACGTGACTCGATTGCTAAGGGGCGTCGCTTTAAGACTCTGCAGCGCCGCTACTGTGAAGCAGGTCAAGGTCAGCGGGTGTTCGACTCGCTGTTCGTGGTGTGGGGATTCGACTGCCCGGCACCGGAGACCCTTAAGGCGAACGTGCTGATCGAGCTTGCGGGCGTTCCGCGTAACGAACAGCCAGACTTCATCGTTGTTCCCGATCGTGTTCTCATCTCCTGCGGCTCCTACATGGAGCTTTCCCAGCTCGGGCAGCCGGGTAGCGCACATCGTTCTCAACTTCACTTACAGCACGGAGCTGACCTATCGGCAATGCTGCCGCCTGCCCTGGTGATGGACTTGGGTGAGAACGCGTTGCTCGCTTGGTACGTCTTGTTCGACTCCTGGTTACGTCAAGCTGGCAGTAGCCTCGCCACGCCCTCAGCATATCTTCCCGTTGATCAAACCTTCGGCAGAGCGGTATGACGCCCAACCCGTCCATCGAGCGGACAGCTGTCAGCAAGCCGCCAGCTGCCATTCATGTCGAACATTGAGCTGCATGATCACCACTGCTGAACTTCGACGCGCCGCCGATCTAGTCACGTGGCTAGCCACACTCGTATACGACGTTGAGCTTCCGGCGTCAGTTCGAGCACGAGCCGCTTCCGGCTGTCTAGCAATCGCACAGGACCATCACCATTCGATGGTTCTTCTCTTGGAAGAGCGTCGCTACGCAAGTGCAATGGCACTCTTGCGTCCGGCGCTCGAATCGTTTTTGAGAGGCGAGTGGCTGGCGCACTGCGCATCTGAAGCGCAGGTCGACTCGTTCATGTCAGACGAAGACCCACCCAAGCTTCGGCTTCTTCTCGATGCTCTTGAGCAAGTGCACCCGTATGAAGGCGGAAAGCTCACTGCTTTAGTGAGAAGGCATTGGGACGCGATGTGTTCTTTCACGCACACGGGAGGTCTTCACGTGCAACGATGGATGACTGAGACTGCAGTAGAACCTGCATATACCGCTGAGGAACTTCTCGCGGCATTGCGGCTCGGCGAACTCGTCGGAAGCCTAGCAACGGTAGCAACTGCAGCGTTGGCCGGCAGAGACGATCTTGGCAGCTTGATACTGGGCCGCTGGCAATCACACCAAAATGCGGCCTAACTCTTCGCTCCATCGGACGGCTGCGCCGCCCGCTGAGCTTGCAAGTTCGCCGTCACACAACACATGTGTACGCCCCGCTAAGCTCTATCTCGACAGCGCAGACTATTCTGTACTCTCAGCTTCAAACCGGAGCGCTGCAGAGCAAGCCATAGCATCGCAGCTCCGTGCCCTGTGCCAGACCGGGGCCGTTGAGACATTCTTCTCAGGGACGCACCTCAGCGAAATGTCTCCGTTGGACGCGCGCTTAGTAGACGCAGCAGAGCGCCGCGCCGACCTGCTGGTGAAGTTGTGCGGTCGCAATGTGCTCATCTCACAGGACCGCTTGTTTGCGCAAGAGCTTCGTCGTGCGCACAAGCTCACCGATTCGCCGGTCGAGCCGTTCTCTTCTACTGGAGACTGGTTTCCCGAGGGAAGTGCGGCGGTGTCACCGATTGGCGAAGTCGAGCTCACCAAGGGCATTGTTGACGTCATCGCCGAAGTTGCCCCGAATCGAGCAGCGCGCAGACTCGCGGCGCGGAAGGCGCTAAAGCGTGGCAAGCCACGCAGTGACCTTCTCTCCTCAGTCGTCGGCAATGCGCGCTCCGGAACCTTAGACGAGATCCTCGCCAAGTACCCAATGCGGCCCACCGACGCCCGCGTGTTGACGCGTTACTCAGTTGGTGATGCAACAGCCGAGGAAGCCGAACAAGCCTTCCTGGAAAGCCTTCGCGATCCCCGATGGATGATGCAGTGGTATCGCGCTCACCACAGCAAGCTAACGCCGTTCATCGAGTGGACCCGTGGCCCAGGGAGAACGCTACTTCAGTCGCTAGACGAGATGGCTGAGCAATTGGCCCTGCTGCGGAAATTCGATCTCATCCTCGGCACTTCCGCAGCGGACGAGGTCATGTCATCGGCCAAGTGGAAGACAATGCAAGACGAGCTATTGGTGCGGCTTGCGAGCCGCCTCACACAGGTCTTGCTAGGGCATGATGCCTCGCCGCTAGGCGTTGACCGCATTGATGAGATGTGCCCTGGGCTATCTGTAGGCGTACGGACGCTACACAGCGCGTGGTGGACAACAACACTGGCTACTCCTCGTAGAGCCAAGCCTAGTGATTTTCCTGACGCCCTGCACGCGATGTACGCCCCGTACGTCGACTTGTTCCGCGCGGACGCGTTCATGGCGCCCCACATTACGCCCAACGTAAGTCGCTTTGGGACGACCGTCGTTCCCAAACTTTCTGGTCTACTTTTGCTTCTTCAAGCACACGTTGACGCCGACCGATAAAGCCAACCCTTCGCTCGAGCGGACCTCCCCCGGCAGGCATTTGGGCCGCGAGGCGGCAAGTGTCATCATCCGCCACGCGGCCTCAGTGCCTTCCCCCGCGGGCCCGCTCAGCTGAAACGTCGAACGACCGGTTCTAACCAGTTCTATTGACGGCTCCGAAAGACCACTATGGGTCGGGTTTGGTCGGTTGTCCCGGGCGGAAGCAGTCGGCCGTGGAGCGCCAAACTGCCTCGCGCAGAACCTACGACCTCTGCACCGCGTACTGCTGACATTCGAGCGTCTCGTGGTCGCGAGGTCCAATGGCTGCTTGATGGCAGACAGTGTAAGTTCACCCTCGGAGCGCTACCGGCTGCGACCGCTGCAGAGCAGCCGAAGCCACGCGTATGACGGCTCAAGACTGAACTCGGACCTGGCTGTCGACGGCGTGGTTGACCGTGGCCACCGTCACCGGGACATTTAAAGGCATGACGCCGATGCGCCCGCGTCACCTTCGACACCGGGCGCTCAGCCGCCGAGGCGGCAGCGTGCACGGCGCGCGCATCCCTTGACGGCGCGAAGGGCGTGATAGGTTCAATGGGTACGGCAAGACCCCACCATCGCACGCCACCGCACCCCGGCAAGCGCAGCGCACGGCAGCACCGTCGCGGAGGCGTCAGGGATCGGAAGCCGGATGACCGGGATTCGGCATGAATCTCGGGGCGCAGCCCGTGAGCCCGGCGGCTAGGCGAGACGCACTCACCTGCGACTCCTGCGACGATGCCAGACAGGACGGGCGTACCTTGGAATGCCCTGGCTTGGACTGCTTTCGCTTAGAATGCTAGAACTTCTTGTGTCTCATCGCTATGGTCGACAACACCGTGCTGACAGTGAAGGAAGTTGCCGCACTACTACGCGTAGACGAAAAGACCGTCTATCGCTTGGTGAAGAAGCGCGAGCTTCCAGGCTTCAAGGTCGCGGGGGCTTGGCGTTTCCGGCGCGCAGACATCGAATCTTGGATTGAGCAACAGAAGGCGGCCGAGTCATGAATACACCGATGCGTGCCCACGAAAGCAGCGGGAAGGAGACCGACTAGATGGCCAAGCCAGCAAATACCCCCACGTCGCCCCTGCAGGGTGAAGTCGCGCCTGCCGATCTGCATTTCGATCGCGAGAACCCCCGGTTCGTAGACATGGGCTACACGGACGAGGCAGACATCATTCGTGAGCTCTACGACCACGCGGACGTAGATGAACTGATTCAGTCAATTCTGTCCGCTGGGTACATTGACTTCGAGCCCCTGATCGTGCTGCGTGCCGGCAACATCGTCTTGGAGGGCAATCGTCGATTGGCCGCCCTAAGACTGATTGCGAATGAAGACTTGCGACGCCACCTCAAGATCAGCCTGCCGGATATTGAGACTCGGAAGCCGCTGCCCAAGAAGGTCCGCGTTCTTGTCGTCGAGCATCGCGACCATGCCCGCAGCTTCATTGGTTTCAAACACATCAATGGCCCACACAAATGGGATGCCTTGGCGAAGGCAAAGTATGCGGCGCAGTGGTACGAAAGCGGGGGCGACATCGGCACCATCAGTCGCACGCTCGGCGACAACCACAATACGGTGCGGCGTTTGGTGAACGGTTGGTTCGCTTTGCAACAAGCGATCAAGGATGGATTCGATCTCACTCAGATATCGAAAAAGAACTTTTCGTTCTCACATCTCTACACGGCTCTCACCCGGGCGTCGGTCCGGGAATATCTAGGCCTGAGCAACGAGGACCTGTCTGCACCGCCTCAGATCGACCCGATTGCGCCGGCAAAGCGCGGCGAATTCCAGCAGCTCATGTCTTGGCTGTACGGCCAGGAGCACAAGGGCGAGCCCACAATCATTCAGAGTCAGAACCCGAACCTGAATGAACTGAGCAAGGTGCTTGCTCATCCCGAGGCCAAGGCGATGTTGATGGCCAAGCGCGATCTGCGCGTGGCCTACGAGCGCGTAGAACCTGCCTCGGCGCGCTTCGAAGAGGCGCTCATGACAGCGGCGAAGCAGTGCGAGGACGTTCTCGGCCTCGCCGGCGCGTACAACAGCGACCCGACCTTGCTCAAGGTCGCTGAAGGTATGCAACGAACGGCTCGTGCTCTTGTGACCACGATGCGTGAGCAACAGGTCGAGGCGGGCGACAACTGATGGTTGTCATTAGCCCGCCCAACCCAACGGACACGCGTAGCGCGCTCGCCGATTGGCTGGAACTCCGCACGCTGATGGATACGCGCGGCGTGTCGACGCGCGCTACGCTGCTGAACGTCCTGGATATTCTCGAAGACGAGGCCGCGGAACCGGACATGGTGGACGCGGAAACGGGTGAGGTCCTGGATGAGGCGATTTTGGAGGGCGCTCGATACCAGTTTGTCGATGTCACCTTCGAGGAGCTTCAATACAGAGGCGATCTGCTGGGCGATTCTTACCCATTCGAGGTGGATACCGCAAGGCAGCGGCTCACCAGGCGACCCGACGAGCATGATGATCATGCGGGCCAAGTCGTTTACCTTTTCTGCCTGCTTGCATCAGCGATCAGAGAGCGCAGACTCCAGGCCGCAACGGCGCTGAGTCAGGCGGAACAAAACATCGCAGATGCCTTTCAAATCTGCGCTTGCCTCGCGGCTGGCGGCTACCTAAATGGCGATGTCAGTTCGTTCGGCTTCCCACGCGCATCAGGATCGGGATTCCTTACCGCTCTCCGAGAGACCTTCGCGCGCTTCGGCATTGGTCGCGTTCGCGACAACGACGACATACCAGACGGACTGCCAACGTCGCTGAAGGACGGCGGAATCGACATCATTGCATGGCGAAATCATCCTGACGGTATGCCGGGCAAGCTGTATCTGATTGGGCAGTGCGCTTCGGGATTGCAGTGGCGGGAGAAGTCTGTCGTCGAGTACATCCGTCAACTGCACGGCTCATGGTTCACGCATCGTCCGGCGGAGCATTCGACGCCGGCGATGTTCATCCCGTTCCCGTTTCATCACGATATCTCGGAGCGGAACGGACCGTATCTGGACGCAGTGAGGAACCGCTACTGGCACGAAGAGCCCAGGTTCGGTGTAATCTTCGACAGGTTGCGCATCACCCACTTTGCGAACGCCTGCATGGCGTTTGCCGATTGCCATCGGCTCAAGGTCGATGGCTGCGACCGTTTCGATCAGGTCGTGAGCTGGGTATCTAGTACGCGCCAGACCGCTGGACTGGTGCACGCATGAGACACCCACTACATTCGATCTGCCCATACTTCGCGATGTTTCCCGAGGACTTCGTTGCGAAGCAGTTGCTTGCATACACGGAACGAGGGGACACGGTCTTCGATCCATTCTGTGGCCGAGGCACTACCGTGTTTGAAAGTCTGCTGAACGGCCGGCGCGCGATCGGTGTGGACATCAACCCAGTGGCCGCTTGTATCGCGGGGGCGAAGGCCGATTCTCCGCAACTCAAATCGGTCCAGACAAGGCTGAAGGAACTGAAAGAGGCCCAAACTCATTCACAGCCCGTCGACGTTCCCGCCGGCGAGTTCTTCACAGCTTGCTTTCACGAGAAGACACTGCAGCAACTCCTCTTCCTGCGCCGCGAGCTAAATTGGAAAGACTCCCGCGTTGACCGCTTTATCGCGGCAGTGCTGTTAGGTGCGTTGCATGGTGAGTCGCACAAGACGGCGAACTGCCTGAGCAACCGCATGCCACGCACGATCAGCACGAAGCCGGATTACTCCGTTCGGTGGTGGAATGCGAAGGGGCTGACCGCGCCTCAGCGTGATGCGTTTGATGTCGCGGGAGACCTTGCCGCTTATCGCTTGGCGGCTGAGCGTCCAGGCCTGCGAGGCGAAGTCAAGCTCCGCGACGCCAGAGAAGCCAGGCGAGCGTTCCCGAGCCTTAAGAACCAGGTCAAGCTCATAGTGACTTCGCCGCCGTACCTAGATACGACGGACTACAGCGAAGATCAATGGCTTCGACTTTGGTTTCTCGGAGGTGCTGAGCGTCCGTTGATCAACAAGAACCGGGACGACAGACACACCAGCGCAGAACTGTATTGGCAGTTCCTTGCCGAGGCTTGGGCGGGTTGCGCGAGACTCGTCATGAACGGCACCATCATCGTCATTCGCATCGGCGGTGCCAGGCTGACCAAAGAGGATCTGTTCAAAGGGCTGCAGAGCTCACTGTCTGCAGGATTTGATGGCATGAAGATCAAGCCGCTTCATAGTGGCGAAACCACCAAGATCAAGAACCGGCAAACCAACGCGTTCCGTCCAGGAACAACTCCCGAGCGTTATGAGCACGACTTCGCCTTCGGCCTTAACTAGTCGGAGTTTTAAATGGGTACCTCGCATCTGAATTCAAGAATGCTGGAGGCATTGTCGCCTGATGCAGCAAAGGCCGGCGCCGCCATGCAGCCGGGGGTCTAGCCGCGTGTTCGAGTAGCGCTATACGATGGATCGGATGACAGACTACTTCAGCGAACGTCAGAATGGTCCAGGCGCGCGGACCGAGCAAACGATCGCGCCGGTGGTCTGGGCAGGCGTAGTCGCCACCGTTGAAGCATTGATCAATAGCGGTGCATTCGGCCTGCGCTTTCCCGAATGCTGCCCAGACGGACAAGCGACATGCGGCGGCGACGCTGAGGCCTTGGCGGCTTCGGTAGGCGCAGAGATGCCGGGTCTCGCCTGGCCATTGCAGACCGTCTCCGTTGACGGCGAGGGCTACTTTGCTGAGCGCCGGCCGTTCGCGCCCGACACTTTTCTCGTCTTGGACTTCATCGAGTTCGTCCACGCATCAGTGGCGAAGCCGATCCCAGGGAAGTATCACGACTTTTTCAGCCATCACCATCTGACCTTTGACCTGTCGGCGGGGCAAGAAGAGTTCCGCTCAACCATCAATCGCATTTTCGCGCGCAACGGCGTTGCGTTCGAGCTGCTGCCCAATGGTCGAATTGAGCGGATGCTCCCTCCGGTGCTCGGTGAAGAACTGAAGCGGACGTTCTTCAACACCGGTGACCGAACACTCGACAACATGCTCGATGAGTGCCGCGCCAAGTTTTCGGACCCGGATCCACTGGTGCGTCGCGAGGCGCTTGAACGGTTGTGGGATGCATGGGAGCGACTGAAATCACTGGCTGACCCGAGCAACAAAAAGCGATCAGTCAAGATCATCCTCGATGCGGTGACATCCGTCCCGGCGCTGCGCGAACGGTTGGAGAAAGAAACGACAGAATTGAACTCCATTGGAAACAGTCATCTCATCCGGCACTCGGAAATCGGCCAGGTGCCCGTCATCGACGTGGACCAAGTGGACTACCTGTTCCATAGACTGTTTTCGATGATTCAGCTGATGCTCAGAAAGAAGTAGCCGCACCTGATGATGAGCCCGCTGGAGTTCATGCAGCGCCTCGACGCGCTGGTGCCGCGGCCGCGGCTGCACCTTATCCGGCGACGAGGCCAAATTGCCCCGCTGGTGGTGCCGCAAGGTCCGCTCGAGCTGTCAGTGCTGCACAAGGACGACGCCCCGCGCCTCTCAAGGCGAACCGACTTTGCTTCAGTGCTTCTGTACGTAGTCAAGGTGGGAGGCGTCTGTTCTCGTTGCATACGCCACTCCCGAAGGCAGCGAGGAAGTTCAGTCGGACGTCGTTGAAGATCGCCTGCTCCGCCGGCCGTTCAGGGTTGGATGTGCTCGGTCGACCCTCGCCGCTTGACTGATCGTTCACCTGCGCCCGGTGCGCTTGAGCGAGACAACGGCCGCACACCTTCAGACACCGATCACTGAGGCGCTCGTGAACCACCGGCGCTGAGTGACGGCAATGTGGTCATTACCGAACCATTAGCTCCCGTCGACCAACGACGCCAATCGCTGCATAGTGAACCGCCCCGGGTTTAGCGGAGGCCCGTTTGTTGAAGTCAGACGGTGACGGCCTGACCAGCGCGTTGTCGATGGTAGTTGGCCTCGAACTCGGCCGGCGGGAGGTAACCCAATCGCGCGAGTACCGAACCGGGCGGTCGGCGGTCATGCGATCATTGGCTCGAGAGACGGGTGCATGACGGTGTTCGTCCGGTTGACTTTGGCGTAGCGCAACAGGTTATCCATCGTCACCTTTCGCTGCTGTGAGAGCTGTCCCGGATGCTCGCTCTGCTTGCCTGGGCGCCGGCTGGGGCGAATGAGCGCGTGGGAGCGGGAGAGGCGGCATCGGCTCGCTGGATCGAAACCACCTCCAGATCGGGGCCTCACCAGCGGCGCCAGTTTCGGGGCCTAGCAAGGACTCGTCGGCATTAGCACGGCCGATGAACAGCATCGGCGCCGACCCGTCGCAGTCGGTGAGCACGGCGCTCGCGATCCGGTCGCCCCGGCGGAGGTTGTAGTGCAGGCCCTTCACAAAGGAGCGGTTCTGGTCGACGAGCCGATCGAGAAGCAGCTTCTCGAAGCCATCGGCAACCGGGAGCCAGTGGCGCGTCACGGGCATCAGGCACAGCTCATGGATTGCCGGGACGCCGGCACGGCCCACGCCGAAGGTCGCAATCATCACCATGTGGATGTCGTCGCTGGCGCCCCACAGCGCCAACTCCGGCTCGAAGCGCCACCCGAGTCGCCGGTACAGCTGCTCGTCGATGGCGAAGGCTTGGTCGGGCATGTGCTTGACCACCGCCTTGAAGCCGTAGCGTGCGGACACGATTTCCTTGACCTCGCCGATCAGCAGCATCAGGTGTTGCGCCTTCCCGGGTACCGCGTGCTGCCAATGCACCTGACGCCGCGCGTTGATTGCTTCTCGCTCGGCGATGGAGAACGGCTCCGGCACATAGAGCCGGGCGCGCAGCGCGTCGCCGCGTGCGAGCATGTGCTCCGCAGCCTGAAGCAAATGCCTTCGCACTGTGGCCCAGGTCCGCTTGCCGGCGAACCCCGGATGCCACCGCGTCAGCTCGGCCTGGTCCCAGAGGTAGTGCAGCAGACCCCGCAACGAGAGCCTGGCGCCGGAGGAAGAGATGCTGTCAATCTCGCCGCCTGCCGGCGGCATGATTGATCGGCCCGGCATCTTGGTCAGCGGGAAGTTCAGCTTCAGCGTGGTCTCGCCGGTGGCCGGGTCCTCGGTGATCGCGCTGCCCAGCACCTGCCCCAGGCCGGAAAACTCGGCCGGCGGTTCGTAGGACGGGCAGTCGGGCGCGTGGTGGCTGCCCGTGTCGGGCATGCGCTTGACGATGTATCCCTCGCCAAGGCGCGCCACGTACATCTCGACGCCTTCGGCCAGGCACAGGCAGCGGGGACGCTGGTGGCTAGCGTGGGCGTCGGCAACGGCGTCTGCGAAGCCTGGCGACCCGATTTCAAATCGCCGGCCGGCAATCTCGTAGATCGCCGCCGGTGCCGTGATGTCTTGGGCCGGAGTTTCCACGGGCGTGACCTCATCGCACAGGTGCTGGTGCGGCGCGGTCGCGGGTGCGCTGCATCTCGGGTGTCGGCATGACGACGGGCCGCTGCGACGGAGCCGCCTTGTCGTAGACCTTGACCTTCGGCGTCTGGCCGTCGCGGATGCGCTGCGCGAGCTTCTCGGTTGCCGCGGCCATCACGGCCGCGCGCTGCTTCTCGGGCACCATCTTGGCGACCAGTACCGCCTCGATGGCGGCGAGCACGGCCTTGCGGCCACCGCCTCCTCGGGCCGACGCCTTGTCGGTGGGGGATGCCGAAACGGCGCGAGCGTCGCGGGCCGGCTCGATGCGGTTGACCAGCCGGGCTTCGCGCTCGCGCTTGAGCACTTCCAGGTCGCCGGGATTCGGTTCGTAGCCCAGGGTCTTCACGCCGCGCACGGAGGCCTCAAGCCAGACCATGCGCTTGAAGTCCTCGTTGCCGGAGACGCGCAGCGCTTTCCAGTTGCGCGCCTCGGCCACGTCGACCATCGAGCGGGCGACCGAGGGGCTGTTGGTGTCGGTGGCCAGGCGGAACGTCGACTCGGTGAAGGCTACGCGCGATGTGTCGCCGCGGAAGCGGTACTCGGTGCGCCCGATGGTCACGTCCCCCATCGTCACCGGCGCGCGCTTGATGATGTAGCGATCCGTCAGCGCGGCTTCGAGGCGCGCCACGAGGGCGGCGCGTTCGGCCTGGGCGTCGATCTTGGCGATGGCCTTCGCATCGACCTGCTCCGGCTGTGCAGGTGCCTTGGCGGCACCCGGCATCGGGACCACGTTGGTGGCCTCGGGCACCTCGTCGCGAGTCGGCCTGGGGTCCAGGGGCAGCTCCGGCAAGGCCGGGCGCTGCTGCCCGCGCTGCCACTCCCCGTCGACCTTCTGGATCGGCGTGCGCTTGCCATCCTCGGCCACCGCGACGATGCGCGTGCTGCCGACTTGATCCGCCTTCGCGACCATCTCGGTGAATGTGTTTGCGCGGTACGTGACCTCCGCGAAGGGATCGCGCATCTCGTAGCGCTCGCCTGGCGTGCCCGTCGGCGTCTGGAACCGCTCGATCGCCACGGTTGCGCGATTGGCCGGCTCGACAGTGCCGCCCTGGGCCGGCGCTGCCTGGCGGACGGGGGAGTTGTCTGCATCCATGGTGACCTCGCGATGGTGGGTTGGATGGGCGCTCAGGGCTGCGCCACCGTTGTGGCGTTCAGTGCCACCGGCAGCGCGCGGTACAGCTCGATTTCGACGCGCCGGTTCAGGCTGCGGCCTCCGGCGCTGGCGTTGTCGGCCACGTGATCGCCGGCCGGCTGATAGGTGGCGCGGATGCGCGCCGGGTCCACGCCTGCGGCCACTAGGTAGTCACGCACGGCGGCGGCGCGCTCGCGGGCGATGCGGCTCTCGGCCGGTGCGTCGCTGGTGCCGTCGGTGCGCCCGCGCAGCAGGACGAGCGGCGAAGCCTTGGCATCTTCGACCAGCGCGGCGGTCACGTCGGGCGGGATGGCGACGCCCGTGCTGCCGAAGTCGAACCGCACGGTGAAGACGCTGTTGGCCTTGACCTGCTGGGCAGCCGGCGCCTGCATGGCGGCCAGCAGTTGCTGGCGCGCCGCCATGTTGGCCAGCGTGGCGGTGGTCGATTCCGCGATGCGGCTGGACTCGGTGGCCAGCAGGCGCGTGTTCTGCAGGTCGTTCTTGCACACCTGCAGCTCGACGGCCATCTGCGAGTTCACTGGCCGCTTCTGCGACTCGTCGACGGTAGGAGGCTTCGGCGGCGAACTGCACGAAGCCAGCGCAAAGAGCCAGGGCACGAAGGGCGTGAAGGCGATGCGGGTTCGCATGTCGTTGCTCCCAGGTCTAGGTGATGTAGGCGCGCTCGATGGTCGACCGCTCGGCGATCTGGACGCCGTCATCGCTGAGCAGGACACCGTCTTCGTCGGCTGCTGCCTCGATCGCACCGCCGGCCACGGCATCGCCTGGCCGAGGGCCGATGAAGAAGTCAAGAACGCCCTCGGCGACCTGGTCGGGCTCGCTATCGACGAGGTCCGGAAGCCGGCTCACGTCGTAGGCCAGTTGCTCATAGTCCAGGCTGTGGCCCAGACCCAGCTCATCGTCGGCGTAGCGCCAGCGTTCCTGCACGCGCGCCAGGTGCAGGTCCATGCTCATGCGCGGCACTGCCGGGGCTGGAAGCAGGCGCGAGGTGAAGGCCTTGTCTCGGTAGTAGCGGATCTTCTCGCCGAGGATGGGCTTACAGTTCTCGAAGATCACCACCAAGCGCTCGCTGCCCAGTTCCTTGAACTCCTGCGGCAGCAGCAGCGCGCGCCGCTGTTCGCTCTCGTTTCGGCTGACGGTGCTGTGACCGTGGCCGCTGAAGGACCGGCTGCGCCCGCGCGACGTGGCGCGCTCGGTGAAGTGGCCGAGCATGGCGCTGTACTCGTCGGCGTCGCGCTGCTCGCGCGGCGCGTAGAGGATCTGCAGGCCGTGGTTGGTGGCGAAGGTGCGGGCTTCCTTGTCGCCATAGACCGCATCGAGCTGCGACATGGCCTGCACCACGGTCAGCAGGCGCAGGTTGTAGCCGGCGAGAAAGGCGGCTGCGTTGGTGATGACGCCGACGCGCCCCATCGCCGTGAACTCGTCGTTGACCAGCAGGCACTGCACCTTCAGCGTCAGGTCCTGCTCAGGCAGGGCTTGCGTGTTGAGGCTGACGAGCTGCGAGAAGAACAGGTTCAGCAGCGGCCGAGCGTTGGCCAGCCGGTTCGGCGGGATGCGCAGGTAGACCGACATGCGGCGGCGGCGCACGTCCTCGAGCCGGAAGTCGTCGGCGCTGGTGGCCGCATCGACTACCGCATCCGCGAAGATCGTCAGAGGCGCGTTGAAGGTGGCGACCACGCTGGAGAGCGTGTTCTCCGAGTTGGACAGCAGGCGCTGCAGTGCATCGGCGCACTGGTCCGACAGCGGGTCGCCGTCTTCGCGGCGCTGCGCGATCAGGCCACTCAGGTGGTCCTTGAGCGACCGGCCCTTGCCCGAAGACTGGCGCAGCATCTCACCGATGGTGCGGGGAAGCGAGGGAGATTCGAGGAGGACGAGGCCCAGGCCCAGGAACAGGTTGCGCGCCTGGTCGTTGAAGAAGGCTTCGGACGAGGTGCCGCCGCCATCGTTGGGAAAGAAGACCTGCCCGATGGTGAGCAGGTCGCCGACGCGGTGCAGCGGGCTGGAGCGCACAGCGGTCAGCGGGTTCCACCGGTGGCTGCGCGCGTCCTCGTCGAAGGGCGAGAAGGCATATACCGCCTGGCCATGCGTGGCGCGGTAGCCGGCCGTGATGTCGTAGTTCTCGCCTTTAATGTCGAGCACCACGACCGAGTCGGGCCAGTTGAGCAGGTTCGGGATCACAACACCCACACCCTTGCCGCTGCGTGTCGGGGCCGACAGCATCACCGAGAGCTGGCCCGGCAGCGACAGGAACCTGCCCCGGTGGCGACCGATGAGGATGCCGGGCTGGCCGTCACTGCCCGTGAGCCCCGCACGATCGACCTCGGTCGGGCTGGCGAATCGAGCATCGCCATGCAGCTCTCGACGTGGCCTGGCGGCTGCGACCAGGCCGGCCGGCAGCAGGATCAGTAGGCCGATTCCCGAGGTTCCGATCGCAAGCTGCAGCTTCTTGCGCAGCTGGGCATCGTCGGCGTAGAGGCCCCAGTAGTGGGCGATGCTGGTGAACTGCGCCTGCCTCGGGTTCGCCTTGTTCAGCACCAGGAACAACACGCCGGCCAGGTAGATCGCCGCGCAGGCCAGTGCGACATAGCCCGCCACGGCGAACACACCCGCGGCGACCTTGCGACCTGTCGGCCAGGCCGAGAAGGGCAGGGCCGCAACGCTGCTCATGCTGCTGCCGCCTGCTGAGCCCAGCGGCCGAGCCGCTGGCGCCGTGGTTCGTAGAGGATCTCGGAGATGAAGCGCCCGCGCTCGTCGCGATTGAACTGCACGATCACGTCGACCACGACGCTGAGCAGCCACTTGATCTCATCCATGCGCAGGCCGCCGCCAGCGCCGGTCTCGCGGATCATCAGCGACATCTGCTCGAAGGCGAGCGCGCAGCTGCCCGCATGCACGCTGGTGATGCTGCCCGGGTGGCCCGAGGCTGCGAGCCGCACGAAGTAAAAGCATTCGTCGCCCCGCACCTCGGCCAAGAAGATGCGGTCTGGCTTCATGCGCAGGCAGGCTTCGAGCAGCGACTTGGCGGTCACTCGCGCCGTGCCCTGGGCGTCCTTGCTGTAGAACAGGTTCACCACGTTCGGGTGGTTCGGCAGCGTCAGCTCGGCCGTGTCCTGGATCGTGATCAGCCGCTCGTGCTTGGGCACTTCCTCGACCAGGCCTTTGATGAAGGTGGTCTTGCCCGAGCCGGTCTTGCCGCTGACGACGATGGTCTGGTGCTTGCGCACCGCCAGGCGCAAGAATTCGGCGTAGCGGCCGGCGTCCTTCAGCTCCACCAGTTCGCGCTCGAAGGGCAGCAGTTCTGCCTTCGGGGTGCGCGTCACGGTGGCGGTGCGCTCGAACAGGCCCTCGCGTTCGAAGTCGTCGAGTCGCTTGATCAGGTGCGACGGCTTGCGCACCGTGATCGACACGGTGCCGCGCGGCACGGCCGGCGGGATGACGAACTGGATGCGTTCGCCGCTGGGCAGCGTCGCCGACAGCAGCGGGCGCTCCTGGTTGACCTGCTGGTCGCAGAAGGTGGCGACGGCCGTGGCCAGCGACAGGCAGCGTTCCAGCGTCATGTTGGGTGCTGGAACGGTCTGCCAGCCGCGCACGGTCTCGACCAGCAGTTCGCCCGGTCGGTTGACGCAGACTTCCAGCACGCCGGGTGCATCGAGCTGGTCGCGCAATGGTCGCAGGAACTCGACGACCGATGTGGCGTCGCCGCACCAGCTCTGATCAAAGTTCGCGAGGTCTTCGTGCTCGCAGGCATGCTTATTCATGGCGCTCCCTCGCGCTGCGGGGCGATGGCGGTCGGCTTCAGTTCGTACACCGACGAGAAGTCCACGTCGCGGGCGACGTAGATGCCGACGATGCCGCCCTGGTTCTGGTAGATCAGCGGCGGGATGTTGATGGTGCTGTCGAGCACCTTCTCGGCGAGCTTGCTGGTGTTGGCCGTGGTGGACGGCAGCACGATGGTGTCAGCCTGGCGGTCGCTGGCCTGGTTCTGGATGACCAGCTTCACCGAGTCGTCGATCAGCGACAGCAGCATGGCCGCGCCGATGCGCTCGCCCCAGCGGTTGTCGACGTAGCCATCGATGCCGGATTCGCCGAGCTGGCCGGTGCCGGGAGAGTCGATGTCCACCGTCACGCTCAGCGGCGTGCGAATGCGGGTCCACAACACCGGGATACGGACCGTGCCGGGCCGGACCGAAGCGATGCGGTACTCGCCGTCGAGATGCGAGCCGCGCTCGATCAGCAGCACCCGGCCGTCGTCGCCGAAGACGTTGCGCTGGACCTGGCAGCCGACGAGGCCCGAGGTGGCGCTGATCACCTTGGTCTTCAGTGCGCAGGTGAAGGCTGTGCCCTTGGGCAGCGTCAGGCTGCGGTTGCCCAGCATCGAGGCGGCCACCTTGGGGGTGGAGGACCCCTGAAGCTGGCCCCCCGAACAGGCCGCCCCCTGCGGGTGGCGCACCGATGGGTGCGGTGCCCGCCATCGGGGGCCCACCGAGGAGCGCCCCCGACGGCAGCTGCCCGGTGGCCTGGCCCGTGGCCAGCGCCGCGGTCTTGGTGAGGTTGTCGAGCAGGCCCTGGAGCTGGCGCTGATAGCCCTGCAGGTTGCGGGAGGTTGCGGCGAGCGGATCATTCGCGTCGGCGGGCTCAGCCGCCGTCGGGCCCTCGTCAGGCGGCGCACCGGCATCCATTCTTCGGTTGGATGCCCGTTGCGGAGGGAGTGCCCCAGGCCGGGTGGTGACCAGCAAGACGGGGGCATCCTCCGACGGGACCACCTTCGGGCCACCCGGTGCGGGTCCCGCCGATCCGGTGCGCCGCACCCCGATGGGCTCGGCCAGCTCCTCGCTCGTAGGCATCAGGGCGGGGATGCGCGGGGCGGTCGCGACGGCGGCGCTGGCAGTCGAAGCGGGTGGCATCTCGAGCCTGCGCGGCTCGGCCGTGGCGGCGGCAGGCCTGTCCCGGACCAGCTTCGACTCGGTCTCGTCGGCCTTCTTGCCGCTGGCAGAGAAGCGCTGGATGGTGACGGCGGCCACCGCCACCACGGAGCCGGCGAGCAGCGCCACGGCCAGCAGTCCCTTCTTCGACATCGAAACGCGCTGCCGGGCAGCGACATTGGGGATGCCGGGCTCGCCGGGCAGAGGAGAGATGGCGTTGTCGTCGGGCTCGATCTCGGCGCCAAGGTTTGGATCGCGGTTCCGCGGATCGTTCGGGTCGTGCGTCATGGTTTCTCTCCCTTGCGCGCTTCGGAAGGCGCGTTGCTGCCACTGACGTCGGCCTTCAGGACGCGCTGCACGCCGGGCACGGTAGTGCCATCGCCCGGAGGCCTGCCGTCCAGATCGAAGGCTTCATTCCACAGGCCGACGACGGCCGAGCCGGCCCGCAGCATCAGCCGCCGGCTGACGCGATCGACCACCAGCAGGTCGTCCTCCAAGCGGGCGTTGACCAGCGTCTCGCTGCCGTCGCCCAGTACATGGAAAACGGCCGGCACCTCGCGGTTGCCGGGGAAGCGCAGATAGGTGAACCGCCCGTCGTCATAGACGAGGGTCGGCACGATGTCCTGCGAGCCGGCGCCCTCGGCGATCGAGTACTGCGTGTTCATCACCTGCGGCTTGGCCTGCAGCCGCTCCGCGACGACCTGGTGCGGTGGCGGGGGTGGCGGCACGACCGGCAACGCCATCAGTGGTGCCGGTTCGCGCAGCGCGAGGCGCGCCGGGGGTGCCACCCGGGCGGGTGCCTTGACGACGAGTCGGTAGACCGGCGGCTTCGGGTCGCCGTCGGCCAAGACGACGAAGCGGAAGCTGTGCGTTCGGCGGTCGGTGACCACGGCCAGCGTGTTCGCGGCGCTGGCCGAGCTCTTGGCCTTGACGAACAGGTTTCGGCCTCCGGGCTGGGCTGCGATGCACCACGCGGCATCGGCCTTCATGCAGTCGCCACCCAGGCCCGCTGCGACCTCGGTGATCGCCTCGTCGGCATCGAGCACCACCAGCGTCACGACGCCGCGCTTGACCGGCACGGTGACGACGGCGCGCGGGTCGTAGACCACTTCCCGCAGACGCGGATCCGCAGGCTCCGCAGCGACTGCCGTGGAGCCGCAGGCCGCGACGCAGGCCGCGGTGGGCAGCCAGGCCAGCCGCTTCATGGCTTGGCCCCCGGTGCGGCGGTGTTGATCTCGGGATCGGACCGGTAGGCTGTGACGACGAAGCCGAACGGGTTCTCGAGCCGGTCGCGCTCCTTGACCAGCACCTTCGGCTGGTACTGGTAAACGACGCTGGCCACGTGCCGCGTGGTCACCTCGGGCAGGTTGCGGTCCGTCAGGCGGATTACCTTGTCGTAGCTGACCGTGGCCTCCCCCTGGTTGCCGGGGCGGCCGGACGCAGCCAGGCGCACGCCGACGACGTTGATGCGCCAGTCCTCGGCGGCGCCGATCCTCTTCTGCAGCGCGCCGTCGCCCTCGAACTGACGGTTGTAGTCGGCGAACACGGCAGGCACCGCCATGCGCGCGACCTGGTCGAAGTCACGCTGCAGGAACATCCAGCTGTAGCCCTCGCGCGCCCGGACGAAGGTGGCGAGGTTGTGCTTGTCCAGCGCCTCCATCGGGGGGATGGTCTCGACGGAGAGCCGTTGCTGGACCGTGGCCTCGCCGGTGACCCGGTCGACCACGATGGGAATCTCCACGACGCGGCGCAGCGGGCCCTGGACGAACACCGCGGCGATGCCGATCAGACCCAGCACCAGGCAGGCGATGGCGACCCACCAGGCCCGGCGCTCCGAGCGTTCGAGCATCAGCGCGCGGTCGACTTCCCACGCGCGATTGACTTCGATCGCGGTCGTCTCGGGCTCGGCCTGCGCTCGGTCTCGCGACCGTTCAGGCAATGCAGCGGCTCTTTCTGGCGTCAGGACGGCACTCATGGGGACCTCTGTGGGACTGCGCCAGTGGCCCGGCGCAGGGAACGGGCGTCAGGGCAGGTAGTCGGCCACCTTCCCCGTGCGGGTGAGCATCTGGTACTGGCGCTCGCGCTCCCGCGACCGGGCGATGCGCTCTTCGCTGTCGGCCATGCCCTGCAGCATCTGCACCTGGGACATCTCGTGGGCCAGCAGTGCGTTCTCGGCACCGATACGGGCCTGCACCTCCTGCACCGCCTTCTGGTCGGTGGTGGCGTTGATCTGACCCATCAGCGACTGGATCTGCGACAGGCGGCCGGCGGCCGACTTCATCGCGTCCTGCAGCAGGCCCTTCTGCTGGTACGGCTGCGCCAGGGCCGCCTGGCAGCTGGTGCGGGCGTCGCCGGCGAGGTCCATGCAGTTGTAGACCATGCCCGCGTCGCGCAGCGCCTTGGCCGTGGCGTTCAGGCCGGAGTAGCCGGAGGTGTTGATTGCATTGACGTAGGTGTAAGCCTCGGCCGGCACGTAGTTCTTCAGCAGCGGGTTGTTGAACACGTTGCCGAGGTTGCGGATGCCGTTGATGCTGTTGATCTGGCTTTGCAGCTGGTTGATCTGCTGGACTTGGTTGTTGATCTGCGTGATGCCGTCGAGCACCTGCTGGATCGTCTGGACCAGGTTGGCGACATCGATGACCGGAATGCCCTGTGCACGAGCGCCGCTGGCCCCGACGGCGATGAGGACGGCGGCGGCGACCTTGAGACGTGCGTGCATAGTTTCGCTCCTGTGCTGGTTGACGCTGGTTGACGTTCATGCCCGACCGCGCAGCGCGGCGAGCTTGTAGGCAGCGGTTCGCACCGCTCCGTAACCTTGGCGGACGACGGCGCCGGCGCCGGTGGCAACGGCGCCCGCGGCCCGACGGGGCGCGACCGCAGCGGCTCCGGTGGCTTGGCCCGCCGCGTAGGGCAGGCCGGCACCGGCCCGGACGACGCCACCGGCCGCGCCTGCGGCGCCGGCGTTGCGCGCAGAGGAGGCCGATCGCAGGCCAGAGACCATCATGGCGTTCTGGATCATCTGAATCCCCTGCTGAACCGCAGCGCCGCCAGTGAGTGCGGAGGCGAGGCTCGGCGCCTGGAAGCAGATGATGGCCATGAGAATCATGACGACGCAGTACTTCAGGCTCTCGCCGACGACGTTGAATGTCTGGCCGAGGAAGCCACCGTTGACTTGGATGGCCTGAACGAGTGCGTCACCCATGAAGGCGCTCAGGCCAAGAGCAAAGAACGCAAACCACGTCAGGACGACAGCATTCAGGACCATCGACAGCCAGCTGTCGAAGAACCGGGCTGTCGGGCGCCACGCGAGACACAGAACGAAGAGCGGGCCGATGGCGATCACGAAGGTCAGGAAGAGCTTCGCCAGCGTCACGACGAACAGCGCGATGCAGAGGAAGACCACGTTCCCGATCGAGCAGACGACCGCTGCAAACAGCAGGTCAAGCCGCATGATTCCTGCATCCTTCAGCAGATCGAGCACGAGCTTGCTAGCCTCATCGTTGAAGTTGTCCAGCAACACGTAAGGCGAGGTGATCGCCATCGGATCCGCTGCAGCGGGCAGGAAAGTCGTCGCCACGCCGGTTGCCAGCGCGTTCGCCGAGTCGGACACGTTGGAGATGTAAAAGCCGGACTGCAGGGCGAAAGCCAGGACCAGTCCGATCTTGAAGACCTTCCAGAGGAACGTCGGAACCGTCTCGGACACTTCGTTGCGCAAGACGGCCCAGCCGTAGAGCGTGACCCAGATCGTCATCGCAGTCAGCGCAATGGGGGCGATGCCGACCATCAGTGCGGTCACGACGCCGAGCACGTAGGTGTTCAGGACCGCATCGAACTGTGTACCGACCCAGGCAAACATCGCTTAGCCCCTAGCTACTGAACCGCGCTTATCGGGAAGCCCTTGAGGCTGATGCACTTGCCAGCGAGGTCCGGCCGCTCGCATTGCGTCCACTCGCCCTTGAGCTTCACAATCCAGACTCGCGAGCGCTTCTCGACGCCGTAGGTCGACTCGCGGCAGGTTCCCGGCCGCGCGAAGACCTCGGTGCACTCAACGAGACCGGACGGGCTCTCCAGCATCTTCCAGCCGCCGCCGGCGCAGCCCGCCTTCGCTGCGGGACAGGGCGCACCGAGCGAGGCCGTGGGAAGTGGCGGTGTCTCCACCTTCTTGGTCCCGTCGGGCATCATCTTGACGGCCTCGTTGCCCTTGACGAACTGAGCGCTGGCGGTGGTTTCGGCGAGTGCCAGCGCGCCCAGCACGAGGAGATGACAAACGGCTTTCATGCAGATCTCCTGGAGGTACGAAACCTCCGATCCTGGACCTCACGAAGCAGCACCGGAAGCCATTGAAACGGATCGTTGCCATGCCGTTCGCGCACGGCATCGAGCAGGGCCACGTTGTCGGTGGTGGCCGAGAGCACGGTGATGTATTCCTCGAGCCCGGCGAGATCCAGCTCGCAGATCGCGCTTGCGTGGCCTTGCTTGACCAGGAAGCGCCGGCCGCCCTGCGCGCCGAGGCTGCGCACGATGTCGAACTCGGCCTGCGTCAGGCCGAATCCGTCAACGTATTCCTCGCGCACCGCCTCCAGGTTGGCGAGGAAGATCTTGGTCACGCTCTGCTCGATCATCGTGCGGCCGATGGGGTGGCGCAGCACGTCCGACGGGCTCTGGGTGTCGAAGATGCCCAGGCCGTTCTGCTTGCGGATCGTCTTCTGCTTCTGCTTGGCGAAGTCGCTGAAGATTGGGTGGTCCAGCGCCTTCCAGAACTCCGAGATCGCGTAGATCAACCGCTCGCCGTTGGCGAGTTCTTCCATGACCTGCAGCAGGTACATCATCACCGACGTGCGGACCTCGGGCAGGTCGAGGAACTCGGTGGTGTCGAAGCCGATGACGTTGGCGGCGTGCAGATCGAGCAGCCGGTCGTTGGCCTGGTCGAAGACCCAGCCGAGCGCGCCGCCCTGGCACCAGCGGCCGAGCCGCTCGAAGAGGCTGTTCTCGCCCGCCTTGGGCAGGTTCTGCCGCACGGTCGAGAAGCGGCGTAGCTGGGCCGGCATCATCGCCACCGCGTTGACCGCATCGGCGATGGCGCGCTCGTCAGCCGGCAGCAGCGGCATGGCCGGCGTGGCGATGCAGGTACGGATCAACTGTTCCCAAAACTGGATGCGCGCCGGTGTCGGCTCGCGCTGCAGCGGGTTGCAGCCGGTGGGCTTGCCGGCTTCGAGCGTGAAGTAGCGACCACCGAGGGCGCGGATCGCGATCTCGCAGCCACGGTCCAGGTCGAAGAGTACGAGGCGCGGCGCTGGGTCCCACTTGCGCGTGAGTGTCAGCAGGAACATCTCCAGGGTCGTCTTGCCGACGCCGGTCGAGCCGATGATCAGCGTGTTGCCCGGCAGCTTCTTGTCGGCGGAATCTTCTCCCTCCGGGCTGCTGTGCAGGTTCAGGTAGAAGGGCTGGCCCGAGGGCGTGCGCAGCAGGGCCAGTGCCTCGCCCCAGGGGTTGCCGTCGCGCTTCCCACGGGCGAAGTTGTGGCCGCTGGACAGGGCCGCGAAGGCGCGTGAGCTGAGCTTGGCATCGCGGGGCCGCCACTGCCAGTTGCCCGGCATCTGCGCGAACCAGGCGGCATCGGCCACCAGGTCGACTGGGGACATCTGCAGGCTGGAGGCCTCGCCGACGGCACCGATGGCCTGCGCCGCACGCCGGCCGGCATCGGCCACATCCTCGCCGAAGACGACCAGGCTGTAGTGGTACTCACCCATGCAGAACTGGCCGTCGCCGAGTTCGTTGAGCGCCACGTCCATCTCTGCCACCTGGCTGGCCACCACGTCGTCGCTGGCGATCAGCTGGTCGCGCTGCAGTTCGAGGGCGCGCATGGCCTCGCGGCGCGGCAGGATCGAGAAGCTCTGGGTCTCGATGAACTCGCTGGCCTCGTACAGCAGCGCGTTCAGGATGCCGGGCTCCACGGCATCGGCGTATTCCTTGATGTCGACCAGGGCCGCGTAGCGACGCTCGTCGCCCTGGCGCAGTTCGAGCTTGTCGCCTCCGAAGGACAGGCGCGCGGTCGGCAGGGTCCGGTACAGCGGTCCGGCTGTCATCGGGATCGGCCGCCAGCAGCCGTTGACCAGGTAGCCGAGGAACTCGGCCACCTCGGAGTAGATCCGTCCGCGGTGCTCGCGTGTGCCGAGCAGTTCGGGGCCGAAGCCGCGCAGCACGCGGCCGACGAGCGCGGTGCGCTCTTCCATCACGCGCAGCGCCTCGGCCTGGGCCTCCGCGATGGCCGCACGGGTGCGCTGGGTCGATTGCAGGGCCCGACTCACGCGCGAGACGTTGGGCCGGTAGACCAGCGTGAGGTAGAGCTCGTTGCTCATCATCCGGCGCTCGCTGATCTTGGCCTGGTAGGCCTGCGACATTTCTCGGGCGAAGCCGGACTGCGCCGGGTCCTGCAGGCTGTCGCTGACGACGCGGTGCAGGCGGTGCGTCCACACGGCCCACTGGCCACCGGCCAGGTTGCGCAGCAGACTGCACAGCGCCTCGTGGCGCTCGGCGATCTGGTGCTCGTCGGCGCACTCGAAGGCCACGCCATCGAGCCGCCAGACCCGCAGGTAGTTGCCGCCGCGCGTGATCACGTCATTCTGGCTCACCAGCGACGAGAACGGGATGAACCGGGCCAGCGGGTTCTCCGCGTGGGCCGCCGCCCAGTGCCGGGGCCTTAAGCCACTGCGACCGGGCCGCGTGTCGGCGCCGTTGGCCTTAGACATGCCAAGCATCGCGGGCTCCCCGGTAGAGGGTGGGCGCGTAGCTGCGCGCATGCCAGAAGCGGCGGTTGCGGTCGTGCAGGCGCAGCTTCATGGCGACGAACATCTGCCGGAAGCGCTGGTCGTCCTTAGAGGTCACGAAGCGCATCCACAGCAGCGCCGGCACGACGGCCACGACCACGCCGAGGGCGATCCACCAGCTCACCAGGGTGCCGCCCCACATGATGAGCAGCATGCCGGTGCCGAACAGCACCACCAGCGGCACGAGCGGGATGCCGAGCTTCATGGCTGGGCGCGTGGCGCCTTTGTAGATGGCTTCGCCTTGCATGGTCGCGCCCGCCGTTCAGGTGACGATGTAGCTGGCGAAGGCCGCCGCGCCGCCGACCAGTGTGCCGCCGATCAGCACGTTGGCCACGTCGGCCAGGCGGGCGCCCTGGAAGATCATCTTGAAGCCGGCCCAGATGATCGCGATGGTCACCACCGCGATCGAGATCGTCACCAGGATGGTGTTGACGTTCGTGACCGTGGTGTTGATCTTGTCAAAGCCCTGGGCCAGGGCCATCTGCGAGGCGGTGGCCAAGAGCGCTGCGGCCGGTGCAGAGGCGGCGCGCCGGATAGATGCGAGGGGTCTCATGCCTTCTCCTTGGGTTGGACGGTGGGAACGAGCCGCACGGCTGTCACGACCTTCCGCACGTAGCCGTCGCGGAAGCCCGTGGCGAAGTTGCCGCTGTAGTAGCAGGACAGCGCCTGGCGAAGCGCCACCTGGTCGACCGACTTCGACGCGGAGGCACTCGCTCGGTCGAAGCACTCGCCGAGCACGGCCTGCATGGCGGCCAGGTTGGTGCACGGCTCGAAGGCCGTCTCCAGCGTCAGGCCCAGGCGCGCAAAGTTGCCGACGTTGATCTGACCGAGGCCGACGCTGAAGTTCCTGCCACCCGCCTGCAGCGCCCGGGCGGTCGCCAGGGCCTCGGCTCGGTGCCGCGGCTGACGCACGAGCGCACCGCCCACGACACCGATCGCCCAGGGGTTGAAGGCACTCTCGACGCTGACCACCGCCCGGGCGGTGTCGCCGTGCACCTGCGGCGCACAGGCCACCGCGAGCGCGAGGAAGAAGGATGCATCCATGGTCGTCCGCCTCAGTAGCCGGAGTCGGTCGGCGGGGCTGGCGGCGGCAGCGTGGCCAGCCAGGCGGCATAGTCGTCGTCGAACCGCGTGTCCCAGGTGCCGAGCTGCGCCTTGGCCGCCGGACTGAACTCAGTCACCGTATCGCCGGCCATCGTCCACCAGGTGCGCGCGAACGGCGCGCCGTTGACAGTGACAGACACCGCGCCGGCGTAGTCGCAGGTGTATATCGGGCCACCTTCGCCGTAGAAGACCCGGGTGTACTGCGGCGCACAGTAGCTTGGAGCGCTGGCCCAGGCATGGTTTGCCGAGTTGCCGGCACCGGCCATGCCACATACCGGGAACGGTTTGCCGCGGGCGAGGTCACGCAGCACTTGCTTAACGGGTGGCACGCACTGCGGGATGGACCGCCAGCTTGGGGCGGCGAAGCACAGCATCACCAGGCAGCCGTCGACTGCGTGCGCAGGCTTCGCAAAGCTGCCAAGGCACACTGTTGCGACGCAAGCCAAGACAGTGGCAGCTGCTGTCCTGCGAGCGAAGGCAACCGAAGTCGCCCTAGGAGTACAAGGTCTGTTCATGATGATCCAAATCGCCAGTGACTCGGTCCTGCTGTTGAGACGCGCTACTCGGCGCGATGTAGATACTCTAGGACCGTGCCGCCGGCGAATGATCGATGACTTAGAACAAAGAATCAGCAGTGGCGATCCAGTCAACAGGACGTTCGGACCAAGAGGCCAAATCAACAGGAGGGTGCGGACGGACATGTCTGGATCAGTGGGCGGCGTACCATGCTTTGTGTCAGGCAGGGCTATGGACGCCGGCCTAGGGAGTTGTCGATGAAGCTTGAGTCCGCTGCGGCGCTGGTCCACCCGCACCAGCTGGAGGTGCGGGAGTTCTCGTCCTACTCATTGATCATCGATGCCAGGTCTCCGCACGAGTACGCGGAGGATCACATCCCGGGTGCCATCAACCTGCCGGTGGTCGACGACGCTGAGTACGCAGTGGTCGGCACCAGGCACAAGACGGACAAGCATGCGGCCTACTTGATCGGCGTGGAGTACTCGCTCCGCAACATCGCGGCGCAGATCAAGCCGTTGATCTCCCAGTACTCGCCGAACGACCGGTTCCTCGTCTACTGCTTCCGTGGCGGCAAGCGGAGCCGGCTTTGGGCCGACAACCTCAGGACCATTGGGTTCGAGGTCGACGTCCTCTCGGGCGGGTGGAAGACCTACCGCAGGTGGGTTAGGGAGGGACTTGAAGCGCTCCCGCGCGCTTTCAGCTTTCGGGTGTTGTGCGGGCCCACAGGCTGCGGTAAGACGCGGGTTTTGCAAGAACTGCAGCGACAGGGGCACCAAGTGCTTGAGCTCGAAGGCATGGCGAACCACCGCGGCTCATTGCTTGGCGATATCCCTGGCGAACTGCAGCCGACGCAGAAGCTGTTCGACACGAGGCTCGTGGATTTGCTGCGTGGGTTTGATCCTGAGAGGCCGGTCTGGATCGAGGCGGAGAGCAAGAAGATCGGCAACCTGCAGTTGCCTGATGCTTTGTACGAGGCAATGCACCGCTCTCCCGTCGTCAACCTAACCGTACCAATGGCCGAGCGGGTGAAGCTATGGCGGGAGGACTACCCGCACTTCACGGCTGATCCTGTGGCGATGGTGCGAAAGCTGGAGCCGCTGAAGCCGCTGGTCGGAAAGGAGACGCTCATGGAATGGATGGCGCGGGCCACGGAGGGTCGCGTCGACGAGTTGTTCGAGAGCGTCATGCGCAGGCACTACGACCCCTGCTATGCGCGCTCCAGCCGAGGGCATTATGGTGCCAAGCTCGATGAACAGAATGTTGAGCTCAAGTGCCTCGAGCGGGACGCTTTGAGCGATTCGGTGCGGCGCCTTGTCGACCGCTTTAACGAATGAGGGGCTTGTTGCTTCTGTCGTATGCATAGAAGCACGTGAGCCGGCGACCCGAGGAGCGCGGGTCCGAGGGGTTTGCCTCCCAGTGCTTGAGTGCTGGCTGCATCGATCTCAGCCAGAGCGGAAAGACGAGGCAAAGGACGAGCAGAATCACGTAATTGGCCGGCAGCCGGGGCGAGTCGTCGGCGAGGGTCAGGTGGTAGTACGGTAGATGAGATCTTTTGTGATGTTGGTGGTGCAGGCTGACCCCAAGCGTCAACCAAGCCTGTAGACGGCAATCGTCCTCCCAGCCGAGGCCCTGAGTTGCCGAGGCGCCCTGTCGATCGTCACCCAGTCCCCAGTGCTGGATGTAGGTGATGAGTTGAACACCAAAGCAGACACCCCCTACCACGCAGACATACAGCACCAAGCCACCGAAGCCGGCCGCCATCCAGAACGCGGCTGCCGTCGCCAAGCAGACACCGGTTGCCACGCGCAAAGCACTCGTTGCTCTGGTTGAGGGCGGTCTCAACCACAGAGGAGAAGCCGGGCCGTATGCCTCCATGACGGTGACCTTGATGCGTCGTGCGGCGAAGCTGCATGCCGACTCGTGGGTACGTGGCCATGCGGCACCTTCCGTGTCCCCAGGCCTTGCATGGTGGCCGAAGTGTTCCTGGTGCAGGAGCGGATATCCCGCAAAGCCTGCCAACGCGACCCCAAGCCAACAATGAAGCCGCTGGCGTTGGTGAATCAACTCGTGCGCCACGCAAGTTGAGAGCAAAAGTATCAGCCACAGGCTTAGTCCAATTGCCATGCCATAGCCGAAGGACGGAATGCCGTGGGTCCTCAGTTCATGCAGAACAAAAGTGATCGTGCTGATCAGCAGGGCGCCGTAGGCAACCGGAAGCAGATGGAGCGCCGTGGCGATCGACTCCCGCCACTGGATCGGCTCATCGGGCAGAGGGCCGGTGAGAGGCCGCAACAGCGGCAGGCCGATCATGATGACTGCGAAGGCCAGGATCGGTGTGTCGACCGCGATACCGATCATGAGCATTGACGGCGCAACGAGAATGCAGAGAAAGCCGCTTGCCTGGAACAACTGCCGCAGCATAATCGGTTCTCCGAGGCGAATGTCCTCTCAAATGAGGCCGTACTCTGCCGCAAGAGCTGCAGCGGACCGCCGGTTCGGCACGCCAAGCTTGACGTTCAAACGCTGAAACCGTGAGTCGACGGCACTCGTGGACATGTCCAATTCGGCGGCGATGTGCTTGGTGCTTCGCCCCTGCCGTTCGAGACGAAGGAGCAGAACATCCTCAGCAGTGACTCTGGTGGTGGCGACGAGCTCGGCCCGTATGCGGGCGATCCACCACTCGTGCAATTCCATGGCGAGGGGACGTGCCGCCAGTTTAAATATGGTGAAACCGTCGCCCTCATAGAACCCAGCAGTCGCGGAACCAAGGCAGAGCACACCCAATCTTGACAGCCCGCCGCTGGAAGGGGCCGGGATGATGGCAGCCGACTGGAAACCATACTGCATGGCGAGTTCGACAGCGTCCCGCTGCTGCCGAGACGTGATTGGAATTTCACTTGCACGCGCCGGCTCACTGTGCCTGAGGGCATACGCGAGCCACGGGTCGTTCGCGTACCAGCACCGGCGCTCGTACTCAAGGCACCATGTCGGATCGCAGGCAAGCAGGAACCGGTATGACTCGTGCGACACATCGTCTCGAATGAAGCTGACAAACGCCGAGGCGTCGGCGCCAAGTCGATCCGTCGCCTCGCATAAGAGTGCCAGGGCCTGCGTCTCGTCCACCGCTTCCGGAACTCGGCGAATCACATCCCCGGCCACGGAAAGGTAGTCCGCGCGGCCGGTGAAGTCGACGAGCGCAGTAACGCTAGCCTTCTCCGCGAAGCAGTCTGCCGCCATTTCTCCTCAGCCTCACGTGGACCAACGGATAGTCGAACCGTAGCGGGTCGCAGTTGCACCAGGTGTCGAAGCTCTGCTCGTCTTCAAACCGGGTGACGTGGACCGTTCGATGTCGACCGCCATGAAGCTGAACCCGCTCGACGAAGAGACCGTCTGCGGCACGCGCAAGCGCGAAGCTGACATTGCCGTCATCGCTGCGAATGAACTCTGCCCTCTCCTTACCAGTGAAGGTGCGCCGGGGAGTAGGCGGTCTGGGCGTCGTCATAGCTACGCGAGCAAGCAGGGCAAGTGAGATGTCGAACAACGAGCGCCGAGGGCTGGTGTTCCCAAGCGAAGACGTGCTCTTCGCCACATGCGTCGCACTCCATCAGCAAGCTCGTGAAGGGACGTCTGCACCCAGCGCAGCGAGTGGCCCCGATGTAGCGGGGCACAAACGTCTCGAACTCGTCGGTTTCGCAGTGCCGACAGTGGGGGCAGCAGATGGCGAGTTCCGATTCCAGCGGGAGCCTCAGTGCCATGGCGTTCCTCAAGCTCGAACTGCCGCTCTATGCGACGCCGTTGTCGACCGGATCGCCAGCAAGTTGGCGCGGTCGGCTGCTTACCGATGCCAGTGATAGCGATAGAAGTGGGGCCCTGTCCAGCGGCCAACCGTTTCAATTGGTAAGCCAGGCGGTGCGGTCGTCGACTGGGTGGCCTACGGGCGGAGTCAGGTTGATGGACATCGAGCAGGCCAACACTCCGATACCGTGCGCTTCCGAGTTCCAACGAGCAGCGAATAGGCTGGAAAGACGATTTTGGGAGGTTCCGATGTTCGTGCTCATACAGCGGCAAGCACGTCCAGATGCGGCGTACTGGCCAGGGCGCCGCGTGTTGGCAGCCATCGACGCGGTCGCGTGGCCCGGTCTGTTGATCATCGCGGTGCTGCATGCGCCATGGTCGACCGGTTTGGGCGGACCTGTGGCCGTTGCGCTGTTGTCCACGTCGGTACTGCAGAGACTTCATAGAGCGGTGTGGCTGAACGAACGGTATGCCTTCACGTTTTGGCGGTGGGGCCGGCCGCTTCTTATCCTTCTGGTCATAGGAATGCTCTTAAAGGCGACCGTCTGATTGGCGACGTCGTCGTGAGGCTGCTGTTACCCGTCGCGTGAAACCTGCCATGGGTGTGCGCATGTAGACCTAGGCACTCAGTGCGCAACAGATTAGGCTGACGTTGGGACGGTTGCAGCGATGAATTTCGAGTGAAAACTGGCAGAAAAATGATTGCTAGTCACAACTATCACTTTGCGCGAATGGAGCTCGTGGCATTGCGACACGGGGACATGCTTCCGTGTGAGGGCCGCGGCATTCTGAGTGCAAGCCGGACCCGGGTGCGCTCCGCGCTCTACGAAACGAATTCAGTTGTGCAAAAGGGTCGCTCAGTCCTCCACGCGTCACTGCAACCAATGCAGGGATGGACGCACTGGCGTCCATCGCCGAAACCGGCGTCGCGATGATGACGCTCACCAACGTGGGCTACGCTGAGAACGTGATGTCGTCCATGACGTTGCCCGTCCCGCTCGACACACCGCCGCACCGTGCGACGCGCTCGACCAGCGGCTGTTCGTCCCTGGGGCGGGGCGAAAGCAGTGAGATTATTCCGCGTGCTGGTTGGGCCACTGCTGAGTCAGTCTTATATCGACCAGTTCGACGGGCGGAGCTCCATCTTGCCTAGGTCGAAGGGGCTGGCTCCTGACCGCGTCGGAGCCACGGCTTAGGGCATGGGCAACGCCAGAGAAGTCAATGCCGACTTGCCGTCCGACTTGCAGCCAATTACACACATGTTCTCGCAATTGAAGCGGGAGTGGCCTGGAGGGCTGGGCGTTCCTGGCCGTAATGCGCCACGAACCGGTGCTGCCGCTATGACGTCATCGCCGCAATCGAGCCGGACTGCCTTTGGGCCGCCGAACCTGCTGGCGTTGGGCTTAGGGAAGGTCTGCAATACCCCGCCCACGACGCTCGGAGGCGTTGTGCTTGCCGCTGGCGTGTCGTGATGCGGGATCCGCTGACTTCGTGAGCGAATCGCGCGGGGGGTGGGACACGATTTCGACGTGTTCTGTCCCCCAGCGCCGCATCCCAGACGCACTCATCCCCGCGCTCCAAGCACCTGCCGCCGTGCCATCCACAGGTTGCTCAGTGCGAACAGCATTGTCAGCCGCGCGGTGTTCTTGAGCAGGCCGCGGTAGCGCACCTTGGCGTAGCCGAACTGCTGCTTGACGATCCGGAAGGGGTGCTCGACCTTGGCCCGCACCCTGGCTTTGGTCTTCTCGAGTTGCTCGGCGATGAAATCCGGCTCGATGAACGGGTTGAGCTTGCGCCGTAGTCCCGTGCGCATGGCGACGTGCCACGCCGGGCCGGCGGCGTCGGGCCGCTTGTGCGCACCCTGGTAGCCGGCGTCGCCGAAGGCAGTCTCTTCTTGTCCGTGCAGCAGCGCACCGGCCTGCGTCACGTCATTGACGTTGGCGGCCGTGCCGATGACCGTGTGCACCAGCCCCGAGTCGGCATCCACCCCGATGTGCGCCTTCATGCCGAAGTGCCACTGCTTGCCCTTCTTGGTCTGGTGCATCTCGGGATCGCGTTGGCCGTCCTTGTTCTTGGTCGAACTCGGCGCGGCGATGATGGTGGCGTCCACCACGGTGCCGGTCCTGAGCATCAGGCCGTGCTTGGCCAGGCCCGCGTTGATGGTGCCCAGCACCTGCGGCGCGAAGTCGTGCTTCTCCAACAGGTGCCGGAACCGCAAGATGGTGCTCTCGTCGGGCATGCGGGCCGCACCATCCAAGCCCACGAAACGGCGGTACAGAGGACGCTCGTGCAGTTCCTCTTCCATGGCCGGATCGCTCAGGTTCGACCACAGCTGCAGGCAGTGGATGCGCAGCATCACCTCGATGGGGAACGGCGGTCGTCCTCCCAGCGCCTGGTGTGCTCCTCGCGCGTGCGGCTTGATCAACGCTACCAGCTCTGCCCAGGGCACGACCTCGTTCATCTCGTCGAGGAAGACCTCCTTGCGGGTCATCTTGGGCAGCGGGTCCAGGCCAATCCATCTGATCCATGCCCCGCATCGTCCTACGCCATCACGCGGCGCACCAGTCGGATGGACCAGAGGTTTTGCAGACCTTCCTTAGGCTGGCGGAGCTTGGGGACTTTGGCAAAGCAACGGACAAGCACGTTACTAAGCCCAACGCTACCTCTCTTTACCCAAGTCCTGTCCCGCAATACTTTAACTTAAGCGCGCCGAAACTCAGTATTGCCTCACGGGTCCCGAGTTGACCCGCTCCCAAAAAGTTCGAACACCACGCTGCGCAGCCAGCGGTTGGCCGCAGACCGGTGGAACTTGGCGTGCCAGAACACGTTCAGCGCGACGTCCGGCAGCTTGGCCGGGTGCGGCACCTTGGACAGGCCAAACGGGACCAGCAGCCGGTCGGCCAGCCGCTCCGGCACCGTGCTGACGAGGTCCGATGCCTGGAGGATGTGGCCGACGCCGACGAAGTGCGGCACCGTCAGCCGGACCTGGCGCTCGACGCCGCTGCGCGTCAGCAGCTCGTCCACCCGGCCGTGGCCGGTGTCGGCGGACACCACCACCAGGTGCTCGGCGGCCGAGTACTCCGCCAGGGTGATGCGCCGCTTGTCGAGGCGGTGCCCGCGGCGCATCAGGCACACGTAGCTCTGCGAGAAGAGGCGGCGCTGGAAGAAGCCGGCCCGCAGCTGCGGCAGCAGGCCGATGGCCAGGTCCACCTTGCCGGCCTCCAGTTCGTCGCGCAGGTTGACGGCGGCGTTGCGCACGGTGCTCAGCCGGATGCCGGGCGCCTCGCGCTTGATCCGGTCCATCAGCGGCGGCAGGAAGTAGATCTCCCCGATGTCGGTCATGCCGATGGTGAAGGCCCGTACCGCGGTCGCCGGGTCGAAGTTCGTCGACTGGTTGATGCCGCTGTGGATCATGCCCAGGGCGTACGTGACCGACTCCGCCAGCTGTTCGGCATAGGGCGTCGGCTCCATCCCCTTGGGCGTGCGAAGGAACAGCTCGTCGCCGAGCAGCCGGCGGAGCTTGGCCAGCGAGTTGCTGACCGCGGGTTGCGTCACCCCGAGCGTTTCCGCGACCCGAGAGACGCGCCGCTCCAGCAGCAACTGATTGAAGACGACGAGCAGGTTCAGGTCCAGCTCATGCAATTCCATCGTGGTCTTCGGGCGCATCATCATTGACGGTGATAGATGATATTCATGCCGCTGGCTTGGCGTACGGCGGCAGGCCGCCGAACATTCCGGCTCGGGGATTGAGTCGCGATCTTGATCCGCGTCATGACGGAAGAAGGCTGTTGCAGGCATGGCCCGCGGCCACCCGAGCCGCAGAAGCAGCAAGGAGACAGGATGTCCTCAGTCGTTGGTCCCGACGTCGCGCAGGAGCGCGCGGCGTTCTACGAGCGCATCGACCGCAACAGCATGACCCCGCTGTGGGAGGTGCTGTCGTCGCTGGTGCCGCCGCAGCCCCGCTCGCCGCTGCAGGCCGCCCTCTGGCACTACGCCAGCCTGCGCGAGCACGTGATGGAGGCCGGCCGGCTGATCACGGCGGAAGAGGCCGAGCGGCGGGTGCTGATCCTGGAAAACCCGGCGCTGCGCGGTCGGTCGTGCATCACGCAGTCGCTGTACGCCGGGCTGCAGCTCATCATGCCCGGCGAGGTCGCGCCCGCGCACCGGCACACCCAGTCCGCGCTGCGGCTGGTGCTCGACGGCGAAGGGGCCTACACCGCCGTCGACGGCGAACGCACCACCATGCGCCGCGGCGACTTCATCATCACACCCGCCTGGACCTGGCACGACCACGGCAACCTCGGTCGCGAGCCGGTGGTGTGGCTGGACGGGCTGGACATTCCCATCGTCCGCTTCCTGGACGCGGGGTTCGCGGAAAAGAGCGAGCAGCTGTCGCAGGGCCAGACGCGACCCGAGGGCGACGCCCTGGCGCGCTACGGCGCGAACATGGTGCCGGTGGACTACCAGCCCAAGCCGGCCGAGCCGACGCGGGTCTTCGTCTACCCGTTCGAGCGCACCCGCGCGTCGCTGAAGGCCATCGCCGGCGGCGCGCCGAACGCGCACGACGGCTTCAAGCTGCGCTACGTGAACCCGGCCACCGGCGCCTCGCCAATGCCCACCATCGGCGCCTTCGCGCAATGGCTGCCGGCCGGCTTCGAGACGCGGCCGCTGCGCTCCACCGACGGCACCGTGCACGTCTGCCTCCAAGGCGGGGCCGAGGTACGGGTGGGCGAGCAGGTGTGGCAGGTGGAGGAAAACGACGTCTTCGTCGTGCCGTCCTGGCACACCGTGCAGTTGCGCGCGCAGCGCGACACGATTTTCTTCAGCTTCTCCGACCGCCCCGTGCAGCAGGCCCTCGGCCTGTGGCGTGAGGAACGCCTCTGACGCGGCGCCAGATCAAAAGGACCATGACCATGAAGTACGCCGTCGAACCGGCCCCGATCCACACGCTCGCGGTCGCCGGCCGTGAAGAGCGCTTCCCGGTCAACCGGGTCTTCTGCGTCGGCCGCAACTACGCGGCCCATGCCCGCGAGATGGGCAAGGACCCCGACCGCGAGCCGCCGTTCTTCTTCATGAAGCCGGCCAACGCGGTGATCGATGCCGAACGGACCCGGACCATCCCCTACCCGCCGCAGACCAAGAACTTCCACCACGAGATCGAATTGGTGGTGGCCATCGGCACCGGCGGGCGCGACATCTCGGTGGCCGAGGCGCTGGCCCACGTCTACGGCTATGCCGTCGGCCTGGACATGACGCGCCGCGACCTGCAGCTCGACGCGCGCGACAAGGGCCGCCCGTGGGAGTTCGGCAAGTCGTTCGCCCTGTCGGCGCCCATCGGTGCCTTGAAGCGGGCGGCGGACATCGGCCATCCGTCGTCGGCCGCCATCACGCTGACCGTCAACGGCCAGCCGCGCCAGAGCTCCGACATCGACAAGCTCATCTGGTCGGTGGCCGAGTGCATCGCCGAGCTGTCCCGGTTCGAGGCGCTGGAGCCTGGCGACATCCTGATGACCGGCACCCCGGAAGGGGTCAACGCGGTTGTCGCCGGCGACACGATGGTCGGCGCGGTCGACGGCATCGGCCAGATCGAAGTTCGCGTCGAGGGCTGAGAGGCCCACCCCGCGCAGGAGGCACATCATGAGCGAGACGTCCACCATCTTTCCGACCCAGCCCCACTGGGAAGGCGACGGCACGCACCGCATCCCGTTCCTGGCCTACACCAGCGACGAGATCTACAAGCGCGAGCTGGAGCGCCTTTTCTACAAGGGCCACTGGTGCTATGTCGGCCTGGAGGCCGAGGTGCCCAACGTCGGCGACTTCAAGCGCACGGTGATCGGTGAACGCTCGGTAATCATGACGCGCGACGCCGACGGCTCCATCCACGTGATCGAGAACGTGTGCGCCCACCGCGGCATGCGGTTCCTTCGCGAGCGGCACGGCAACCGACGCAACTTCGTCTGCCCCTACCACCAGTGGAGCTACTCGGCCAAGGGCGACCTGCAGGGCGTGGCGTTCCGCCGCGGAGTGCGCCAGGACGGCCAGGTGCTCGGCGGCATGCCGGCCGACTTCAAGACCGAGGACCACGGCCTGACCAAGCTCAAGGTGGCCCGGCGAGGCGGCGTGGTGTTCGCCTCCTTCGACCACGACGTGGAACCGTTCGAGGACTTCCTCGGCCCGACCATCCTCGGCTACTTCGACCGCCTGTTCAACGGCCGGCAGCTGAAGATCCTCGGCTACAACCGACAGCGCATCCCGGGCAACTGGAAGCTGATGCAGGAGAACATCAAGGACCCGTATCACCCGGGCCTGCTGCACACCTGGTTCGTCACCTTCGGCCTTTGGCGGGCGGACAACAAGTCGCAGCTGCGCATGGACAAGAAGCGCCGCCACGCCGCGATGATCTCGACGCGCGGCACCGCCGGAAAGGCCGAGCAGGTGACCCAGGTGTCGAGCTTCAAGGAGTCCATGAAGCTCAACGACGCCAGCTTCCTCGACATCGTGCAGGAGCCCTGGTGGGGCGGGCCCACGGCCGTCATGATGACCATCTTCCCGAGCGTGATCCTGCAGCAGCAGGTCAACAGCGTGTCGACGCGTCACATCCAGCCCGATGGGAGGGGCAGCTTCGACTTCGTGTGGACCCACTTCGGCTTCGAGGACGACAGCGAGGAGATGACCCAGCGGCGGCTGCGCCAGGCCAACCTGTTCGGCCCGGCCGGCTTCGTGTCGGCCGACGACGGCGAGGTCATCGAGTTCTCGCAGGAGTCCTTCGAGAGCAAGCCGTTCCACCGCATGGTGGCGGAGCTCGGCGGGCACGGGGTGGAGGACGCCGAGCACATGGTCACGGAGACGCTGATCCGAGGCATGTACCGGTACTGGCGCGATGTCATGGAGGCCTGACGTCATGAGCTCGAACGTCAACTTCGAAGATTGGTTCGCCCTCAACCAGCTCTACGCGGATTACGCCAGCGCCGTCGATTCCAACAACTGGGACCTGTGGCCGGAGTTCTTCACCGACGAGTGCCTGTACCGGCTGCAGCCGCGTGAGAACCATGAGCGCGGCTTCCCGCTGGCGACCATGTCCTTCACCAGCAAGGGCATGCTCAAGGACCGGGTCTACGGCATCAAGGAGACGCTGTTCCACGATCCGTACTACCAGCGCCATGTGGTGGGCCAGCCCGTGGTGCGTGCCGCCGAGCCGGGTCGCTTCCAGTGCGAGGCCAACTACGCCGTCTTCCGCACCAAGCTGTCGGAGCTGTCGACGGTGTTCAACGTCGGCCGCTACCTGGACGTCGTGGTCAAGACGCCGGCGGGCCTGAAGTTCGCGTCGCGCGAGTGCATCTACGACAGCGAAATGATCCCCAACTCCATCATCTACCCCATCTAGACGGATGGGGACGCGTCGCGTGCGGAGCTCCGCGCGCGACGGGCGGTGCGGCGGCCCATGGCCAGACAAGACTATCCGGAGACAACGATGACGATCTCTACCCTCCGCCACCTGGCGGCCTGGGCGCTGTGCGCGTCGTGCGTCGGCGCCAGCGCGACCAGCGTTGGCCTCATGGCGCCCTTGTCGGGGCCGCAGGCGCTGGTCGGCCAGGACCAGGTGGACGGCTTCATGCTCGCGCTGGAGCAGCTAGGCGGCAAGCTCGGGGGGGCGGACCGCGACCGTGCTGCGCGAGGACGACCAGCTCCGGCCCGAGCTCGGCCAGCAGATCGTGCGCAAGTTCATCGAGAAGGACAAGGTGGACGCGATCGTCGGCCTGTCGTTCTCCAACGTGTTCATGGGCAGCCTGCCGCGGCTGGTGGAATCCGGCGTGGTCGCGGTCGCGACGAATGCCGGTCCGTCTCCCCTCGCCGGGGCGCAGTGCAAGCCCAACGTGTTCTCCCTGGCGTGGCAGAACGACGGTGCCGCCGAGGCCATGGGCAAGTTCGCGCAGGACCGCGGCATCAAGCGCATCTACCTGATGGCGCCCAACTACCAGGCGGGCAAGGACATGCTCGCCGGCTTCAAGCGCTTCTACCGCGGGCAGGTGGTCGACGAGGTCTACACGCAGGTCAACCAGCCCGACTACTCGGCGGAGATCGCGCAGCTGCAGGCGGCCAAGCCAGAGGCGGTGTTCGTGTTCTATCCCGGCGGCATGGGCGTCAACTTCGTCAAGCAGATGAGCCAGGCCGGCCTGACCGGCAAGCTGCCGCTGTACTCGGTGTTCACCGTGGACGGCACGACGCTGCCGTCGCTGCGCGACGCCGCGGCCGGCACGGTGAGCGGCGCGATGTACGACGCGGCGCTGGCCACGCCCGAGAACCAGAGGTTCGTGAGCGCCTTCGAAGCCCGCTACAAGCGCACGCCCAGCCTCTACGCCGCCACCGGCTACGACGCGGCCAACCTGCTCGACGTGGCGATGAAGAAGGCCGGTGGTGACACGAAGAAGCTGGCGGCGGCCGTCAAGGCCGCCGGCGGCGAGTTCAAGTCGGTGCGCGGTCCGTTCCGCTTCGGCAAGAACAACATGCCGGTGCAGAACTACTACGCCTTCGAGACCGTCAAGGACGGTGCGAAGGTGGCGACCAAGCAGATCGGCACGCCGCTCGCGGACCATGCCGACGCCTACGCGGCGCAGTGCAACCTGCCCTGAGGACCCTCCATGTCCATCACCCTCCTGCTGGCGCAGGTGTTGAACGGCCTGCAGTACGGGGTGCTGCTGTTCCTACTCGCCGCCGGGCTGACGCTGGTCTTCGGCATCATGAGTTTCGTCAACCTGGCGCACGGCTCGCTGTACATGGTCGGCGCGTACGCCGGCGCGCTGCTCTACGGGGCCATCGGGTCGTTCATCCTGGCCGTGCTGGGCGCGGCCGCGGTGGCGTTCGGCGTCGGCCTGCTGCTGGAGGTCTCGGTGGTGTCGCGGCTGTACCGGCGCGACCACCTCGACCACGTGCTGGCCACCTTCGGCCTGGTCATGTTCTTCAACGAGGTGGTGCGGCTGATCTGGGGTCCGCAGCCCCTGTTCGTGCAGGTCCCCGAGTCGCTCAGCGGCACGGTGGACCTGTTTGGCTTCGCCTACCCCGCCTACCGCTTCCTGATCATCCTGACCGGTCTGGCGGTGGCCGCCGCCTCGTACTGGCTGATCCACCGCACCCGCGTGGGCATGCTGATCCGCGCCGGCGCCCAGAATCCGCAGATGGTGGGCGCCCTGGGCATCAACATCGGGTTGCTCAACGCCCTGCTGTTCGGCGTGGGCGCCATGCTCGCCGGCCTCGCGGGCGCGATGGCCGGGCCGGTGCTGGCCGTGCAATCCGGCATGGGCGAGCCGGTGCTCATCACCACCCTGGTGGTCATCGTGATCGGTGGCATCGGCTCCGTCTCCGGCGCGCTGTACGCGTCGCTGATCGTCGGCCTGGTCGACACGCTGGGGCGCGTCTTCCTGCCGCTGCTGCTGCGACAGGTCGCCGAGCGGTCGGTGGCGGACGCGGCCGGACCGGCGCTGGCGTCGATGAGCGTCTATGTGCTGATGGCGCTGGTGCTGGCCCTGCGTCCGCAGGGCCTGTTCCCGGCCGGACGCCGCTGAGCGGGATCGGTGATGAATCAGACCTTCCAACGCATCCCCTCGTCCGTCCCGCTGCTGGTGCTGCTGGGCCTGCTGGCCGCCGTCCCCCCCGCTGGCCTCGGCGCTGGAGCAGCCGTTCTGGACGTCGTTCTTCGCCCGTGTGCTGGTCTATGCGATCGCCGCGACCTCGCTCAACCTCGCGCTGGGTTACGGCGGGCTGGTTAGCTTCGGCCATGCCCTGTTCCTGGGCCTGGGCAGCTACGCGGTCGCGCTGCCGTCGCACCACGGCATCGATAACGGCTGGGTCCACCTTGCGCTGTGCGTCGGGGGCAGCGCGCTGGTGGCGCTGATCGTGGGCGCGGTGAGCCTGCGCACCTCCGGCATGGGCTTCATCATGATCACGCTCGCCTTCGCGCAGATGGGCTACTTCCTGTTCGTCAGCCTGAAGCAGTACGGCGGCGACGATGGCCTGCCCATCCCGGCGCCCAGCCGCTTCGGGCCGCTGAGCCTGGGGTCGCTGACGGCGCTCTACGCCGTGGGCTGGGTGCTGTTGGCGCTGTTGACCTGGTGGATGGCGCGGCTGCGACAGGCGCCCTTCGGCATGGCGTTGCGCGGGGCGAGGCAGAACGCGCGCCGCATCGATGCCATCGGCCTGCGCTCCAAGCGCATCCAGCTGGCGGCGTTCGTCCTCTCCGGCGCGGTGTGCGGCGTGGCGGGCCTGCTGATGGCCAACCTCAACGCCTTCGCCTCGCCCAGCACCATGGCCTGGACGGTGTCGGGCGAGCTCATCGTGATGGTGGTGCTGGGCGGCATGGGCAGCGTCGTGGGCCCGCTGGTCGGGGCGGTGGTGTACCTGTGCGCGGAAGAGGTGCTCAAGGGCCTGACCGAGCACTGGCTGGTGGTGTTCGGTCCGTTGATCGTGCTGATCGCCCTGGCCGGCCGACGTGGCGTGGCCGGCTTCCTGGACCGAGGGGCGCCGCGCCGCATCCGGCCGGGGGCCAAGGCCGACGCGGCCACGGTGGTGACGAAGGGAGGCGCGTGATGGCCACCGCGCTGCAAACCGACCGCCTGGTCAAGCGATATGGCGCGCTGCAGGTCACCGACGAGGTGACGCTCGACGTGCGGCCCGGCGAGATTCATGCCGTGATCGGCCCCAACGGCGCCGGCAAGACCACGCTCATCAACCAGTTGAGCGGCGAACTGGCGCCGGACCAGGGCCAGGTCCGCTTCGACGGCGTCGACGTGACGGCCCTGCCGGTGCACCAGCGGGCCCGCTCGGGGCTGCTGCGGTCGTACCAGATCACCTCGGTGTTCGAGGAGTTCACCGTGCTCGAGAACGCCACGCTGGCGGCGCTGGCGGCCAGGCGCCACGCCTGGCAGTTCTGGCGGCCGCTGCTCGGCGACCGCGTGGCCCGCGCGGCGGGCGAGGAGGCGGTGGATGCCGCCGGCCTGTCGCCGCAAGCCGACCTGCCCGCCGGCGAGCTGGCCTACGGCCAGCGCCGGCAGCTCGAGCTGGCCATCGCGCTGGCCGCCCAGCCGAAGCTCCTGCTGCTCGACGAGCCGATGGCCGGCATGAGCGTCCAGGAGTCGGCGGCCGTGGTGGCGCTGCTGCGGCGGCTGAAGGGGCGCTACACCATCCTGCTGGTGGAGCACGACATGGACGCCGTGTTCGCGCTGGCCGACCGGATCTCGGTGCTGGTTTACGGCCGCCTGATGTTCACCGGCTCGCCCGACGAGATCCGCAACCACCCCGAGGTCCGTGCGGTCTACCTCGGCGAGGAGGAGGTCTGACCATGGCGGCGTCCCACCCGCTTCTCGCCGTTCGCGGCCTGCAGGCCGGCTACGGCCGCGCGCAGGTGCTGTTCGACATCGGCTTCGAGGTCCATCCCGGCCAGGTCGTGACGCTGCTAGGCCGCAACGGCATGGGCCGTTCGACCACGATCAAGTGCCTGTTCGGCATGCTGCCCGTGCTGGGCGGCCACGTCGAGGTGCGCGGCCGACCGGTCAACGGGCACGCGTCGCACCGCATCGCCCGCGAGGGGTTGTCCCTGGTGCCCGAGGGCCGGCAGATCTTCACCGACCTGTCGGTGGAGGAGAACCTGGTCGCCACCGCGCGCCGGCCAAGGACCGACGACGGCCGCGCGCCCTGGACGCTGGAGCGGGTGTACGCCCTGTGGCCGCGGCTCAAGGAGCGGCGGCACAACCTGGGCTGGCAGCTGTCCGGCGGCGAGCAGCAGATGCTGGCCATCGGCCGCGCGCTGATGACCAACCCCACCTTGCTGGTGCTCGACGAGGCCACCGAGGGCCTGGCGCCGGTGATCCGCGACGAGATCTGGCGCACGCTGGCCACGCTGAAGCAGGAGGGGCTGGCGCAGATCGTCATCGACAAGAACGTCAAGCGGCTGCTGCCGCTGGCCGACCGGCATTACGTGCTAGAAAAGGGCCGCGTGGTGTGGCAGGGCGACTCGGCCGCGCTGCACGCCCAACCCGCCATCGTCCAGCAGTACCTGGGTGTCTGACATGAAGCTCCACGGATTCTTTCGCAGCGGCACTTCGCACCGGCTGCGCATCGCCCTCAACCTCAAGAACCTGTCGTACGAGCAGGTGGCCGTCGACCTGCGCAAGGAACAGCACCTGAGCGAGGGCTTCAGGCAGCTCAACCCGCAGCGGCTGGTGCCGGTGCTGGAGGTCGACGGTCGGCCCATGGTGCAGACGCCGGCCATCATCGAATGGCTGGAGGAGCGCTACCCGCAGCCGGCGCTGCTGCCGCAGGACGCCGAGGCACGGGCGCACGTGCGCGCGCTCGCCGCCATCGTCGGCTGCGATATCCACCCGCTGAACAACCGCCGCGTGCTAGAGGCGCTGAAGTCGCGCTTCCGGGCGTCGCAGGCGGTGATCGACGACTGGTGCGGCACCTGGATCGCCGCCGGTTTCGACGCCTTCGAGGCGATGGTGACCGCACGCGCGGCGCCGGGCCGGTTCACCTTCGGCGACCGGCCCTCGCTGGCGGACGTCTACCTTGTTCCCCAAGTCGAGGGCGCGCGACGCTTTAACGTTGACCTCGGCCGCTGGCCTCGGCTAGGCGCCATCGATGAAGCCTGCGCGGCCCTGCCGGCCTTCCAGCGGGCGCGGCCCGCGGTGCAACCCGACGCCGCTTGACGGAGCCTCAACCTTCCTCCAGGGGGTCGCCGCGCCAGGCGGGCTGTCCGCTTGTGGATGCAACATTTCGACCATGAACTGCCGTAGCCACATGTTGGCTGGATCGCGGTGGAACCGATCGTGCCAGTACAGCGCCACCTCGAACTCTGGCAAGGGCAGGGGATGCGGATGGATCGCCAGCGGGTAGTGCATCGACAGCCGCTCCGCCAGCACCGCGGGGACCGACCACAGCAGGTCTGACGAAACGACGAAGTGCGGCGCTGCCAGATACTGCGGCAGCCGCAGCTTGATGCGGTGACGGGCGCCGGCTTCGACCAGCGCGCGTTCCAGCACTACGTGCCCGCTGCCCGAGTACTCCACCAGGAGGTGTTCCCCGGCGGCGAAGGCGTCTGCGGACAGCGGCACATCCGCCAGCGGATGCCCGCGGCGCATCACGCAGACGTAGTGCTGGGTGAAGAGCAGGCGCCGGTGGATCGATGTCTCCAGCGACGGTAGGAAACCCAGCGCCAGGTCGATCTGGCCGCTGGCCAGGCCGGTCATTGTCTCCGGAATGGGCCTGAACACGGTGCGAAGTCGGATGCCAGGTGCGCAAGACGCCATCGCCGCCAGCAACGGCGGCAGGCAGACCACCTCACCGATGTCGCGGGTGCGCATCGTGAAGACCCTCCGCGCCGACGCGGGGTCGAAGCGGCCGCGCTCCACGCCGGTCTGGCGAACGAGCGCCAGCGCATCCAGCAGATGCGGCGCCATCTCGATGCTCAGCGGCGTCGGCTGCATGCGCCGTCCAACGAGGGAGAAGAGCTGGTCGCCATAGTGCTCGCGCAGCCGCTTTAACGACCCGCTCACCGCCGCCTGGCTGACCCCCAGCCGCTCCGCCGCCAACGTGACCGACCGGTCGCGCCACAGGGCTTCGAAGGTGAAGAGCAGGTTTAGGTCTTTCATCACCAAAAGTATAGGCAACGATGATATGAATCATTCATCGAATCGCCATGGCTTGTTTCCAGACCGCTCCCCACAATGCCGTTGTCGAAGAAGGAGACAACGATGGTCACTCCCAGCCCGGTCGTCGGAATGATCGGGATCGGGCAGCTCGGGTTGCCGATCGCCGTCAACCTGATTCGAGCCGGTCACCCGGTGGTGGGCTTTCGTCGGTCCGACCGCGAGGCCTTCGCGGCGGCTGGCGGCCGCGTCGCCCACTCGCCTGCCGAAGTGGCCCGGGCCGCCGACGTGCTGCTGCTGTGCCTGCCCGACGAGCGGGCGCAGGCGGCGGTGCTGGACGGCGAGCAGGGCGTGATGGGCGCCCTGACGCCCGGCAAGGTCGTCATCGAACTGGGGACCTACCGCCGCGAGTTCAAGATCGCCCAGGCGGACCGCTTGCGCGCGCAGCAGGTCGAGATGCTGGAGGTCGAGGTCAGCGGGTCGCCGCCGATGGTGGCCGACCGGCGCGCGGCCCTCTACATTGGCGGCGACGCGTCACTGATGGAGCGCTGCCGCCCCATCCTCACGGCCATCACCGAACACCACTTCCACCTCGGCGACATCGGCTCGGCGGTGGCGATGAAGCTGATCGCGAACGCCCTGGTCACGGTCCACACGTTGGCCGCGGCCGAGGCCATGAACCTGGGCGTGCGGGCCGGCTTCGACGCGCACCGCGTCGCCGAGGTCCTCCGTCACGGCGCCGGCAACTCCGCCATGTTCTCCATCCGTGCGCCGTTGATGGCCGCACGCCGCTTCAGCCCGGCGCCGGGACCCTTCGAAACGCTGGAGAAGTACCTGCACATGGGGCGGGAGATGGCGCACAGCCTGGGCTGCGCGACGCCGCTGTTCTCGACCGCGGTGCCCTACTTCGAGCGGGCCATCGCCGCGGGCATGGCGCAGGAGGACATCTCGGCCGTGATCAAGCTGGTCGAGGACGAATCGAACCACCGAGTGGACGGGGAGAACGCACGTGCTCGTTGAACAACGCATCTACGAACTGAAGGTCGGGGCCGCGCACGAGTTCCTGCGCGCCTACGAGGCCGAGGGCCTGGCCGTGCAGACCGGGGCGCTGGGGCGCCTGCTCGGCTACTTCGTGTCCGAGGTGGGCGAGCTGAACCGGGTCGTCCAGCTGTGGGGCTTCGATTCGTTCGAGGACCGCTTGCAGCGCCGGGCGACCCTGTCGGCCGATCCTGCCTGGCGCGCGTTCCTGTCCAAGGTGGGCCACTTGGTGATCGACCAGCGCAACGAGCTGTTGATCCCGGCCCCGTTTTCTCCACTGAAGTGACAAGGGAGGCGTCGCCTTGATCCGATCTCTTCTGCATGTTGGCATGACGGTCCCCGACCTGGAGGTGGGCCGCTCCTTCTACGAACTCTTCGGCCTCGAAGGGCGTGCGGTCGGCAGCGACCTCGTGTTCCGCTGCGGCGGCCGTGCGCAGGATCAGCTGCGCCTGATCGAAGGCCCGCGCAAGAAGCTGAGCTACGTCTCGTTGGGCACCAACGAGGCCGGCCTGTCGACCCTGAAGACCAACCTCGAGCGCGCCGGCGTGCCGATCAAGCCGAGCCCGTTCGGCGACCTGGACGGCCTGTGGTTCCAGGACCCGCACGGCGACTGGCTGAACGTGCGCGTGGCGGAGCCCGCGCCGTCCACGCTCGCGGCGCCCATCGAGGTCAACGCGCCCGGCCGCTACCGGCGCGTGGGCCGGGCCTGCGACCTCACGTCGCTGAAGAAGACCGCGAAACCGCGCCGCCTGGGCCACCTGATCAAGTTCTCGCCGGATGTCCAGCGGTCGGTGGACTTCTACACGCGGGTGCTGGGCATGAAGGTGTCCGACCAGGCGCACGACATCCTGGCCTTCCTGCGCGGCAGCGCCGGCGGTGACCACCACATCATCGCGTTCGCAAAGAGCAGCCACACCGGCCTGCACCACCTGAGCTTCGAGGTCGCCGACATCGACGAGATCGAGATCGGCGCGCAGACGCTGCTGCGGGCCGGCTACAAGGACGGCTTCGGACTCGGCCGCCACGTGGGCGGCTCGAACTACTTCCACTACATCCGCGACCCCTGGAATAGCCTGGCCGAGTACTTCTGGGACATCGACGTCATCCCGGAGGACGACAGCGCCTGGGTGCCGATGAACGTCGGGCCGGAGCAGATCACCGCCGTGTGGGCGCAGACGCCGCCGCCGCCGGAGTTCGTCATGAACTTCGAGGCGCCATGAGCGGTCCCGCGCCGGCGCAGACGGCCGAGCAGCTGCTGGCCGCGATGCTCAACAAGCCCTTCTACGTGGCCATCCGCCATCCGCTGGACCTGACGCGGATGGGCGAACTGCTCGAAGCCCACCTGCGCTGGGCCATCGCGGCCGAGAAGCGAGGCGAGCTCTTCGCCTCCGGGCCGTTCGTGGCCGACGGCGTGCCGCCCGGGCAGGTGGGCGGCATGACGATCCTGCGCGCGGGATCGCTGACGGAGGCGAAGGACATCCTGGCCCAGGACCCGTTCATCCGCGAGGGCGTGTTCTCCGTTGAGCTGCGGGCCTGGCGGCTGATGGAGGGCGAGTTCACGGTCAACGTCCGCTTCTCCGACCAGCGCAGCCGGCTGCTGTAGGACCGTCTCACGCCGTCGCCGCGCGTTGGCTGCACGCCAGGTCATGAACGACGGCATCTCACAGGGGACTCTGAGTTGAGCAAGTACCAGTTGTTTACCTACCGCGCGGCGGACGTGTCCGCCGCGGGCGTCGTCGTCGATTCGACGTGGTTCGACCTCGCCCGCGCGGGCGAGGTGGCGTCGGCCGGCGCCTGGAGCCGCCTGTCGGTGGACGGCCTGATCGAGCAGTGGACGTCCGCGCAACCCGCGCTGCGGGCGCTCGTCGAACAGATCCGCCGCGCGCCCGCCGACTTCGCCGCCGCCGTGCTGGACGAGCAGGGCCTGACGCTCGAGTCGCCGCTGCGGCGCCCGGGCGCCGTCTTCGGCGCCGGCGCGAACTACCGCGACCACGTCGAGGCGATGTCGCGGGCGCTCAACATGAAGCTGGTGCTCGACCCGAAGGCGCAGGGCATCCCGCCGTGGCATTTCCTGAAGGCCGGGCCGGCGAACCTGTCCGGCCACCGGGGCGAGGTGCCCATGCCGCCCGAGACCCGTCGGCTCGACTGGGAAGCCGAACTCGCCGTGGTGATCGGCCGCCGTGCCCACCACGTGGCGGTGGACGCGGCGCTGGACCACGTCGCCGGCTACATGTGCGCCAACGACCTGTCGGCGCGCGACCACCTCGTGCGCGAGGCGGTGGACGCCAGTTCGCCGTTCCGCTACGACTGGATCGGCCACAAGTGCTTCGAAGGGTCCTGCCCGCTGGGGCCGGTGTTCACCCCGGCCGAGTTCGTCGGCTCACCCGAGGACCTCACCATCAAGCTGTGGGTGAACGGCCAGCTGCGGCAGGACTCGAACACCTCCAACCACCTTTACGGCGTCGCCGAGCAGATCGCTCACCTGAGCCGCCGCCAGCCGCTGCTGCCCGGGGACGTGATCCTCACGGGCACGCCGGCCGGCGTCGGCTCGGAAGCCGGCACCTTCCTCCAGCGCGGGGATGTGATGACAGTGGAAATCCAGCACCTCGGCCAGCTCGAGACCCGGATCGTCTGAGCACGCGAGCGGCCAACTTGAAACAGGAGACACGCACCATGAACCACGCCCTGAAACCCCTGCTGCTGGCGTCGGCGCTGCTGACCGCGAGCGCCGTACACGCCGAGGTCAAGGTCGGCTTCGTCGGCACGCTGAGCGGCCCGTCGGCCGACGTCGGCCGCGACCAGCTCGACGGCTTCATGCTGGCGCTGGAGCAGCTCGGCGGCAAGCTGGGCGGCGAGACGGCGACCGTCGTGCGCGAGGACGACCAGCAAAAGCCCGAGGCGGCGCTGGTGGCGGTCAACAAGCTGCTCGAGCGCGACAAGGTGGACGTCATCACCGGGCTGACCTTCGCCAACGTGCTGATGGCCCTGCAGGCGAAGATCGCATCCACCGACGTGCCCTTCGTCGGCTCGGTGGCCGGCCCGTCGGCGGCCGCCGGCGCGCAGTGCAAGCCCAACCTGTTCGTCACCTCCTGGCAGAGCGATGTGCCGGCGGAGGTGGTGGGCAAGTACCTGACCGACAAGAGCGTCAAGCGCATCGTCACGATGACGCCCAGCTTCGTCGGCGGACGCGACAAGATCGCCGGCCTCAAGCGCCTCTACAAGGGCGAGATCGTCGACGAGGTCTACACCCCGCTGAGCCAGCTCGACTTCTCCGCCGAGCTGACCAAGCTGGCGTCGCAGAAGCCGGACGCCGTCTACGCCTTCTACCCCGGCGGCCTCGGCGTGACGTTCGTGCGCCAGTACCAGCAGGCGGGCCTGCTCGGCAAGATCCCGCTCTACACCAGCAACACCATCGAGGGCAATGCGCTGGAGGCCATGGGCCCGGCCGCCGTGGGCGCCATCCTCGGCGACACCTGGTCGCCGGGACACCCGAGCGACGAATCGCGTCGCTTCGTGGAGGCCTTCCAGAAGAAGCACGCGCGACTGCCGTCGGCCTACGCGGCGTTCAGCTACGACGCCGCCATGCTGCTGGACGCGGCCCTCAAGACCACCAAGGGCAACGCCGCGGACCGCAAGGCGCTGTCGAAGGCCATCGCCGGCGCCACGTTCAAGTCGGTGCGCGGCGATTTCCGCTTCGGCAACAACAACTTCCCGGTGCAGAACTACCACATCTACACCGTGGCCCGTGGAACGGGCGGCAAGCCCGAGTTCAAGATGACCGAGGCCAACGTGCTGAAGGCCCATCCGGACGCCTACGCCGCCCAGTGCGTGGCGCGCTGAGCGCGGCCGATCCCATCGGATCCGGTGCGGACGGCGCCGACCGGGGGCGATGGCGCCCCCGGGCGGTGCCAGACCCCGTTCCCGCGGGTCGACGCTCGTGTGCGGAAGGGCTTTGCGCGCGTGGCCTTGCTGACCGACCGTCAGCCGCATTGACGTGTCGTTCAAGATTGATCCATCTGGGGTCGATGACTACGATGGTGGCATCACCGTCGCACCCCAGGCGCCATGCCGGCGCAGAGCGGTCCCCGCGACGGCACAACACTCACAGGAGACCTGAATGCCGCTCAGCAGACGTCGCATGGTGCACGCCCTCGGCGGCCTCGCGCTCCCCGCCGCCTGGTCCGCGAATGCCCAGTCGTATCCTGGCAAGCCGGTGCGCATCGTCGTGCCCTTCACGCCGGGGGGCAGCAACGACGTGCTGGGGCGCGTCCTGGCGCAGAAGCTCGGCGAGGCCTGGGGCCAGACGGTGGTGGTCGAGAACAAGCCCGGCGCCTCGGGCAACATCGGTGCGGACCTCGTCGCGAAGTCGCCCGCGGACGGCCTGAACCTGCTGATCGCCGCCAACAACATCCTGACGATGAACTCGGCGATGTTCAGCAAGATGCCGTTCAACCCGGTGAAGGACCTGGAGTCCGTCTCGCTGCTGGGGTGGGTGCCGGTGGTCCTGGCGGTGCGCACGAGCCTCGGCGTCAGTTCGGTGCGGGAACTCATCGAGGCCTCCAAGAAGAAGCAGGGCGGTCTGGTGTATGCGTCGTCGGGAATGGGCAGCCCGCAGCACCTGTCGGCGGAGCTGTTCAGGTCGTTGGCCAAGATCGACATGGTGCACGTGCCCTACAAGGGCGCTGCGCCGGCGATCACCGACCTCATCGCGGGTCAGGTCGACATGATGTTCGGCGCCATCAACTCGCTGCTGCCGCACATCAAGAGCGGTCGGCTGACGGCGCTCGGCGTGACCAGCGCCAAGCGCATCCAGGTGCTGCCCAACGTGCCCACGGTCGCCGAGACGGTGCCCGGCTACGAGAGCGACATCTGGATCGGCCTGTCGACCGCCGCCGGCACGCCGCCCGACATCGTCAACAAGGTCAACCGCGACGTGCGCACGGTGCTGCGCATGCCGGACGTCAAGGAGAAGCTGGCCGAGCAGGGCATCGAGGCCGCGCCGTCGACGCCGGCCGAGATGGCCAAGCTGGTGAGCAGCGACCTCGCGCGCTGGACCAAGGTCATCCAGGACGCGGGCATCAAGGCCGACTGAGTCCCGCACCGACGCCGTCCTGCCCGTCGGGACGGCGGTCGGCGCCCGTCGCTTGTCCCATCCGTCCCAGGGCCCGGCGGGTCCGCCCGGGGGTTGAGGGGCTGCTGCAGCTGCCCGCCGTCCGGGCAGCCTGCCCACGTGAGTTGCCATGACACTTAGCTCCCCCGCAGGGCACGCCCACGAACATGTGAAGCCGACGGAGATCGTCGCCATCACTATGCGCGACGGTGTGCGCATCGCGGCCGCCGTCTACCGGCCGGCCGGCCCTGGCCCGTTCCCCACCCTCTTCGCGGCCTCGCCCTACCGCTTCGACAACAACGAGGCGCCGGACACCGCGCTGTTCCTCTGGCGCGAGACCGGACCGCTGGCCTGGTACCTGCGGCAGGGCTACGCCTACGTGCACATGGACGTGCGCGGCACCGGCCGGTCCGAGGGTGAGTTCCGCTACTCGGACGAGGCGGAGCAGCGCGACCTCTACGAGGTGATCGAGTGGATCGCCGCACAGCCGTGGTCCAGCGGCAAGGTCGGCGGCATCGGGCAGTCCTACTACGCGCGCATGCAGTGGCTGATGGCGGCGCAGAGGCCGCCGCACCTGGCCTGCATCGCGCCCTACGACGCGGTGATCGACGTCTACCGCTGGAACGCGTACAACGGTGGTGTGCCGGCGCAGTTCCCGCACTTTTGGTGGAATCTGCTGATCCGGCCCATCAACCTCTTCCCGGCCACCGGGCCGTCGAAGGCGCTGGACTGGGACTTCTCGCGCGTGGTGCGAGAGCACCCGTGCTACGACGAGTTCTGGCGCGAGCGCGCGGTCACCGACCGGCTGAAGGACATCGACATCCCGGTGTTCTCGATCGGGGTGTGGGGCAAGGTGGACGCCCACCTCACCGGCAACCTCGTGGGCTTCCAGGAGGTGAGCGGCCCGAAGAAGCTGCTCATCTTCGGCGGCATGGACACCTACGCGTCGCAGGCCGACTTCGCCAGCGTGGCGTTCCACGAGCAGTACCTGCTGCCGTTCTACGACCGCTACCTGAAGGACCGGCCCACCGCCTACGACGAGGAGCCGCCGGTGCGCTACTTCCTGCCCGGCGCCAACGAGATCCGGCAGGCGCCCACCTGGCCGCTGCCCAACGTGCAGCACCGCTGGCTGTACCTGCGCCCGGGCCCCAGCGGCAGCGTGACGTCGCTGAACGACGGCGTGCTGTCGCCACAGCCGCCGGCCGCGGACGAGGGCGCCACGACCTACCAGTACCCGCATCCGGAGTGGCGCCATGGCGTGGTCGGGCTGGGTCCGGACGGCCGTCCCGACCCGGTGCGGCGGGTGTTGACCTTCACCACCGAGCCGCTGCAGGAGGCCCTGGAGATCAACGGCCCCATCCAACTCACCCTGTTCGCCGAATCCACGGCGCCGGACACCCACTTCATCGTCAAGTTGTCGGAGGTGTTCGCGCCGGGGTCCGATGCCAGGCCGGGCGAGCAGCCGCGCTTCCGGGTGGTGAGCAAGGGCTGGCTGCGCGCCTCGCACCGCAAGCTCGATGAGGCGCGCACTCGCCCGCATTGGCCCTGGCATGCCCATGACGAGCCGCAGCCCCTCGAACCCGGACGTGTCTACCGCTTCGACATCTGCGTCGTGCCGACGGCCCACCTGTTCAAGCCGGGCAGCCGCATCCGGTTGGAGATCGCCAATGGCGATTCGCAGGTCACCGACGGCTTCTTCTGGCACGAGTACACGCCGAACCAGATCGGTGCGGACACCATCCACCACCAGGGCGACCGGGCCTCCCGCCTGTCGTTGCCGGTGGTCGTGCGCGCCGGCACCGAAGGAGACACCGATGTCCGCTGAACTGAATCGCCGCACGGCAGCGATGGGCCTGTTCGTCGGCTGCGCCGGGCTGGGTGCTGGCCTGGGCGCCGGCTCGGCCTTCGCGCAGGCGCCCGCCGTCGCCTTCCCGGCGCGGCCGGTGCGGTTGATCATCGGCTACTCCGCCGGCAGCCCGCCCGATGCCATCACCCGACTGCTGGCGGACGCCCTGTCTCGGGAATGGGGCCAGCAGGTCATCGTGGACAACAAGCCCGGTGCGTCGGGCATCGTGGCCATCAACGAATTGCGCAAGGCCAAGCCCGACGGGTACGATCTGCTCTTGGGCGACGTCGGCAACCTCGCCATCAACCCGACGGTCTACCGAAAGCTGCCGTACGACCCCGAGCGCGACCTGGTGCCGGTGGTCGATGTGCTGTGGACGCCCTGGGTGTTCTTCACCGCCCGCAACGGACCGATCAAATCGCTGCGCGACTTCGATCGACAAGGCCAAGGCGCATCCCGGCAGCATCCGCTACGTGTCCGGCGGGGTCGGCAGTCCGACCTACATGACGGGCGAACTGTTCAAGCTGCGCGCAGGCATCGACATGCTCGAGGTCCCCTTCAAAGAGACTTCGCAGATCCAGCCGGCGGTGATCAACCAGGAGGTCGAGCTCTACATCACCAGCATCGGCGCATCGCGCAACGTGGCGGACAAGTTGCTCGCGTTGGGCGTGGCGTCACGCGAGCGCCACCCCACCGCGCCCGACGTGCCGACGATTGCCGAGGCGGGGGGGCCGGCCAACTTCGAAGTGATCGCATGGGCCGCCCTCACCGCACCCGCTGGCGTTCCGCGCGGCGTGCTGGAGAAGGTGCGTGCCGATGTGGCGAAGGCCGCCCAGACGCCCGAGGTGAAGCAGCGTGCGGCGGCCTTCGGCATGACGCTGAGCCAGGGGCATGACAGCGAGTACCTGAAGCGGTTCGTCCGCGCAGAGATCGACAAGTACGCGGCGGTGGTCAAGGCCACCGGCGTGCAGAAGGAGTGACCGGCCGCGGCCGGTGCGGCGCTGGTCCGGCCCGCGACGCCTTCCGCTTCGGGTCATGACATTGGGAGCAGAGGAGATGCAGACAGACACCACCGCCCTCGTCGACGACGCCGCGGCCGACGGCCGTTTCCACGTCCATGCCCGGATCTATTCGGACCCGGCGCTCTACGAGCAGGAACTGCGTCACGTCTTCGAACGCACCTGGTCTTTCCTCGGCGTGGCCAGCCAGCTGGTCAAGCCGCACGACTACCTGACGACCCACATCGGCCGCACGCCGGTGCTCGTGACGCGCGGCGGCGACGGGACGATCCGCGCCTTCGTCAACGCCTGCCGCCACAAGGGGGCGCTGCTGTCGCGGCTGGAGCAGGGCAACCGCCGCAACCACGTCTGCCCCTACCACGGCTGGAGCTACGACTCGTCCGGCCGCAACGTCCTCATCAAGGACCAGGCTGATGGGGCCTACGGGGCGCCGTTCGCGTCACAGTCGCACGACCTAGTGCCGCTCGGCGCCTTCGACGAGTACCGGGGGCTGCTGTTCGGCAGCCTGTCCGCGGACGTGCCGCCGCTGCCGGAGTTCCTTGGCGAAGCCCGGCCCCTGCTCGACCTCGCCCTGCAGCAGGGCGAGCACGGCATGGAGCTCGTTCCCGGCCGGTGCGTCTACACCTACCGCGGCAACTGGAAGCTGCAGATGGACAACGGGCTGGACTTCTACCACCTGACGTCCACGCACGCCGCCTTCATGGGCGTGGTGCAGCGCCGCGAGAGCGAGCGCAAGGGCAACACCGACGCCCGCCAGTTCGACTGGCGGGCGCGCCTGGTGCAGGAGGGCGGCGCCTTCGGCTTCGACCACGGGCATGCCGCCATCTGGCTGGAGCAGCCGCAGCCGGAGAAGCGGCCGCTGTGGCCGGTGGTCGACGAGGTCCGGTCGCGGGTGGGCGAGGTGCGCGCCCGCTGGATGCTGAAGCTGCGCAACCTCAACATCTTCCCCAACCTGCAGATCGCGGACTCCACGTCGCTGATCCTGCGCACCTTCCGACCGCTGGGACCGGACCTGACCGAGATGCGGGTGCACTGCCTGGCCCCGATCGGCGAGCCGGACGAGCAGAGGGCCTGGCGGTTGCGGCAGTTCGAGGACTTCTTCAACCCCAGCGGCCTGGCCACCTCCGACGACACGGTGATCTACGAGGACTGCCAGGCCGGCAGCGTCGACGCCCTGGGCTGGCTGCAGGGCTTCCAGCGCGGACTCGGCGCCGACCTCGTCTCGCCCACCCCCGACGCCGACGAACTGGGCATGCGGCCGCGGTACAGCGTCAAGGGCACCTTTCGGATGCAGAACGAGGTGTGCTTCCACGCCGCCTACCGCGAATGGGCGCGGCTCATGGCGGCCGGGGCCGAGGGACGGCCGGCGTATCCCGGCCTGGACGGGGGCCGGCCATGAACGGCCCGGACGCCACCGCGCTGGCGCGCGACCTGCTCGCGCAGGAGGCGGCCTGCCTGGACGAGCGCCGCTGGGACGACTGGCTGTCGCGCTACCGCGAGGACTGCGAGTACTGGGTGCCGATGTGGCGCGACGAGGAGACGCTCACCGCCGATCCCAGGCGCGAGCTGTCGCACATCTACTACCGCAGCCGGGCCGGACTCGAGGACCGGGTCATGCGCATCAAGACCCGCCAGTCCGCGTCGTCGGTGCCGCTGCCGCGCACCACGCATGTCCACGGCTGGGTCATCGCCGATCCGCCGTCGGATGCCGATCGCCTGCACGCCCGGGCCGCCTGGTCGTGCCATGTGTTCCTGCCCGCCCGCCAGCAGAGCTTCTGCCTGTTCGGCCTCACGCGCGTGGACTTCACGCGCGACCCGGACGGCTGGCGCATCCAGCGTCGCGTCGTTCAGCTGAACAGCGACTACATCCCGACGATGATCGATGTCTACTGCCTCTGAACAACCCCAGGGCTCGCCAGCCCCGTCCCACGACGGCGCGCCCCGGCGGCTGCGCGTGGCCATCGTGTCGCGCACCTTCTTCTACCTGCCGCTGTGGGCGGCGCTGGACCGCGGCGAATTCGAGCGTGCCGGCCTGCAGCTGGAGGTGTCGCTCCTGGGCGCCGCCTCGCAGGCGGAACCGCTGCGCGACGGCGCCCTGGACATCGCGATCGCCACGCCCGAGGCCGCGCTGCAGGATGCGGCCGCCGGCGGGCCGCTGCGCATCGTGGCCGGCAACACCGGCAAGCTCAGCCATTCGCTCATCACCCGGCCCCCGTTTCCCACGGTGGCCTCGCTGCGCGGCGCGCGGCTGGGCATCCTGAACCGGGTCGAGGGCAGCTTCTTCCAGCTGCAGGCGATGATGGCCCACCATGGGCTGCAGCACCCCGGCGACTACGAGGTGGTCGAAACCGGCGGTGTGCCGCCGCGCCACAAGGCGCTGCTCGAAGGCCGCATCGACGGCGGCCTGCAGTCGATCCCCTGGAACTACGTGGCGGAGGAGGCCGGGTTGAACAACCTCGGCGACATCACCGGCTACGTGCCCGACTGGCAGTTCGTCTCGGTGAACGTCAACCGCGACTGGGCGCGCCGCGAACCCGACGTGCTGACCCGCTTCCTGGCCGTCATGCTGCGGTCGACCGAATGGGTGCACACCCACCGGGACGAGGCGGCCGCCATCGCCGAGCGCGAACTGCCCGCCGAGCGACGCCACGCCGAGCGCGCGTGGGACTACTACACCAGCACCAACGCCTTGACGCGCGACCTGTCGGTCAACCGCCGGGGCCTGGAGGTGGTGCTCGACACCCAGCGGCAGGCTGGGTTGCTGCCGCCAGGGGCGCCGACGGGGCTCGACGCCTACGTCGACCTCACCTGGCTCGACGCAGCGCGTGACCTGCTGACCACCGACCGCACATCATGACCCTCAAACTGAAGGTGAACGGCGCATTGCGCAGCGTGCCCGCATCCCCCGACACGCCGCTGCTGTACGCGCTGCGCAACGACCTGGAGCTCAACAGTCCCAAGTACGGCTGCGGCATGGCCCAGTGCGGTGCGTGCACGGTGCTGATCGACGGCCAGGCGGCCCCGTCCTGCGTCATCCCGTGCAAGGCCGTCGGCAAGGCCGAGATCACCACGCTCGAAGGGCTGGGCAGCCAGCGCAACCCCAGCCGCCTGCAACAGGCCTTCATCGCCGAGCAGGCCGCGCAGTGCGGCTACTGCATCAACGGCATGGTGATGACGGCGCAGGCGCTGCTCAACCGCAACCCGAAGCCCACGGAGGCCCAGGTGCGCGAGGCACTGGCCGGCAACCTGTGCCGCTGCGGCACCCACAACCGCATCGTCAAGGCCGTGCTGCGCGCCGCCGGCGACGCCGCCGTATGACGCAGGAGGTCAGCATGTCCACAGGAATCTCGCGGCGCGGGCTGCTCACCGGCGCCGGCGTGGTGGTGGCCTTCTCCTGGCTGCCCGGGCGGGCCGACGCCCAGCCGGCGGCGGGCGGTCCGGTGCGGCTGCCGGGCAGCCTGAACGCCACGCGCCGGCTCGACGCGTGGGTGCGGCTGGCCCCCGACGGCAGCGCCGTCGTCTGCACCGGCAAGGTCGAGTTCGGCCAGGGCGTGAAGACCGCCCTGGCGCAGATCGCGGCGGAGGAGCTGGAGCTGCCGCTGTCGCGGCTGAGCATCCTCACCGGCGACACCGACCTGACGCCGGACGAGGGCTTCACCGCGGGCAGCATGAGCATCGAGTTCTCGGGCAGCGCGCTGCGCGCGGCCTGCGCCGAGGCGCGCGAGCTGCTGGTCGCCCTGGCGGCCGAGCGGCTGGCGGTGCCGGCCGCCGAGCTGCGGGCGGCCGACGGCGCGGTGGTGGCGCCGGACGGCCGGCGCCTGTCCTACGGCGAGCTGGCGGGCGCGGTGGACCTGAAGCGCGAGGCCAGCCCCACCGCGCGAGCGAAGCCGGCCTCGCTGTACCGGCTGGTGGGCCAGTCGGTGCCGCGGCTGGACATCCCGGCCAAGGTCACCGGCGCCACGGCGTACATCCAGGACCTGCGGCTGCCGGGCATGGTGCACGCCCGCGTGGTGCGCCCGCCGCGACCGGGCGCGCGGCTCGAGCGGGTCGACGAAGCGGCGGTGCGCCGCCTGCCCGGCGTGCTGGCCATCGTCCGCGACGGCAGCTTCCTCGGGGTGGTCGCGCGGCGCGAGGAACAGGCCATCGCCGCGTGGACGGCCCTGCGCGAGGGCGCGCGCTGGTCGGGCGGCGAGGTGCTGCCCACCCCCGAGCGCGTGTACCAGGACCTGCTGGCGCTGCCCACGGTCGACACCGTGGTGAGCCAGAAGGCCCAGCCGGTGCCCGACGGCGCCAAGCGGGTGGAGGCCACCTACCGCAAGCCGTACGTCTCCCATGGGTCGATCGGCCCGTCCTGCGCGCTGGCGCAGATGGAGGCCGGCCGCATGACCGTGTGGACCCATTCGCAGGGCGTGTTCCCGCTGCGCCGCGACCTTGCGCGCGCGCTCGGGATGAAGGAGGCCGACGTCCGCTGCACCTACGCCGAGAACGCCGGCTGCTACGGCCGCAACGGCGCCGACGACGCGGCGTTCGAGGCGGCGCTGATCGCCAAGACGATGCCCGGGCGGCCGGTGCGGCTGCAGTGGATGCGCGAGGACGAGTTCACCGGCGAGCCCTACGGCACCGCCATGGTGATGAAGGCGAGCGGCGCGGTGGCCAACGGGCGCATCGTCGACTGGCAGTACGAGCTGTGGAGCGGGCCGCACGGCATCCGGCCCGGCGAGGCCGACGGCAACAACCTGGTGCTGGCGTGGTCGCTGGCGCAGCCGCAGCCGCGGGCGCCCGCCCGCAACATCCCCGCCATGTTCGGCGGCGGCAGCGAACGCAACGCGGTCCCGGGCTACGACGTGGGCAACCACCGCGTCGTCAACCACTTCATTCCGGTCATGCCGGTGTGGGTGTCGTCGCTGCGCACCCTCGGTGCCTACGGCAACGTGCTGGCGGTCGAATCGTTCATGGACGAGCTGGCCGAGGCCGCCGGCGCCGACCCAGTGGCCTTCCGGCTTGCGCACCTGAAGGATGAGCGCGGGGCGGCCGTCATCCGGACCGCGGCCGAGATGGCGCAGTGGTCCGGCCGCCCGCAGGGCGACGGCCGCCGCGGTTTCGGCATCGGCTACGCGCAGTACAAGAACACCGCGGCCTACGTGGCCGTGGTGGCGGAGGTGATCGTCGACCGGGACAAGGGCCTGGTGCGGGTGCCGCGCGTGTGGTGCGCCACCGACGCCGGCACCGTGATCAACCCGGACGGCGTGCTCAACCAGATCGAGGGCGGCGTCATCCAGTCGGTGAGCTGGACGCTGCTCGAAGAGGTCCGCATGGCCCCGACCGGCGTGCAGACCCGGCACTGGGGCGACTACCCCATCCTGCGGATGCCCGACGTGCCGCGGGTCGAGCACCACCTCGCCCGCCGCACCGAGCGGCCCCTGGGCACGGGCGAGGCCTCGCAGGGGCCGGCGGCCGCCGCCGTGGCCAACGCCTTCGCCGCGGCCACCGGCCGCCGCCTGCGGGAGGCGCCGTTCACGCCGTCCCGCGTCCGGGGCGCGCTGGCATGACCGCGGTGGCCGGTGGGGCGGCGCCTCTGCATCCTGGACACGACCAGGTGACCGAACCCACCCGCATCGTGCGCATCCCCATGCGCGACGGCATCGAGATCGCCGCCGCGCTGTACCTGCCGCCGGAGGCGGCGTCGGTGTCGCGGCCGACGCTGCTGGCGGCGTCGCCGTACCGCTTCGACAACAACGCGGCGCCGGCGCGGCCGGTCTTCCTCTGGCGCGAGACCGGCCCCATCGAGTGGTACCTGGCGCAGGGCTACGCCTTCGTGCACATGGACGTGCGCGGCACCGGACGCTCCGGAGGCGACTACCGCTACATGTGCCCTGCGGAGCAGCGCGACCTGTACGAGGTGATCGAATGGATCGCCCGCCAGCCGTGGAGCAACGGCCGGGTCGGCGGCATCGGGCAGAGCTACTACGCGCGCATGCAGTGGTTCATGGCCATCCAGGGGCCGCCGGCGCTGAAGTGCATCGCGCCCTTCGACGGCAACGTCGACACCTACCGGGCCTCGGCCTACACCGGCGGCATCCCGGGCGAGTTCCCCGGGCAGACCTGGTACAACGGCACGGTCCGCACGGTGAACCAGTACCCGGCGCAGGGGCCGTCGCGGCTGCTGGAGTGGGACTACGCGCTGGCGGTGCGCCAGCACCCCACCTACGACGACTTCTGGCGCGAGCGCGCCGCCGCCGAGTCGCTGGACCGCATCCGCGTGCCGGTGCTGTCGATCGGCGTCTGGCGCAAGGTGGACCTGCACCTGAACGGCAACATCGTCGGCTTCGAGCGTTCCGGCGGCCCCAAGAAGCTGCTGGTGTTCAACTCCTCGTCGGTGCAGGACGCGGTGAGCGACTTCTCCAGCGTCGCCTTCCACGAGCGGCACCTGCTGCCGTTCTACGACCGCTACCTCAAGGAGGAGGTCGACAACGGCTACGACCGCCTGCCGCCGGTGCGCTACTACGTCACCGGCTCACCGGAGCTGCACACCGCCGAGCAGTGGCCGCCGGCCGACGCGGCCTACCGCGAGTTCCGGCTCAGCGGCCGGCCCAGCGGCAGCGTGCAGTCGCTCAACGACGGCTCGCTCGACGACGGCTTCCTTGACGAGGCGGACGCGCCGGTCGAAGGCCCGGCGTCGACCTCTTACGAGTACCCGGACCCGGGCTGGCGCATCGGCGTCGTCGGCTTCGACGAGCGCGGCCGGCCCGACCCGGCGCGGCGGGTGCTGACGTTCACCTCGCCGGCGCTGACGGCGCCGCTGCACGTGTGCGGCCCGATCAAGCTGGTGCTGTACGCGGCCTCCAGCGGCACCGACACCGACTTCATCGTCAAGCTGTCCGAGCAGGCGCCGCGGGACCCGGGCGAACTGGCGCGTGGCGTCAACCCGGCGTCGCAGGTGGTCACCAAGGGCTGGCTGCGGGCCTCGCACCGCGCGCTGGACCCGCGCTGGAGCCGCGAGATGGCACCGCAGTACGCGCACGACGCGCCCAGCGACATCGTGCCCAGGCAGGTGGTTCGCTACCAGATCGCCATCATGCCCACCGGCCACTGCTTCCGCGCCGGCAGCCGCCTGCGCCTGGAGATCGCCAACGGCGACTCCATGCTGACGGAGAACGTGTTCGCCCACGAGTACGGCCCGCGCAAGGTGGGCCGCGACACCTTCTTCCATTCGGCCGAGCACCCCTCGGCGCTGTTCATCCCCGTCCGGAGCACCTCGCCATGACCCTGTTGCGTGCGCTTGTCTTGTCGTCCGTCGTTGCGCTGCAGGCGCTGTGGTCGGGCGGTGCCGTGGCACAGGCCGAGGACTGGCCGCAGCGGCCGGTCCGGCTGGTCATCGGCGTGCCGCCGGGCAGCGGCAGCGACCTGCTGGCCCGGGCCCTGAGCGAGCGGCTGGCGGCGCGCTGGAAGCAGCAGGTGCTGGTCGAGAACCGGCCCGGCGCCAACACCGTGCTGTCGGCCGCGGCGGTGGCGCAAGCCGCACCCGACGGCCACACGCTGCTGTTCGGCATCGACTCCACCTTCAGCATCCTCCCCCCACCTCAACGCCAAGCTGCCCTACGACCCGGTGCGTGATTTCGAGCCGATCACGCTGCTGACTTCCTTCGGCATGGTGCTGGTCGCCACGCCATCGCTGCAGGCGCGCAGCGTCCCGCAGCTGGTCGAGCGCGCCAAGGCCGCGGGGCCGGGCCACATCGCCTACGCGTCGCAGGGCCCCGGCAGCCACATGCACCTGTTGATGGAGATGCTGAACCTCAAGGCCGGCATCCAGCTGAACCACGTGCCCTACAAGGGCATCCCGCAGATGTCGATGGCGCTGTCCAGCGGCGAAATCCCGCTGACGTGGCTGGGCGTCTACACCGCCCGATCGCTGATCGCCGACGGCAAGGTGGTGCCGCTGGCCTACAGCGGCGAGAAGCGCACCTCGCTGATGCCCGGCCTGCCCACCATGATCGAACTGGGCTACCCCGACGTCACCGCCTCGGCCTGGTACGGCCTCCTGGCGCCCAGGGGCACGCCGAAGCCCATCATCGACAAGATCCACGCCGACGTGTCCGCGGTGCTGGCCGACCCGGCCTTCGCCAAGGAACAGATGCTGGCCAAGGCCTACGAGCCCGCCGACCTCAAGCCCGAACAGTTCCGCGCCTTGATCCGGCAGGAGCTGCAAAGCCGCCAGCAGATGGTCAAGGTCTCTGGCGCGAAGATGGAGTGAGCCGGACACCGGTGCGCAGCATGAGCAGCTTGTATGAGCGATCGGTCCAGGACCCCGAATGGGCCAGCATCTTCGACCGGCCGGACGAGGTGAACCGTCGCCATCTCGTGGCCGACGGGTACCACACCACCTACCTCGAGGCTGGCCGCGAGGACGCCGCGCCGGTGGTGCTGATCCACGGCGCCAACTTCCAGGTCGGCATCGGCGCCGACCGCTGGTACCCCACCATCCTGCCGCTGGCGCGTCGGTTCCGCGTCTTCGCGGTCGATGAACTGGGTGGCGGCGGGACCGACGCGCCCCGCAACCTGCAGGACATCGGCGACGTGCGCGTGCGCGCCGACCACGTCGTCGCGTTCGTCGAGGCCCTGGGCGTGGGCCCGTGCCACCTCGTCGGGCAGTCGCAGGGGGCCTGGATCGCGGCCTACGTCGCCTTCAGGCGCCCGGACCTGGTGCGCGAGCTGGTCCTGGTGGACAGCGCCAGCCTGGCGCTGCCGGCGGGCGGCATCGGCGCGGCGCGCGTCTCGCCGCAGTTCACGCAGAACTTCGCGCCGGGCACCCTGCGCACCGAGCACCTGGCGCCGACGCCGCAGGACATGCGGCGGTACATGGGGTCGATGACCTACGACCACTCCATGCTGTGCGATCCGTTGATCGACCGCATGGTGGTGCTGGCGAAGAAGTGGCTGCCGATCTGGGAAGCACCGTTCGCCCAGTTCTGGGCGGATGGCGGCGTGCGCAACCGCGCGCAGTACGAGGTCGACGGCGTGCACCTGACCACCCACCTGGAGTCCCTGGGCAAGCAGCCGCTGATCGTCTGGGGCAAGAACTCCGGCAAGGGGCTGGACAACGGCCTCGACTTCTACCGGCGCATCCCCGATGCGCAGTTCCATGTCTTCGACAAGGCCGACCACTTCCTCTGGCTTGACCGGTGGAAGGATTTCAACGGCCTGGTGACGTGGTTCCTGTCCCGCACCTGAGGTGGATGCCATGAAGCTGTTCCGTCTTCTGACCGTCGCCGCGCTGGCCGTGGGGGGCCTGGCGACGGGCCTGGAGGCGCCCGCCCAGTCGTTCCCGACCCGCCCGGTCACCATCGTCGTGCCGTTCGTCGCCGGCGGCGGCGTCGACGCCATCGCCCGCGCCATCGCGGCGCGGATGTCGGTGCAGATGGGCCAGCCCGTCACGGTGGAGAACGTGGCCGGCGCTTCGGGGAACATCGGGGCGCAGCGGGTCGCCCGCAGCAAGCCGGACGGCTACACGCTGCTGGTGACCAACGATTCGGTGGTCATCAACCCGGTCCTCACCAAGGCGCCCTACGACCCCATCAAGGACTTCACGCCGATCGGCATCTCCGGCTACGGCCCGATCGCCATCGCGGTGAACCCCAGCCTGCCGGTGCAGACCGTCGGCCAGTTGATGGACCTGCTCAGCAAGCACCCGGGCAAGTACGCGTACGCGTCCTGCGGCATCGGAACGTCCATGCACCTGGTCGGCGAGCTCTTCAAGCTGCAGGCCAAGGTGGACATGGCGCACATCCCCTACAAGGGTTGCGCGCCGGCCGTGCAGGACGTGGTGGGCGGCCAGGTGCCGGTGCTCTTCAGCGGCTACTCGGCGATGAAGTCCATGGCGGAACAGGGCAAGCTCCGGTTGCTGGCCACGACCGGGCGGCAGCGCCTGGCCGGAGCGCCGGAAGTGCCGACGCTGACCGAAGCGGAGCCGTCACTGCGCGACGTGGTGGCGGAGACCTGGAGCGCGCTGCTGGCGCCACCCCGGCTTCCGGCCCTGGTGGCGACCCGGCTGCAGGCCGAGTTCCTGGCCGCGGTCAACAGCGCGGAGGTCCGGACCATCCTGCACAGCCTGGCGGTCGACATCCGGCCCACGGACGCCGACGGGACCGCGGTGCTGATGCAGCAGGAGCAGGCGCGTTGGACCGCCCTCACCCGGCAGGTCAAGATCAGCATCGACTGAGCGCCGGGCTCAAGGCGCGGCCAGGCGCCGAGGCGGGCGCCGGCGGCGGGCGTCCCGCGGGGCGACGACGAGGCACATCACCGCGCCAGGCGTTCCTGGTCCTCCAGCAGGGCGACCAGTTCGCTCGGCGAGGTGACCATGGCGTCGTGACCGGTGGCGATCTCGGCGTAGCGCCAGCCGCGCTCTCGGGCGTAGGCCGCGCCCGCCGCCACCTGGGGCAGTGGCGGACGGGTGCAGCGGATGTACCGGGCCGGGGTCGACCCGGCCGGCGGGCCCTGCAGCGTGATGGCGCTGTCGTAGGCGTCCAGCGGCATCGGCGTCATGCGCCGGTCGACCCAGGCGATGTCCTCCGGCCGTTCGAGGCCGAAGCTGCTGGCCGGTGGCGGCAGGATGACCCGCGTGCCCTGCCGCTCGACGGCGGCTTCCATGCGTGCACGTCGCACCTCCGCCGGCAGTTCCGCGAAGGGCGAACGCCCCGACGTGGCCACCGCCGCATCGACGTAGACCACCTCCGACAGGCGGTCGGCCAGGCGGTCCGCCACGCCGGTGATGACGTAGCCGCCGAAGCTGTGCCCGACGAGCACCACGTCGCGCAGTTCCTCCACCTCGATCACCGACGACACGTCCTGCACGAAGGTGGCGAGGTCGATGCCGGGCCGCATCAGGTGCGCCCGCTCACCGAGCCCGGTCCAGGTGGGCGTGAAGACCGCGTGGCCGCGCGCCCGCAGCCGGCTCGCGACACGCTGCCAGCACCACCCGCCGTGGAAGGCGCCGTGGACCAGCACGAAGGTGCGCGGCCGCGGCGTGGCGGCGCCCACCGCGGCGGGCGCGGCGGCCGCCGCCGCGGCCACCGCCGCGGTGCCCAGGACGGTGCGTCGCTGCATGCCGGCCCCTGGGGATGGCGGTGTCGACGACCTCACTCGTGCAGGCGCACGTTGACGTTGACGTTCTTGAGGTGCGTGAACTCCAGCATCTCCTCCTTCGACTCCTCGCGGCCGAGGCCGGACTGCTTCACGCCGCCGAAGGGCGCGCCGATGAAGTGCGACGAGCAGTCGTTGATCCAGACGTAGCCGGCCTGCACGCGGGCGGCGCTGCGGTGGGCGGTGCGCAGGTCGCGGGTCCACACCGAGCCGGTCAGCCCGAAGGGCACCCCGTTCACCGACTCGAACAGCCGGTCCTCGTCGTCCCAGCGCAGCACCGACAGCACCGGGCCGAAGATCTCCTCCTGCGCGATGCGCATGTCCGGCTGCACGTCGACGAAGACGGTCGGCTCGACGAAGAAGCCGTTCTTCAGGCTCGGGTCGTCGGGATGCCGGCCGCCCGCGGCGAGGGTGGCGCCGTCCTGCCGGCCCGCCTCGACGTAGCTCAGCGTGCGGTCGTACTGCGCGCGGCTCACCAGCGCGCCCATGGTCGTGCGCATGTGGGTGGCCAGGCCCGGCCGGTGCGCAGCCGCCAGCCGCTTCAGCAGGGCGTCGACGAAGCGGTCGTGCAGGCTGGCGTGGAGGAACAGCCGGCTGGTGGAGCCGCAGGACTGACCGCACCAGGTGAAGTTCATGCCGCGCACGGCGCCGTCCACCGCGGCGTCGAAGTCGGCGTCGGGGTGCACGATCATCGCGTTCTTGCCGCCGAGCTCGAGCACCGTGCGCTTCAGCGTGTCGGCCGAGGCCCGCAGCACGGCCTTGCCGGCCGGCACGCTGCCGATGATGCCGACCGCCGCCACGTCGGGGTGCCCGGCGAGCGCGGCGCCGGTGTCGCGCCCGCCGACCACGCAGTTCAGCACGCCGGGCGGGAAGACGCCGTCGAGCAGCTCCATCAGGCGGATGGTGGACAGCGGTGCCTGCTCGGGCGGCTTCACGATCACCGTGTTGCCGGCGGCCAGCGGCGCGGCGATCTTGCCGGCGGCGAACATGAACGGATGGTTGAAGGCGCAGATGCGCACCACCACGCCGACCGGCTCGCGCACGGTGTAGTTGAGCGAGCCGTTGGCCGTGGGCAGGGTCTCGCCCTTCAGCTCCAGCACGAGGCCCGCGAAGTAGTCGAGCTGCGTCGCCGCCATCTCGGCGTCGAGCAGCATCGCGCGCAGCGGGTTGCCGCAGTCCGCGGCGTCGATCAGCGCCAGGTCGGCGGAATGCTCGCGCAGCCGCCGGGCGGCTTCGCGCAGGCAGCGCGCGCGCTCCAGCGGCGCGGTGCGCGACCAGCCGCGCAGGGCCTGGCGGGCGGCCTGCACCGCCGCGTCGACCTCGGCGGCGCCGCCGCACAGCACCTCGCCCAGCGGCGCGCCGGTCGACGGATTGAAGCTCTGCAGCGTCTGCGCGGCCGACGGCGCGTGCCAGCGGCCACCCCAGTACAGCCCGCGCTCGCGCGGCAGCACCGAGGCCACACGGGGACCGTGGTCGTCCACGGTGTCGGAAGGTCGGTTCTCGGCGGCCATCGGCTCACTCCTTCGTGTCGCTATCGTCGTGGCTGCGGGTCATGCCCGAGGACATCGACGGCGTGTAGCCCGGCGTGACGTGCACGTCCACCACCACGCTGGCGCCCTTCAGCACCGCCTGCACCGCCTCGGCCAGCGCCGCGTCGAGGGCCTCGGGGCTGCGCACCGGGCCGATGCCGAGTTGGCCCTGGCCGCGGGCGATGGTGGCGAGGTCGGGCTCGGGGTCGCCGATGCGCTGGCCGATCCAGCGGTTCTCCACCGGCCGCTTGCGGTCCTTGGCCACCCGCTCCTGGTGCAGTTCGTCGTTGAAGAACGACCTGTTGTTGCACACTACGGTCAGCAGCGGCACGCCGGCGTTGACGCCGGTCCAGAAGGCGCTGGCGCCCATCATGAAGTCGCCGTCGCCGATCACGGCCACCGGCAGGCGGTCGCTGCCCTTGAGCGCCAGCGCGGCGCCCACCGCCATGCCGGGGCCGGAGCCGATGCCGCCGCCGCCGTCGTAGCCCAGGTAGTCCAGCGGGTGCTCGAAGTCCCACAGGTCGCCGGCCCAGCCCAGCGGCAGCCGGATGAGGCACGGCTTGCGGCCGGAGAAGGCCCGCTGCAGCGCCTGCGCCATGCCGGCGATGCTGATGCTGCCGTCGGCGCCCTGCGCCGCGGCCGGCGCGGCTGGCGGCCGGGCGGGCACCTCGGCCTGCCGCGGCTTGACGGCGCGCAGCAGCGCCTCGACCACCGGTGCCGGCTCGTTCTGCAGGAAGATGTCCACCGGGGGCAGGCCCTGGTGGTCCTGGCTCCAGCCGCGGTGGCTGTGGTGGTCCACCGAGGCCTGGATGACGCGGCTGCCCACCGCCTCCGATCCCCAGGCCTGCTTCAGCGTGCCGCCCAGGTCCCACCAGTCCAGGCTCAGCACCACGTCGGCCGCCTTCAGCACGGCCGAGGACTGCGGCGACAGGAAGAACCCCGGCGCCGCGGCGTGCAGCCGGTGCGCCGTCGGGAAGGCCGCGCCGATCTTGAGGTCGGTGAGCACCTGGGCGTTCAGCGTCTCGGCCAGGCGCACGCGCTGGGCCCATTCCTGCTCGTCGCGCGACACCCGTCCCATGAGGATGACCGGGCGCTTCGCGCCCGACAGCCACTGCGCCGCCTGCTGGACCAGCGCCGCCGCCGGCTCGGCCGGCGGTGGCGCCTGGTAGCGCGCCGGGTCGGGCAGCACCGGCCGCGACGGCAGCTTGCTTTCCTGCAGCGCCGCGTCGAAGCAGACGTAGGTCGGCCCGCGCGGCGCCGTCATCGCGATCTGGTGGGCGCGCAGCAGGGCCTCGTGCGCCGCCGGGACCGAGGCCGGTTGCGCGTCCCACTTCGTGAAGTCGCGGACGATGGCGCCCTGGTCCTGCGCGGTGTGCAGCCAGTCGATCCACGGCCGGCGCTTGGCGGCGTCCACCGGGCCGGTGGCGCCCAGCACGAGCATCGGCACGCGGTCGTTCCAGGCGTTGTAGACGGCCATCGACCCGTGCATCAGGCCGACGTTGCTGTGCAGGAAGGCGGCGAGCGGCTGGCCGGTGATCTTGGTGTAGCCGTGGGCGATGGCGACGGCGTGCTCCTCGTGCAGCACGACCAGCATCTGCGGGCTCTCGTTGCCCAGGTGGTTGACCAGGCTGTCGTGGATGCCGCGGAAGCTCGAGCCCGGATTGAGCAGCACGAACGGAATCTTCAGCGCGCGCAGCATCTCGGCGATCGAGTCGCTGCCCCACACCTCGTCGGAGGCGGGCGACGGCAGCGGGACGTCGCGCCGGACCGAGGGCTTGGAACTTGAATTCACAGGGTTCTCCGGAAAGAGGGTGACAGGTTGAAGGTCAGTCCAGGCGCAGGCCGAGTTCCTTGATGAGCGGCGCGTAGCGGGCCGTCTCCACGCGGATCGTCTCGGCGAACTGCTCCGGCGTGGAGCCGACGGCCTCGAGGCCCAATGGCAGCAGCTTCTCGCGCACGTCGGCCAGCGCCATCACCGCCTGGGCGTCGGCCTGGATCCTGCGTTGCACCGCCATCGGCGTGCCGGCCGGGACCGACAGGCCCAGCCAGACGCGCACCTCGAAGTCGCGCAGCCCCAGCTCGTGCAGCGTGGGCACGTCCGGCAGCGCCGCCGATCGTTGCAGGCCGGTGGTGGCCAGGGCACGGAAGCGGCCCGACTTGATGTGCGGCACGTTGGGCGCGATGCCGTCCACGCTGGTCTGGATCTCGCCGGAGAGCATGGCCTTGACGACGTCCGAACTGCCCTTGTAAGGGACGTAGGCCAGCTTGATGCCGGCGGCCCGGTTCAGCATCTCGCCGGCCAGCTGCGTCGAAATGGTGCCCGAGCCGTAGTTGATCGCACCGGGTTGCGCCTTGGCCAGCGCGATCAGCTCGGGCAGGGTCTTGGCGGCGACCCGGTCGTTGGCCAGAACCACCAGCGACTGCGTCGCCAGCAGGCTGACGTGGTGGAAATCGCGCGTCGGGTGGTACGGCAGCTTGCTGAACAACGACGGGTTCATCGTCAGCGTCGAGTCGATCGGCATGAACAGCGTCAGGCCGTCGGCCGGCGCCCGGGCCGCCTCCACAGCACCGATCACCGTCGACCCGCCCGGCTTGTTGTCGACATTGACCTGCTGCTGCCAGCGTTCGCTCAATTTTTGGGCGCACACGCGGGCGAGGACGTCGGACGGCCCACCGGCCGGAAATGGAACGATCCACCGGACTGCTCCTGCTGGAAACGTTGTCTGTGCCGCCACTGGGAAGCTCAGCGACAGCAGGGCCGCAGTGGCTGTCCTCCGGCGAAGCACGATGGGATGCGTCATACGGACCTCTCCAGAGTAGGGGAGCGGCATGGTACGAGGCGAAAAAAACTTGATCAATCTAGAACGCGTCGTCAATGTGACCAGTGATGAGTTCGGTCTTGATGTGAGATCAGGACTTTCCCGAGCCGAATCGCACCGTGCTCTGTTCTCTCAGAGTGAGGCCGCAGAACTGCGTTGCTGAGAAGCATCACGTTGACAATTGCTTCAAGATTGCCGACATAGCCAAGGCGTTCTTAGAGTTCAGCCCGGTCCTCAGTGACCTCGATGGAGGGGCTGATGCCACAGAAGGCAATCAACTTGGAGAAGATCTTGAACCGGAATCTATTGGTTATCGGCACCGCATCCGCGGCCCTGCTGTCGTTTATGCCGAGTTTGGCAATGGCGCAACAAGGTAGCGCGTCCTCGGTAACCATTTACGGCGTCATGGACGCCTTCGTGGACGTGAGCCGCGCCGGAAGAGGAACCGTCACACGAGTGGGCTCGGGGGGCGGGTTGGGCAGCCGCCTGGGCTTCATGGGTCGTGAGGACCTGGGCGGCGGCTTGGCGGCAGTATTCCGGATTGAGCAGGGGTTGACACTCGACGATGGTCAGCTTGGTCAAGGCGGTCGCGCTTGGGGGCGTGAGGCATCGGTCGGTCTGAGCAGTGGCGCGCTAGGCACGGTGCAGCTTGGCCGTCTGCCCACGCCCTACTATGGGGTGTTGCCAGGAGTTGATGCTTTTTTCTGGATGGGCAGCGGCGGCCTGCTGTCAATCACGCGCAGTGGTGCGGCCACACGTCAATTGAGTGCCAGCGGTATCAACGCGCGACATGACAACGCGGTTGGTTATTCATCTCCAGTCTTTAGCGGATTTCAAGTTCGCGCCATGGTGTCGGCTGGAGAAGCGTCGACAGCGATCGGTCGAGGCTACAGCTGGTCTGCGCGTTACTCTAGTGGCCCAATCGATGCTCTGGCCGGCTGGGTACGGCAAGAGGGCGCCGGAAATGCCAACGGGCAAGCGGATGCCTGGGTTGTGGGCGGCAGCTACAACTTCGGGGCCGCAAAGCTCTACGCCGGCTACACCAACGACAAGAACTCGTGCACCACGTGCACCGGGGCCCTGGCGCGCGTGGCCGGCGTGAGCGCCACGGGTGCCAGCCACTTTAAGCTGATGAACCTGGGGGTGCGAGTGCCGGTGGGCGCGTTTACCGGCATCGCGCAAGTGGTGCGCGTTAACGACGACACAAACTATGCGGTCAATCCGGGCGACCGGGACGCCACGTGGGTGGCATTGGGCGCGGAGTACAACTTCTCGCGGCGCACGGTGGCCTTCGCCTCGGTGGGCACGATCGGCAACCGGAACGGCTCGCAGTACGCACTGGGCTCGGGCTCGGTGCAGCAGCCGGCCGCGTTCGTGGCCGGCAACTCGCGGTCGACGACGGCCACGCTGGGCATCCGCCACAACTTCTGAGTCCGGTCTCCAGGCTGGGCGGCGCAGGTCTCAAGCCGGCGCCGCCCCTTTTTCCTGATTCGGACAGGGCGCGCCCGGCGGCAGACGCCGTCGGCCGTCGCCCGTCGGCCTCGTCGCGGCCCTCCGGGCCGAGCGACCCGGCCACTTCACAGGGAGACAAGGTGATGAACGGCCGCAGCTCGGTGCCCGCGGAGTGTCCGGCCCGTCGGCGCGCGTTGCGCCTGGCCCTGTCGGGTGCGCTCGGTGCGATGGGTGCGATCGGCCTTTCGGCCGTCCGGGCGCAGTCGCCCACGCCGCCCTTCCCGACCCGCACGGTCCGGCTGGTCGTGCCCACCGGCCCCGGCGGGCCCACCGACCTGCTGGCCCGGATGCTGGCCGAACGGCTGCAGGCGCAGTGGGGGCAGACGGTCATCGTCGACAACAAGGCCGGCGCGGGGCAGATGATCGGCGCCGACGCCGTGGCCAAGGCCGCGCCCGACGGCCACACGCTGCTGCTGGCCTCGGACAGCGCGATCACGATCAACCCGGGGCTCTACCCGAAGATGCCCTACGACCCGCAGAAGGACCTGCAGCCGGTGTCGCAGCTCGCGTCGCTGCCGCTGCTGCTAGTGGTGCACCCCTCGGTGCCCGCCACCAGCGTCGAGGAGCTGATCCGGCTGGCCAAGGCGCGCCCTGGCGCCCTGGCCTACGGCTCCGGCGGCGCCACCTCGCGCATGGGGGTGGAGCTCTTCCGCACCCTTGCCGGCATCGACATGCTGCACGTGCCGTACAAGGGCAGCGGGCCCATGGTGCAGGCGCTCGTCGCCAACGAGGTCCAGCTGGCCTTCGACGGCGTCTCGTCGTCGCTGCAGCAGGTCCGTTCGGGCCGCCTGCGGGCGCTGGCCGTCGGGGGGCGCCAGCGGCTGGTCGCGCTGCCAGATGTGCCGACGGTCGCCGAGTCCGGCGGTCTCGACTACGAGGCCGGGGCGTGGCTGGGGCTCTTCGCGCCGGCGGGCACGCCGCGCGAGGTGGTGCTCAGGGTGCAGGCCGACGCCGCCAGGGCGCTGGACGGCGTCGCCATGCGCGAGCGCCTGTCGCAGATGGGCATGACGGCGGTGCTGTCCATGCCCGAACCGTTCGGCGCCGCCATCGCGCAGGAAACGGTCAAGTGGACGCGGATCATCCGGCAGGCCGGCGTCACGGCGGACAACTGAACACCCCACGGGAGATGAATGTGAACCACCTGCTGCGCACCGTCATGATGGGCATCGCCGTCGCCTTGGGGGCCATGGGCGGCGCGCACGCCCAGGAGGTCAGGCCACTGCGCATCATCGTGCCGTTCGCGCCGGGCGGTGCGGGCGACGTGGTGGCGCGCGCCATCGCGCCGGGGCTGAGCGAGCGCCTGCAGCGTCCCGTTCTGGTCGAGAACAAGCCGGGCGCCAGCACCATCCTCGCCGCCGACATGGTGGCCAAGTCAGCCCCCGACGGCAACACGCTGCTGATGACCACCGAGGCCACGGTGGCCATCAATCCGGCGCTGATGCCCAAGCTGCCCTACGATCCGGTGAAGGACTTCGTGCCGATCACCAAGGTGGTGGACATGCCGCTGGTGCTGGTGGCGGGCCCGAAGAACGACCTGGCCACGGTCGAACAGGTCATCGAGCGCGCGCGCCGGTCGCCCGGGCAGCTTAGCTACGCCTCGGTCGGCGCGGGCAGCCCGCAGCAGCTGGCGATGGTGCTGTTCAACCGCCTGTCGCGCACCGAGATGAACCACATCCCGTACAAGGGCGGCGCGCCGGCCGTCGGCGATGTGGTCGGAGGCCAGGTCGACTTCTTCTTCGCCGCCATCGGCACCGCCGGTCCGCATGTGGCCAGCGGCAAGCTGCGGCCCATCGGCCTGACCGGCACGCGCCGCCATCCGGCGCTGCCGCAGGTGCCCACCATCGCCGAGGCCGGCCTGCCCGGCTACGAAACCAGCGTGTGGCTGGGCCTGCTGGCACCGGCCGGCACGCCGCCGGCGGTGGTGGCGCGCCTGCAAAGCGAGGTGGCGCGCCTGGTCATCGAACCCGCCCTGCGCGAACGCTGGCTGGCGCTCGGCGCCGAGCCGGTGGCCAGCACCCCGGCCGCCTTCGCCGAGTCGATCCGCAGCGACGCCGAGAATTGGGGCCGGGTGATCCGGGAAGCGCAGATCAAGGCCGAGTAAGGAGCAGTTCATGAGCAGACCTTCGAACATGGGCGACGCCGAATGGCAGGCCCGCATCGACCTGGCGGCGACCTACCGGTTGTGCGTCCACTACGGTTGGGACAACCTGATCTACAACCACATTGCGCTGCGGGTGCCGGACGAGCCCGGCCATTTCCTGTTCAAGCGGCACCAGGTCATGTTCGACGAGGTGTGCGCATCCAACCTGGTGAAGATCGAGCTGCGCGGCAAGGCGCTGAGTGAGGACGACGGCGTCAACGCGGCCGGGTTCACCATCCACACCGCCATCCTCAACGCGCGCCCCGACCTGCACTGCACGCTGCACGTGCATAGCAAGGCCGGCATGGCCATGTCGGCGAACGCAGAGGGCCTGCTGCCGATGACGCAGGGCGCGATGCGCTTCTACGACCGCCTGGCCTACCACGACTACGAGGGCATCGCGACCGACCTCGACGAGGCGTCGCGCCTGGCTCGCGACCTCGGTCCCCGCCACAAGTCGATGATCCTTCGCAACCACGGGCTGCTGACCTGCGGCACGAGCGCCAGCGAGGCGCTGACCCTGATGCGCTACCTGGTCGGCGCCTGCGAGACGCAGCTCATGCTCCAGGCCACCGGCTGCCGCATCGTGCTGCCGTCGGCCGAGACCTGCGAGCATGCCGCCCGGCAATGGGAGCGCCACGACGCGCACGGCGGCCAGGACGACTGGCCGGCCTACCTGCGCATCGCGGACCGCCTCGACCCCTCGTACAGGACATGATGGACGAGGGTCGGCTGACGGTCGGCATCGTCTCGCGCACCTTCTACTACGTCCCCCTGTGGGCGGCGCTGCGCGAGCGCCTGTTCGAGGCCGAAGGGCTGCAGGTGCACACCTGCCTGCTGGGCAACGACGACCCGGTGCAGGCGCTGCGCGAGGGCCGGTGCCAGATCGCCATCGCGCCGCCCGATTCGGTGCTGCAGGACGTCGACCGCGGCGGCGCCACCGTGCTGGTGGGCGGCAACGCCGACCGGCTGAGCCATCGGCTGGTGGTGCAGCCGGGCATCGACAGCGTGGCGGCGCTGCGCGGCCGGCGCATCGGCGTGCTGTCGCGCACCGAGGGCAGCTTCTTCCACTTCAAGCTGCTCGCGCGGGCCCACGGGCTGCGGTTCCCCGAGGAGTTCGAGGTGGTGGAGACCGGCGGCGCCCCCTTGCGGCACCGTCTCCTGCTGGAGCGGCGCATCGACGCCGGCCTGCAGTCGCTGCCGTGGGTTTACCTGGCACAGGAGGCGGGTCTGACGGTGCTGGGCGACATCAGCGACGTGGTCCCGGTCTGGCAATTCAACACCCTCAACGCGGACCGCGGCTGGGTCGATGCGCACGGTGCCGAACTGGCCGCGTTCCTGGCCGTCATGCGCCGCAGCGCCGACCACTTCTACCGTGACGGCGACCGCATGGCGCTGGTGGCTAGCGAGTCGATGGAGGTGCCGTGGGTCCACGCCCGGCGGGCCTGGCAGGACCTGACCGAAGGACAGTGCCTGACGCGGGACCTGTCGATCAACGTGGAGGGGCTGCGCCTGGTGCACGCGAGCCTGGTCGACGCCGGACTCGTCATTGCCCAGCGTACCTTCGAGCCGTCGCGTTACCTGATGCCCGGCACCGGCCTGGCGGGCGCCGGCGCGCCGTGAGGCGCGGCCCCGCTGGGCGCCGCGCCAGGGTCGCATGCGGCCTCGACCGGGTGAGCAGGTTCAGGGGATGACGGGCAGGGCGTCGGCGCTGGCCGACGTGCCCACGAACTTGGCGCGGGGCCGCAGCAGCGAGCCCGACAGCCGCTGCTCCTGCACATGGGCCACCCAGCCGGCGGTCCTCGCCAGCGCGAAGAGCGCGCCGGCGGCATAGCGCGGCAGGCCCATCGCGCGCACCAGCACCGCCACCGCGAACTCGTGGCGGGGGTGCAGCGACAGCCGCTCCTCCACCTCTTCGAGGAAGCCGAAGACGGGGGCGAGCGTCCTGCCGGGATCGTCCCGTTCACGGGCGATCTCCAGCAGCAGCCGCGCCCGTGGATCGCCATGAGGGTACATGGGGTGCACGAACCCCGGGACCATGGTGTTGCGACGGTGGAAGTCGAGCGCCCGCGCGACCAGGGTCGCCTTGCTGCGCCCGCTGTCGAGAAACTCGCCTACGCGGTTGTACAGCCGGCCGATTTCGAGCCCTGAGCTGGCGCACAGCGCGGACGCGATGCAGCTGTGCAGCGTGCTGCCGCTGGACGCCGCCACGCGTGCGTTGAAGGCGCCGGGCGACAACTCGTGGTCGGCCAGCAGGATCAGGATGGCCTCGATCGCGCGGCGGTTCTCCGGCGTGGGCTTCACGCCGAGCGCTCGCATCAGGCCCTGCGCCACCGTCTCGCCGTCGCGCATGGCGACGTAGCGCTGGGCCGCCGAGCTCAGCCCGCAGCAGCCCACCAGCGTGTGGATGACTTGCCGCGCCGCGTCCAGCGTGCGGCCGCTTCGGATGCGCTCGGCCACCGTGCCGCGTCCGACGCCGAGGTGCAGCGTAACCAGTGCGAACACCTCCAGCAGCTGGTCGCTGGCCTGCAACGACGGCAGCGAGTCGGTCAGGCGTTTGAGCTCGAGGCTCGACTCGGCCTGTGGCCAGGCGGCGCCTTCGTGCCACATGCCGGTCCACAGGAGCTCCGCCACCGACTCGAAGGACGCGCCCTGGCGCACCAGGTCGCAGGCCAGCTTGCCGCGGTAGCGCGGGCCTTCCGCGGTGATCTCGGTGATCGTGGTCGGGATGATGGGCTCGCCCCAGTTCATCGCCGAGGCGGCCACCGCGCCGTGGCCCGAACGCGCCAGGGAGCGCGCCGACATGCGCTCCAGGTCCTCTCGCAGGTACAGCCGGTTGCGTTGCCCGGGCTGCCGGATGCTGCGGATCCAGCCCCGGCTCACATACGCATACAGCGTCTGCTGGCGGATGCCCAGCAGTTTCATCGCCTCCTGCGCGCTGGCGTAATTCGTCCGTGCCGCGGCATCCCCGTCGTTCTCGATTCGCTTGGGCATTGATGACCGGTTCAAGATTGATCAATTAGAAATGGTCGCGTATTGTGGTCCTCGAAACAAGTGCCAGAGCGGTCATTGCCCCGCTCGGTTCGGGAGGCAGCGTTGACCTATCGACTCGGGATCGACATCGGTGGCACCTTTACCGACCTGACCTTGCTCGACGAAGCAAGCGGGCTGGTGCACACCCACAAGGTGCCCAGCACGCCGCACTCGCCCTCGCAAGCGGCGGCCGCCGGCATCGAGCAGCTCGTCGGCCGCCTCGGCGGCGACCCCGCCGACATCGGGAGCTTCGTGCATGGAACGACGATCGGCCTGAACGCCGTGCTGGAGCGGCGCGGCGCCAAGGTGGCACTGGTGGTCGCCGCCGGCAACCGCGACCTGCTCGAACTGGCGAGGCTGCAAAAGCCCAACCAGTTCGATCTGATGTCCAGCGTGCCGGCGTCGCTGGTCCCGCGCCGTCGCGTCGTGGAGCTCCCGGTGCGCCTGGACCGCGACGGCGAGGTGGTCCTGGCGCTGACCGACAAGGCGATCGACCGCTGTGCCGACGCGCTGGCCGCGATGGACGTCGAGGCGGTGACGGTGTGCCTGCTCAACGCCTTCGCGCAGCCGCAGCAGGAGGCGGCGGTCGTGCAGGAACTGCAGGAGCGGCTGCAGGGCGTCATGGTCTCGCGGTCCACCGACCTCTGGCCGGAGGCCCGCGAGTACGAGCGCGGCATCGTGGCCGTGCTCAACGCCTACGTCCAGCCCCTCATGAGCCGCTACGTCGAGGCGCTGAAGCAGGACGCCCAGCGGGTGGGCCTGCGGAGTAAGCTCTACCTGACGCGGTCCAACGGCGGCGTCATGAGCGCGCAGACCGCCGCCCGGTTGCCGGTGCACACGCTGCTGTCCGGGCCGGCGGCGGGCGTGGTGGGCGCGGCCTTCGTGGCGCGCGCGGCCGGCGTGCTGGACTGCGTCACCTGCGACATCGGCGGCACCAGCGCCGACGTGTCCATCATCCGCGGCGGCGTGCCGGTCTACTCCACCGACGCCGGCATCGGCGACTTCCCGATGGTGATGCCCGCGGTGGACGTGTTCGCCGTCGGCGCCGGCGGCGGCTCCATCGCCCGCTTCGATTCGCTGGGGCTGATGAAGCTCGGCCCGCAGAGCGCCGGCGCGGTGCCCGGGCCGGCGGCGTACGGCCGCGGCGGCGAGCAGCCCACCACCACGGACGCCTACCTCGTCTGCGGCTTCCTCGACCCGGAGCGCTTCCTCGGCGGCGCCATGCGGCTGCACACCGAACTGGCCGAGCGTGCGCTGGCGCCGCTGGCCGAGCGCCTGGGCGTCGACATTCCCGCGGCGGCGGAAGCGGTGCTGGCGTTGGGCACGTCCAACATGTCCACCTCGCTGCTGCCCATGCTGACCAAGCGTGGTATCGACCCGCGCGACTTCGTGCTGGTGCCCTACGGCGGCGCTGGCGCCACCCACGCCTGCCTGCTGGCCGAGGACCTGGGCATGACGCGCATCCTGGTGCCGCCTTCGCCTGGCACGCTGTGCGCCCTCGGGGCGATGATCGCCGACCTCAAGGCCGACTACATCCGCAGCTGGCGCAAGGCGGTCGACGCCGTGCCGGACGAGTCGCTGCGCGCCAGCTTCGAGGCGCTGGAGGCCCAGGCCCGCGGCTGGCTGGACGGCGAGCAGGCGGAGGTCGAATCGGTGAGCCTCGATTTCAGCGCCGACATGCGGTATGCCGGGCAGGCCTTCGAGCTCGAGGTGCCGCTGCCCGACCGCGTGGCGCAGCTCGGCGGCGACTGCCTGCGCGCCTGCTTCGAGGCCGCCTACGCCACGCTGTACGGTGCCGCCCAGCCCGGCAGCCCGGTGGAGGTGGTCAACCTGCGCGCCCGCATCACCGGTCGCCGCCCGACCTTCGCGCTGCGCGAGTTGCCGGCCGCCGATGCAGGGTCCGAACCGGTGCCCGCGGGCCGGCGCCGCATCCGCTATGGCGGGACGCTGCACGACGCGCGGGTCTACCGGCGCGAGGCGCTGCTGGCGGGCCACGGCTTCGACGGCCCCGCCATCGTCGAGCAGTTCGACACCACCACCGTGGTGGCCCCCGGCTTCCGCGCCACCGTCGACCGCGTCGGCGCGCTGATGCTCACCCGGACCTCGCCATGACCCACCCGACCCCTGGAGCGGCCCCGATGCGCACCGAACCGATCCTGCTCGAAGTGCTGATGCAGCGTTTCCGCGCCGTGGCCGAGGAGATGGGCTACGCGCTGCAGCGCACCGGCTACACCGCCTTCGTCAACGAGACCGCCGACCTCGGCGTCGCGCTGGTCACGCCGCGCGGCGAGATCTTCGGCTACCCCGTGTCCATCGGCATCTCGATGTTCGCCAACCTCGACTTCTCGGCCGTCCTGCGCTCGCAGGACCGCTACGACGAGGGCGACGTGGTCTTCTACAACGACCCGTACACCACCGAAGGCGTCGCGTCGCACCTGCCCGACGTCAACATGCTGGCCCCCATCTTCGCCGGCGGCGAACTGGTGTGCTTCGCCTTCGCCTACGTGCATTCGACGGACGTCGGCGGCAACGTGCCCGGCAGCCTGTCGCCGTCGCACCGCGAGGTGTTCCAGGAGGGGCTGCGCGTGCCGCCGGTGAAGCTGTACCGCGCCGGCCAGCGCAACGACGACGTCTTCCGGCTGCTGCTCAACAACGTGCGCGTGCCCACCGACTCCGAGGGCGACCTGCTGGCCATGCGCACCGCCCTGCGGGTGGCGGATCGGCGCGTGCGCGAACTGGTCGAGCGCTACGGCGCGGCCACCTTCCGCGCCGCCATGGACGACGCGCTGGACTACGGCGAGCGGCGCGCGCGCCAGGTGCTGGAGCGCATCCCGGACGGCACCTACCGTTTCGCCGACTACCTGGACGACGACGTCGCCTCGTCGCAGCCGATCAAGCTGTGCGTGGCGGTGACGGTCCAGGGCGACCGGCTGCACATCGACTTCACCGGCACCGAGGTGCAGGTCCCGTCGGCGTTCAACATCTTCAGCTGCGGCAAGCCCCATCCCTGGCTGGTCTACAAGATCATGTTCCTGCTGCTGACCGAGGAGCCGGACCTGCCCGTCAACGCCGGGTTGCTGCGGCCGGTGTCGGTGTCGGTGCCGGAGGGCAGCGTGCTCAACTGCCAGTTCCCGGCGGCGGTGGGGCTGCGCACCACCACCGGCGTTCGCGTGCAGGATGCGCTGTTCGGCGCGCTGGCCCAGGCCCGCGACGGGCTGGTGCCCGCCTGCGGCGCCGGCACCATCGCGCCGGTCGTCTTCGCCGAGCGCGACGCCGCGGGCCGCCTGCTGGTCAACGTGCTCGAGCCCCTGTCCGGCGGCACCGGCGGACACGCCGGCGGCGACGGCCTGCACGCCCGCGACGTGGTGGACATCGCCAACCTGCGCAACAGCCCGGTCGAGGCGGTCGAGCGCAAGGCCTCGGTGCGGGTGCTGGGCTACGGGCTGCTGCCGGACTCCGGCGGTCCGGGCCGGTGGCGGGGCGGCTGCGGTGCCTTCCTCGAGTTCCAGGTGCTGGCCGCCGAATGCAGCATCACCGCCCGCGGCATGGAGCGCCACCGCTTCCGGCCCTGGGGCCTGGCCGGCGGCCAGTGCGGCGCGGGCGGCCGGGTGACGCTGCGCCGGGCCGGCCAGGCGGCGCCGCAGGACATCGGCAAGATTGACCTGCTGCGCCTGCTGCGCGGCGACGTCGTGCGCATCGAGATCGCCGGCGGCGGCGGCCACGGCAACCCGCTCGACCGCGAGCCGGCGCGGGTGCTGGCCGATGTGCAGGACGGCTTCGTGAGCCGGGAGGCCGCCGAGCAGGCCTATGGCGTCGTGCTCGACGCCTCGAGCCACGGCGTCAACGAGGCGGCCACCGCCCAGCGGCGGGCGCAGGGCCGGGCGCAGCAGCCGCCCGCCGAGCGCTTCACCTTCGACCCCGAACGCCGCCGCTACGAGGCCGCCTGGACGGACGCCGTCTGGCAGCGCTACAGCGAGCACCTCTACGGGCTGCCGCCGCCGCTGCGCAACGAGGCGCGCAGCCGCCTGTGGCAGGCGCTGGAGTCCCGCCGCGCGTCTGCCGGCAGGCTGAGCCCCGACGACGTCGACGCCGCCTGGCAGCAGATGGGCCAGGCCGCCGCCCCAGCCACCGCCACCGCATGACGCTGCAGGTCGACTACGGCGAGGGCCGCCGGCTGGGCCTCATCCTGCCGTCGGGCAACACCGCGGCGGAGCCGCAGTTCGCGGCCGCGCGGCCGGCCGGCCTGGCGCTGCACTGGACCCGCCTGCCCTTGAACGGCAGCAGCGACGCCGACCTGGCCGCGATGGCCGCGGGGGTGGAAGACGGTGCACGCCTGCTGCGCGACGCCCGGGTGGACCTCGTCGCCTTCCACTGCACCGCCATCAGCACCGCGTCCGGCGACGCGCAGGTCGACGTCCTGCGCCGCATCGAAGCGGTGGCGCGCGTGCCCGCGATCGCCACGTCGCAGGCCCTGGTGGCGGCCCTGCACGCGCTGGGTGCGCGGCGCCTGGTGATGCTGTCGCCGTACGTCGAGTCGATCGCGCGCCGGGAGGACCGGTTCTTCGAGCACCTCGGCTTCGAGGTGCTCGCGTCGCGCGGCCTGGACATCGCGACGCCGCACGAGATGCTGGCCGTCACGCCGCAGCGCTGGGAACAGCTCCTGCTGGAGATGCGGCACCCCGAGGCGGACGCCTACGTGCTCAGCTGCACCGCCATCCGCGGCTGGGAGGCGGTGTCCGCAGCCGAGCGCCTCCTCGACCGCCCGGTGGTCACCAGCAACTCGGCCATGCTGTGGTACGCCGCCCGCCGGCTGTCCGTCGACGTGCCGCTGCCGGCCTGTGGCCGCCTGGGAGCGCGCCCGCTGCCCCAGCAGGGCTGACCCTCGGTTCCGCGGCCCTCCACATCCCCTCCACGAGTCCTGCCATGCAGCCCACACGCACCGCCCTCGTCACCTCGGACTTCATCCTCGATCCCTGGCTGGAGCAGGTGACGGACGGGCTGCGGCAGCGCGGCTTCCAGGTCGTGCGGGGGCCGCAGCAGAAGCCGCCCCACAAGACGCAGTTCCAGGGTGACGACCTCGCCCGCTACTTCGCCAACGCGGACCTGGTGGTGACGACCACCCGCTCCATCGTCGACCGCGCGGCGTTGATCGCGGCCCGGCGGCTGCAGGGCGTCGTCTTTCCGACCATCGGCACCGAGTCGGTGGACCTGCGCTCGGCCAACGAACTGGGCATCGCGGTGGCGCACGGGCCGACGCCGGAGAACTTCAACTCGATGGCGGAGGCCACCGTCCTGCTCATGCTCGCCATGCTGTACGACCTGCACGGCACCGAGCGCGTGCTGGCCGAGAACCTGCCGCGACCGAAGACGATGAAAGCCCGCATGCTCATGGGCAAGACCGTGGGCCTGATCGGGCTGGGCCGCATCGGACGCGGCGTGACGGAGCGGCTGCAGGGCTGGGGCGTGCGGGTGCTGGTGTTCGATCCCTACCTGAAGCCGGAGGACCTGCCGGTCAACGCGCAGGCGGCCGACCTGGATGCGGTGCTGTCCCAGGGTGACATCGTGAGCGTGCACACCACGCTCACCGACGAGACACGGCACATGATCAACGACCGGACGTTGTCGCGCATGAAGCCCAGCGCGTTCCTGGTCAACACCGCCCGCGGCGGGATGATCGACGAGGCGGCGCTGGTGCGAGCGCTGGCGGAACGGCGCATCGCCGGCGCCGCCCTCGACGCCTTCGAACTGGAGCCGTTGCCGGCCGACCACCCGTTGCGCCGGCTCGACAACGTGATCCTGACGCCGCACATGGTCGGGCACACGCAGGAGATCTTCAATGCGATCCCCGAGACGGCGCTGGAGAACATCGACCGGCTGCTGCGCGGCGAGCCGCCGCTGTATTTCCGCAACCCGGAGGTGCTCGAACGCTGGCGCGCAAGGCGGGAGCGTCTGTCCGCGACTTGATCCGACGGACGACGCAGTCGCATGGAACTCAGCCTCTAAAGCCGGGTGGGGAGGGGGCCGATATTGCGTAGCGGCGATGCGCCGTGGCTTTTCCTCTGATGCCAGAACATGCGCAACTTCTCTCTCACGGCCCGCCTCGCCGTTGCCTTTATGGCGCTCGCCAGCTTCCTTGTCCTTGCGGTCGGGCTCGCTATGCTGAAGCTGGCCGCGGTCGACGAGCAGTTCGACAGCGCATTCGAGTTGCGCTACCCGCGCATCAAACTGCTCTACCACATCCGCGAGAACAACAACAAGGCGGCCAGCACAATGCGCGATCTCGTGCTTGTTGAAGCCGCTCTTGCCAAACCGTTGCGTGAGGAACTCGACCGGATCGTCCGCCTTAATGACGATGCCCTTGCGTCGCTCGGCGAGGCGATGACAACTCCTAAGGGCAAGGAAGCCTTCAAGGTGTTGGTGACCGCACGCCAAGCCTATGGCGAGCAGCGTGGGGCGCTCTTGAAACTGCTTGACGAGGGCCGTCTCGACGAGGCGCGCGGCCTGCTGCAGCAGACGCTCGCCCCGCGGTTCGACACCTACCAGGGCATTCTCGAGAAGATGGTCGGGCTCGGCGACGACCTCATGAAGCAGGCCGGCCAGCAGGTCGACGCCGAGGTCCACCGCGCGGGCTACACCTTGCTGGGGCTGCTGCTGGTCACGCTGTGCCTGACCGGACTGATCGGGGTCAGCGTGGTGCGCTCCACGACGCGCCCGCTACGGCATGCCATCGACGTGGCGCAGGCCGTCGCCGAGGGCGACCTCACCACGGCCATCGACGTGCGTGGCCGCGACGAGGCGGCCCAGCTGCTGGCGGCGCTGAACGCCATGCGGGACCGGCTGGCCGAGACGGTGGGCGGGGTGCGCACCAGCGCCGAGTCGGTCGCCACCGCCTCGCGCCAGATCGCCGCCGGCAACGAGGACCTGTCCTCGCGCACCGAAAGGCAGGTGGCGTCGCTGCAGGAGACGGCCGCGGCCACGCAGCAGATCGGCGACACGATCCGGCGCAACGCCGACAGCGCGATGGAGGCCGACCGGCTGGCGCAGACCGCGAGCCGGGTGGCCAAGGACGGCGGCGAGGCGGTGCAGCAGGTGGTGTCGAGCATGAAGGGCATCGCCGACAGCTCGCGCCGCATCGCCGACATCATCGGCACCATCGACGGGATCGCCTTCCAGACCAACATCCTGGCCCTCAACGCCGCCGTCGAGGCCGCCCGGGCGGGCGAGCAGGGCCGCGGTTTCGCGGTGGTGGCGAGCGAGGTGCGCCACCTGGCGCAACGCAGCGCGCAGGCCGCCCGCGAGATCAAGGACCTCATCGGCACGAGTGTGGAGCGCGTGGAGCAAGGCGAGGCGCTCGTCGTGCGCACCGGCAACACCATCGGCCAGGTGGTCGAGTCCATCCGCCAGCTGTCCGACATCGTCGGCGAGATCAGCGTGGCCTCGAACGAGCAGAGCGCCGGCGTGACGCAGATCGCCCAGGCGCTGAGCCAGCTCGACGGCACCACCCAGCAGAACGCGGCGCTTGCCGAGCAGGCCACCGCTGCGACGCGCACGCTCAACCATCAGACCGAGACGATGGTGCAGGCCGTGTCCGTCTTCCAGCTGAGCCGCCCGAACCCGGCCGCCTGAGCGGCGCCGGCGCCGGGCGACCGTGCCCGGCGGGCGCCGCACAAGGACCTTCCCGCATTGATGCACCTTCAATCTTGATCGACCCATCGGCCGCTCCTAACCTGCGGGCATCACGATCCCAGCGCGAGGAGCGACGATGCGAATAGGCGGGTTGCGGGCATGGCTGGCCGCCCTCGGTGCCGCATGGCTGTCGCTGGCAGGCCCGGCGACCGCCCAGCCACAGGAGGCGGGCTATCCGTCGCGCTTGATCCGGTGGGTCGTGGCCTACCCCGCAGGCGGCGGGCTGGACGTCATGACGCGCGTCGTCGCCGAGGACATGGCCAAGCGGCTGCAGCAGCCCATCGTCGTCGACAACCGCTCCGGCGCCGGCGGCACGCTGGGCACCGCCAGCGTCGCGAAGTCGCCGGCAGACGGCTACACCGTCATGACCATCGACATGGGCGGCTACACCACCGCGCAGCACCTGTACGCCGGGTTGTCGTACCTGCCGCCACGCGACCTCCAGGTCGTCGGCACCTGGGCCATGCTGCCCTTCATGCTGGCGGTGAACGCCAACCTGCCGGTCAAGAACTACCAGGAGTTCGTCGCCCACGCGCGGGCCCATCCCGGCAAGCTCAACTACGGCACCTCCGGCGTGGGCAACCCCCTGCACATCAGCATGGAGCTGCTGCAGCAGCGCACGGGGACGAAGCTGGTGCACGTGCCGTACAAGGCCATGGTGAACATGGTGGCCGACCTGGCGTCCGGCGAGGTGCAGGCCGCGATCGGCGACTACGGTTCCTTCAAGCCCTTCGTGCAGAGCGGCAAGGTCCGCCTGCTCGCGGTGGCCACCGACAGCCGACTGCCGCACATCCCCGACGTGCCGACCTTTTCCGAGCTCGGCGTCAAGGACTACCCGATCTCGGTGTGGCTGGCGCTGGCCACGCCGAAGGGCGTGCCCCAGCAGGTCGTGGACCGGCTGACCGCGGCGCTCGCGGAGACCCTGCAGACGCAGGAGGTCAAGGACAAGTTCGCCACCTTCGGCGTGGTGCCGTTCTTCAGCAGCGGACCGAAGGCCGCCGACTTCGTTCGATCGCAGGTCACGTTCTGGGAGGGCGTGGTCAAGCCGATGAACATCCGGCTCGATTGATGGGTCGGTTGCAGGGCAAGGCCGCCATCGTCGTCGGCGCCGGGTCCATCGCGCCGGGCTGGGGCAACGGTAAGGCCGCGGCCGTGGCCTTCGCCCGCGAAGGGGCGAAGGTGCTGGTCGTCGACGCCTGCGAGGACGCGGCCCAGGCCACGCACGAGGTCATCCGCGGCGAGGGCGGGGCGAGCGAGGCCTTCACCGCCGACGCGACCCGCGATGGCGACATGGCGGCCATGGTCCGCCGCTGCGTCGAGCGCTTCGGCGGCCTGCAGGTGCTACACAACAACGTCGGGGTGATGACCCCCGGCGACCTGTGCGAGCTGTCGGAGGAGGACTGGGACCGCACCGTGACCGTCAACCTCAAGGGCCTGTTCCTCGCCTGCCGCCACGCGCTGCCGGTGATGGTGCGGGCCGGCGGGGGCGCCATCGTCAACGTGGGCTCGATCTCCGCTGAGCGCTACCTGGGCATGCCGGCGATCGCCTACAGCACGAGCAAGGGTGGCGTGGCCGCCTTCACCCGCGCGCTGGCGGCGCAGTACGGGCCGCAGCAGGTGCGAGTCAACCTGCTGGTGCCGGGCATCGTCGACACGCCGGTCCTCGCGTCGGTGGCCGACCGCATCGCCGCGGCCACCGGCCAGGTGGCCGGGCCGCAGGCGCGGCGGCGGCGCGAACAGACCGTTCCGATGGGGCGGTTCGGCTCGGCCTGGGACGTGGCGATGGCCGCCGTGTACCTGGCGTCCGACGAGGCGGCCTATGTGAACGGCGCGGAGCTGGTGGTCGACGGCGGCCTCGCGTGCATGGCGCCGCAGCCGCAGCGCAGCGCGGCTGGCGCAGGGTAGCGCCGGGCAGGGGGATGTCGCTGGGCCGCCTTCAGGGCAAGCGGGCGCTCGTCACGGCGGCGGGCCAGGGCATGGGCCGGGCCATCGCGCTGGCCTTCGCCGAGGAGGGCGCCGTCGTCGTCGCCACCGACGTCCGGGCCGACCTGCTGGCCTCGTTCGAGGGAACGGCGGTGCAGCGCACCGCGGTGCTGGACGTGTGCGACCGCGAGGCCATTGACGCCCTGCCGGCGGCGCTGGGGCCGCAGGATGTCATCGCCAACGTCGCTGGCTGGGTGCACCACGGGGGCATCCTCGACTGCAGCGAGGACGACTGGGAGCGCACCTGGACGCTCAACGTCAGCTCGATGTACCGCCTCGTCAAGGCCTTCCTGCCCGGCATGATCGAGCGCGGCCACGGCAGCGTGGTCAACGTCGCCTCGGTCCAGTCGTCCATCGTCGCCAACGCCATGCGCTTCGCCTACGGGACCAGCAAGGCCGCGGTGATCGGGCTCACCAAGGCGGTGGCGCTGGCGCACGCGCCCGACGGGGTGCGCTGCAACGTCATCTGCCCCGGCGTCATCGACACGCCCACGGTGCGCGAACGCGTGGCCGCCGATCCCGACCCGCGCGCCGAACAGGCCGCGCGGCTGGCGCGCCATCCGGTGGGCCGCTTCGGCCGCCCGCAGGAGGTGGCCGCGCTGGCCGTCCACCTCGCGGGCGACGAGGCGGGCTTCACCACCGGCGGGGTGTTCGTGATCGACGGCGGCTACACGCTGTGAACGCCGGTGGCGGCACGACGGCACCGGCCGGCGGGCTGACCGCCCTGGTCGCCCGGCGCGCCAGCACGCTGCGCTGGGACGACCTCGGCGAGACCGCCCGGCGCACGGCGCGGCTGGCGGTGCTCGACTGCCTGGGGGCGACCCTGGCCGGCAGCACCGAACCGCTGGCCGGCCTGGTCCGCGACCAGGCCGAAGGGGACGGCGGTGCGCCGCAGGCCACCGTGCTGGGCGGCGCCTTCACGAGGCTACCGGTGGCGGCCGCGGCGTGGGTCAATGGCGTCGCCGCGCACGCGCAGGACTACGACGACGTGAACCTGGCCCTCAGCGGCCACCCGTCGGCGGCCATCCTGCCCGGGCTGCTGGCCCTGGCGCAGTGGCGACGGGCCGGCGGCACCGCACTGCTGCAGGCCTACGTCGCCGGCTGCGACGCCGCCTGCGACATCGGCGGCTGGGTCATGCCCGAGAGCCAGGCGCTGGGCTTCCACCTCACCGGCACGGTCGGTGTGCTCGGCGCCGCGGCGGGTGCCGCCCGCCTGCTGGGCCTCGACCCCCGCGCCACCGCGCACGCGCTCGGGCTGGCGGCCAGTCAGTCGGCGGGGCTGCGGGTAGAGGGCGGCACCATGGCCAAGCCGCTGCACCCGGGGCAGGCGGCGCGGGCGGGCGTGCAGTCCGCCCTGCTGGCCGAGCGCGGCTTCACCGCCCGCGACGACATCCTCGAATGCCGGGGCGGCTTCATCGAGGCCTATGGCCGCAAGCCGCCGCCCGACCTGCGGGCGCTGCCGCCGCCGGGGCAGGCGCTGGCCGGCCACCTCTTCAAGTTCCACGCCGCCTGCTTCTTCGTGCATGCGGCCATCGAGTGCGCGCTCGCGCTGCGGGCCCAGGCCGCCGCGCGATGGCCGGGCCAGGAGACGGTGCTGCGGCTTCGGGTGCACCCCAGCACCCTGGCCGCCTGCCCGTACCGGGCGCCCGCCGACGGTCTGCAGGCCCGCCGCAGCCTTCCGCACGCGGTGGCGATGGCGTGGTGCGGACGGCCCACCGAAGACCCGGCGGCGTTCGGTGGACCGGACCTCGACGACCCCGAGGTGCGCGCCGTCCGCGATCGGGTGGTGGTGCAGGCCGACGCGGACGTGGCCGCCACCGCGGCCCGTCTGCAGGTGGCGTTGGCCGACTGCCGGCTTGAGGCGACCACCGCCCATGACCCGGCGCGGGTGCCCCCGCTGGACGGTGCCGGCGAGGGCCGGCTGCGGCGCAAGTTCGAGGTCCTGGCCGGCCCGCTGCTGGGGGCCGGGCGCGCGCAGCGCCTGCTGCAACAGCTGGACGACCTGGCCCGGCTGCCCTGCGTCGACGACCTGCTGGCGCCGTTGCGCCGCGGCTGATGCGGCGGCCCGCGGCCTTGGCGGGACCCTGGACGGCGAGGCGGCCCGTGCGGCCGGCTCAGGCCGCCGCGGCCCAGTCGGCGGCGGCCGGCGCCGGCGTCGACGGGTGAGCGGCGCCGGCGTGCAGCACCCGGGGCCCCAGCGCCTGCGGCCCCAGCGCCTCGAAGTCCGGCACGCCGATCAGCCCCAGGGTGCGGTCGATCTCGTCGCGCAGCAGGTCCAGCACGCGGCGGACGCCGGGCTCGCCGGCGGCGATGACGCCGTACAGCGGCGCCCGGCCGACGAAGGTGCACTGCGCCCCCAGGCAGCGGGCGATGACGGCGTCGGCGCCGCGCCGCACGCCGCTGTCCATCATCACCGTGACCCGCTCGCCCACGGCCGCCGCCATGCCCGGCAGCATGTCCAGCGCCGCGGGGCCCCGGTCCAGCGCCTTGCCGCCGTGGTTGGAGACGATGATGCCGTCCACCCCGGCCTCGGCCGCCCGCACGCCGTCGTCGGGGTGCTGCAGCCCCTTGACCACCAGGCGGCCCGGCCAGTGCCGGCGGAAGAGGTCCAGGTCGCGCCAGGTCTGCACCGACGGGCTCTGGCTGCGGAAGTAGGCGAACACAGCGGCGGCATCGGCGTTCGGGCCGGCATAACGCGCCCAGGTGTGCATCATCGGCAGGCCGCCGTGCCGCAGGTGGTCCGCGATCCAGGCCGGGTGGCGCAGCGCTTCCAGCAGCAGCGACGGCGTGGGTTTGAGCGGCAGCCCGAAGCCGTTGCGCAGGTCGCGCTCGCGCTTCGGGTAGACCGGGGCGTCGACGGTGAGCACCAGCACCTCGATGCCCTGCGCGCGGGCGCGCGCCATCAGGTCCTGCGACACGCTCCAGTCGCGTGCGGCGTAGAGCTGGTACCAGGTGCGGTCGGGGGCGATCGACGCCACCGACTCCAGGGCTTCGAGGCAGGCGCCCGACAGGACGAACGGCACGTCGCAGGCCGCCGCCGCGCGCGCCAGCGCCGATTCCGCGCCGGGGCGGAACAGGCCGGCTAGGCCGGTGGGGGCCACTCCGACCGGGCTGGCGTAGCGGCGGCCGAACAGCGTGACGGCCTGCGACCGCCGGCCGACGTCTTGCATCTGCCGGGGCACCAGGTGGCGGTCGGCGAAGGCCTGCTCGTTGCGGGCCAGCAGGCGCTCGTCCTCGACGCCGCTGTCGATGACGTCGAAGAGGATGCGCGGCAACCGGCGACGGGCCAGCCGTCGGATGTCGTCGAAGCTGAAGCAGCGATCGAGTCGGCGGCTCATGGCGCGGCGGGGCGATCGGTCACAGCGGCCAGCCCAGCAGCGCGTCCAGCGAGTACGGCCCGCCGCCCCGCACGACGAAGTACAGGCAGCCCACGCCCCACAGCGCGTAGTGCTCGAAGCCGTTCTGGTTCGCGAAGTAGCCGTCCTTGCGCAGGTGGTGGAAGGCCGAAAGCATCAGCAGCAGGCAGCACCCGGCGGCGGCCGGTCGCGTCAGCAGGCCCAGCGCGAGCAGGCTGCCGCCGACCAGGTTGTTGACGGTCGAGGCCACGGCCCAGAGCATGCCGGGCCGCCAGCCGTAGCGGTCCAGGTAGGCGGCCGTGCCGCGCAGGTCGGACACCGGCATGCCGGTGTTCTTGAAGAAGCCGAAGCTGGAGCGCAGCGCGTAGGGCACCAGCGCCGCGCCCACGCACAAGCGCAGCAGGGCCTCGACGAGGGGCACCGCGCGCTCCAGCCCCGCGGCGAGGTCGTGCAGCCCGTTCACCGTCGGCCCTTTCCCGGGCGGGTGGCCGCGCTATTCACGCGGGGTGTCCGCCTGGGTGGCGGCCCAGCGCGCGATCTCGTCCTTGCGCATGAAGGCCACGCCGGGATGCGACCGGGCGTGGTCGATGAACTCCTCCATCACGCGGCACACCGCCGGCTGGCCGCCGATGCGGTCGTGCAGGCTGACCGACATCAGCCGCCGGCGTGACGCGCCCTCCCGGTACAGCACGTCGAACTCGTCCTTCAGGTCCGACAGGAAGTCGCGCGCCGAGAACGACAGGTGGTGGAAACGGTCGATGTCGTTGTTGCGCCGGGTGTAGGGCACCACCATGAACGGCCGGCCGCCGACCCCCCACCGAGAACGGCTCGTCCCGGCTGACGTCGTCGATGTAGTAGAGGAAGCCGAGCTCCTGCAGGATGCCCAGGGTGTTGGGCCCGTTGCGCAGCGCGAAGGCGTTGAAACCCACCGGCCGTGTGCCGGTGGCCTGTTCGATGGCCTCGATGTTCGACCGGTAGGAGGCGCGCTCCTGCTCGGGCGTCATCGTCCAGTGCGGTACCCATTCGTGGCCGTGCGCGGCCGCCTCATGGCCGCGGGCGACGATCTCGCGGGCCAGCTGCGGGCTGCGGGCCACGGCCTTGCCGACCATGTGCGAGGTGACCTTGATCCCCTTGCGGTCCCAGAGGTCCAGCAGGCGCGGCACGCCTTCCTTCAGGCCGTACTCGAACCACTTGCCGACGGCCGGGTCGGGCGTGGACGGGTCCATCTCGGCGAACGGGCTGTACGGCGCGCAGGCCGGCTGCGCCCCGGCCTCGAACTGCATGGAGACCGAGACGACCAGTCGCGCGCCATCGGGCCAGAAGCTGTGCGGCATGTTGCCTCTCTGGTGGTGTTTCGATCAGTCTAGGGGCCGCTGCCCGGATGATCAACGTTGAACGTCCATCAATCTTTCGGCCGAACCCCTGGCCATTTGGCTTTCCCGGATTGACGCTGTTTCAAGATTGCGCCCGACCTGGGACCGCCCTAACGTGGCCTGCTGAACCCATCGTTCGGCACAACAGGAGACATCAATGGGCGCAGCGTTGATGAGCAGGAGAAGGGTGCTGTCGGCAGCGGCGTTGGCGGTGTCGGCGCCGGGTCTGGGTCTCGGCCTGTGGCCGTCGGGCACGGTGGCGCAGACGGCGGCCTTTCCGTCGAAGCCGCTGCAGTGGATCGTCGGCTACCCCGCCGGCAGCGGGATGGACGTGCTGGCGCGCATCGTCTCCGAAGGCATGGCGCGCGACCTCGGGCAGCAGGTGGTGGTCATGAACCGGCCCGGCGCGGCGGGTTCCATCGCCGCGTCGTCGCTGGCCAGCGTGCCGGCGGACGGCCACACCCTGCTGACGGTGGACATGGGCATCTACGCCCAGAACCCCCACCTTTACAGCAAGCTCTCGTACGACCCGCGACGCGACTTCGCCATGGTGGGGATGATGGTCCAGATGCCGCCGGTGCTCGTGGTGCCGACGTCGCTGAACGTCGCCTCGGTGACGGAGTTCATCCAGTACGTGAAGTCGAGGCCGGAGAAGTCGCTCAACTTCGCGTCCTCGGGCGTGGGCAACCCCACCCACCTCAACATGGAGATCTTCCAGCGCAAGGCCGGCTTGAGCATGGCGCATGTGCCTTATCGGGGCTCGCCCGCGGCGCTGGCCGACATGGCGACCGGCCAGGTGATCGCAATGTTCGTGGACGCCAACACGCCCATGCCGTTCGTCCAGTCCGGCAAGCTGCGCTTCCTGGCCACGGCGACGCCCCGCCGCGTGCCGCTCATCCCGGACGTGCCCACCATGGCCGAAGCCGGCTACGACATGAGCGTTCCGATCTGGGTCGGCGTCGGCGTGGCCCGCGCGACGCCGCAGCCGGTCATCGACCGTCTCAACCGAAGCCTCAACGACAGCCTGCAGAACCCCCAGGTGCAAAAGCGCCTGGCGGACGCCGGCCTCACCGTGGCCGAGCGGACCAGCGCCCGCCAGGCCGACGACTACGCCCGCGCCGAGTTCCAGCAATGGGGCCAGGTCATTGCGCCGATGAACATCGCCTTGGACTGAACGGCCGGGCCGCTTTGCTCTCCATGACCAGCAGGAACCCAGAGATGTCCAGCCCGACGCCGCGCACCGTCATCGTCACCGGAGGCGGGCGCGGCATCCCGGCCAGCGTGGTCCAGCGGTTCGTCGACGGTGGCGACCGCGTGGCCGTGGTCGATCTCGTGATGGAGCGTGCCCGTGCCGTGGCCGAGGCGGTGCAGCGCAGGGGTGATCGGCCCGGGGCGGCGATGGCCTTCTCCTGCGACGTGCGGTCGTGGGACTCCGTCAGCGCCATGGCCGAGTCCGTGCGTGCGTCGATGGGCACGCCCGAGGTGCTCGTCAACGCGGCCGGCAGCTACTTCGCCTACAAGATGCCCCACGAAACCACCGAGGCGGAGTGGGACTCGGTGGTGGATTCGAACCTGAAGGGCATCTTCCTGTGCTGCAAGGCGGTGCTGCCCGGCATGATGGAGGCCAGGAGCGGACGGATCATCAACTTCGCGTCGAATGCGGCGCGGTCCGTGGCGACGGCGCTGGGCGTGGAGTACACCGCGGCCAAGACCGGCGTGCTCGGCCTCACGCGGCACCTGGCTCGCGAGTACGCGGACTACAACATCCTCGTCAACACGCTGGCGCCGGGACCGACCGATGTGGAGCGGGTCAAGGAGACGACGTCGGAGGACTTCTACGCCGCCATCCCGAAGACGATCCCGCTCGGCCGCTACGCCCGCCCCGAAGAGATCGCGGCCGTGGCCTGGTTCCTGGCGTCACCCGACGCCAGCTTCATCACCGGTGCCACGTTGGACGTCAACGGCGGCATCATCATGGTGTAAGCGATGGCCGACCTTGTCCTGGGTGCCCAGTGCGTGAACCTGTCGGTCAAGCGCCTCGACGAGGTCGAGGCGTGGTACGTCGACCTGTTCGGTTTCCGTCGCGTGTCGCGACGTCGCTACCCCGAGATGGCGCTAGAGATCTGCTTTCTGCGGCTGGGCGGATTCGAGGTCGAACTGATCCAGTTCGACCAGTCGGTGGAGTCCGTCCGGTTCCCCGACCCGCCGCGGCATGGGGCGCAGCGGGGCATCACGCATTTCGGGCTTCAGGTCACGGACCTCGACGCGGTGCAGCAGCGGCTCGTAGAGGCGCGCGTCGCGGTGCTGTTCGGTCCGAAGGTCTTCCCGGAACTGGGAATGCGTCTGTTGTTCGTGTCGGACCCCGAAGGCAACCTCGTGAAGCTGGTGGAGCGCGTGCCGCCAGTTGAGGTGCATAGCGGCGCCTAGCTTGAGCAGTTTGCCTTCGTCGGTGATTCACGGGCCGCGAGACTCTGATGGACAGGCAGCGGCCGATTGCGCCCTGCAATGACGCTGGCTACTAACGGCCAGCGAAAAATGCCATTCGCGTGACGCTCCGACAAAAGGCCGGTGTCGGCGTCCACTACCAGCGACCAGAAGCGCCCAGCCGACGAACGCACTCATCCGTGCGCCGCCATCGGCTGCCGTCGCGCCATTTTCAGGTTGCCAAGCGCGACCAAGGTGACGATCTGCCCGCTCGGGGTGCGCGAACGGAGAGGGTGCTGCGGCGACACCAATGCGTCCACTAAGCCGTCGCTCAGTCGGTCGGAAAAGGTCTCCTCGTCCGGGTTGGGGAACGACCTCAAAGTCCGGCACCCTCAGCGCCACGTTCTCCCCGCCGCCCGTGGGTTGCCGTGCGCCAGACTATACGGGGCGCTGCACCTCGGCGGTCCGGGTCTCTGACGCCCCTCGCGCTGCAGCTCAGACGCGATAGCCAAGCCATCGGTCTCACTGATGGGCAACTTTCATGAGGTGGTCATGGCTGATGCGATTCGGCCACTTGAGAATCGCGCCGAGTGAGCCGGTCTTGTTTGGTCGGAGAAGGCGCGTGCGCGACACGACGGGTTAGCGCGCCGCATGACGCTGACCTTTGCCGAGACCAGCTGTGCCGTCGGCGACCCGGCAAGGTTCGCATGGCGTTCGCCATGGACGCTGTGACGCACGTCTGGTGCGCCATGGGCAGGCGTGAGGCCGGACACTGGCGCTGCATCGAGATCGGTGTTAGGGCCCCTTTCTGATCCATTCATCACTTCATTAAGGAGAGAGACATCATGTTCCGTTGGATGTGCAGCCTGTTTGTCATCGGCGCGCTGTCCGGTTGCGGCAGCGGTCCCTTGACGCCGCCTAGCCCCGCCGCACCGCCCGCGGCGGCCGTGCCGTTGAAGGTCATCGTGTTCCCGGGAGGGTTCAACTGGCCGCTGTGGGTCGCGCAGGACAAGGGCTACTTCAGCCGCGAGCGGCTGTCGGTGGCCATCACGCCGACGCCCAACTCGACGTTCCAGATGAAGGGCCTCATCCAAGGCGACTTCGACATCGCGATGACCGCGATGGACAACGTGATCGCCTACCGCGAGGGGCAGGGCGAGGCCGGGGTCGACGGGCCCGACCTGGTCGCCGTCATGGGCGCCGACACCGGCTTCCTGCGGGTGGTTGCCAGCCCCGACGTGCGCAGCTACGCCGACCTGCGGGGCAAGACGCTGTCGGTCGATGCCCTGAGCACCGGCTACGCCTTCGTGCTGCTGGAGATGCTGGAGCGCAACGGCCTGGTGCTGGACCGGGACTACAAGACCGAGCGCGCCGGCGGCGTGATGCAGCGCTACCAGGCGCTGATGGAGCGCAAGCACGCCGCCACGATGCTGGTGGCGCCGTTCGACATCATGGCGCAAGCGCAGGGCTTCCCGACGCTGGGCAACGCCAGCGTGGCGCTGGGGCACTACCAGGGCGTGGTGGCGGCGGTGCGGCAGGGTTGGGCTCGTGCCAACGCCCAACAGGTGAGCTCGTACATCCGGGCTTACGCCGCGGCGATCGACTGGCTGGCCGACCCCCGCAACAAGGACGACGCGATCCGCATCTTCCTGGCCAACATGCCTGCGCAGACCACGCTGCAGGCGGCCCAGACCGCCTACACCGCGCTGGTGTCCGGTCGTGAAACGTTCCAGCGCCAGGCCCGCATCGACACCGCCGGCGTCGACACGGTGGTGAGGCTGCGCGCCAAGTTCGGCCGGGCCGGCGTCAAGCTGCGCGAGGGCGCGCAGTACTACGACATGACCTACCACCGCGTGATCTTCCCCACGCCCTGAAGCGGCGGAACCTGAGCGCTGCGGCCGCCGGTCGCAGCGCTCCGAGCGCGAACGCCGACGGCTCAGGCCGTCCGGTACTTGACGTGCGGGCGGATCGGGCTTCCCGTCAGGCGCTGTTCGATGACGTGCGCAATCCAGCCCACGCTGCGGCCAACGGTCCACAAGGCCGATGCGCTGCGCTGCGGCTGGTCCATCGCCCGCGCCAGCGCCACTAGGCCGACGACCAACGACACCGGCGGGCCGCCCGCGGCCTGCACTGCTCCACCAGCGACTGGATGTCGGCCAGCGCCTTCGCCGCCGCCAGGCCGGCGGCCAGTTCCAGCAGGTACTCGGCGCGTGGATCGCCGTGAGGATAGAGTTGGCTCTCGAATCCATGGACCTTGACCTCGCCGCGGGCCGACGCCGCGGCTAGCTCGCGCGGGCGCGCCGGCGACTGCCGTGTGGCGAAGAAGTCCTCGGCGCGATCGCAGCCCCCGCCCAGCACGAGGCCCGACTGGCCTCCGAGGGCGGCGATCAGGCAAGCGTGGAGGCCGGCGCCAGTCGACGCGACGACGCGCGCGGCAAAGGTGGCCGGCGACAGCTCGTGGTCGGCGCAGCAGATGAATAGCCCGTTCATCGCCGCCTCCGATGACGGGCTCGGCTTTGCGTCCAGCGCCCGCAGCGCCAGGGCCGCCATCGACTCGCCCGCCTTGGGGTGCAGGAAGCGGCCGGGCGAACGCAGGTGGGCCAGACAGCCCGCATAGGCATAGACCAGTCGGCGCGCCAACCGCATGGTGTTGCCGGACCGCAGCTCCGAGCTCGCCGCCTCGCCCAGCGCGATGGTGACCGAGGCCATCACGCGCAGGATCGGGGCGGAGGTGCCACCGTGCTGGAGTGCGGCGATGACCGCCTCGATGTTCGGCGGGAACGCGTCGGACTCCCAGGGCACCGGCTCGTCGATGGCCATGCCTGTCCACAGCAGCTCCGCCAAGTTCTCCAGTCGGCCGGGCTGTATCGGCAGGGCGCGCGCATGCCGCCCCTGTAAGGCGGACCGTCTGGGGTGGATCTCGGTGATCACGCTGCTCACGCTGTTCGGGATGACGACCGACGGCGCGTCGCTCGGCGGGCCGTCCCGCTCGAGCTTGCGGGCCAGCATGCGTTCGACGTCCTCGCGCTAACAGAGGGATCGCTTCGATCCAGCCGTGGAGGTGCGGCGAAGCAGCCCTCGGCTCGCGTAGGCATAGAGCGTCTGCTGCTTGATGCCAAGCAGCCGCATCACCTCGTTGGTTTCCAGAAATGCGTCCGGCATGTAAGTGGTGGATCAATATCATTAATCCCAGATGGCAGGCCGCATCTAGCCTGACGAGCAGTGGCAAATCGTTGATCATCAACCTCTGCAAAACCAGATTGATTAATTGAATTGAAAATGTGAGCATGGTCCCCGTTGCGGTGCGGGAAGGGTCATGAAACTCTGCCGGTTCGATGCGGGGCGGTTGGGTGTGGTGGAGGGCAACGCGGTCTTCGACGTGACACCGGCCCTGGAGGTGTTGCCACAGGTGCGTTACCCGTTGCCGCACCATGACCCGCTGATCGCCGACCTCCCTGCGGTGTGCGCCGCCGTCCGCAACCTGAGGTCCGGTGCCCGGTCCATGCCGCTGTCGGCGGTCCGGCTGCTGAGCCCGATCGCGAACCCTTCGAAGATCATCGGCGCGCCAATCAACTACCAGTCCCACATCGACGAGAGCATGCGCGACAAAGGCATCTCCCATGGCCGCGCCGTGACGACGATCCGGGATTGGGGTCTGTTTCTCAAAGCGACGACGTCGTTGATCGGCTTCGGCGAGGAGATCGTGCTGCGCCGCCCCGATCGCCGCAACGACCACGAGTGCGAGCTAGCGGTGGTGATCGGCGAGCCCTGCCACAAGATCGCCAGGGCCGACGCGCTGCGCCATGTGGCCGGCTACGCCATCGGCCTGGACATGACGGTGCGGGGGCCGGAGTTCCAGTGCTGGCGCAAATCGGTAGATACCTACAGTGTGCTGGGCCCCTGGTTGGTCACGGCCGACGAAATCCCGGATCCCGATACCCTGGACCTGGCCCTCAGCGTCAATGGCCAGCCGCGCCAGCGGTCCAACACCCGCCATCTGGTTGTGGACGTGGGCGGCCTCATCGAGATGGCCTCGGCCATGTACACCTTGCAGCCTGGCGACGTGATCATGACCGGCACGCCGCACGGCGTTGGCCCGGTGGTGCCGGGAGACACCATCCGCGCGTCGGTGCAGGGCATCGGCGAGGCGGCGGTCAGCGTCGGAGCGCACTATGGCTGAGGCCAGGCGGTCCTGGTGCCGGCGCAGAGCGACGTCGCCTTCGTCGTGCGGCAGATGGGCGTTCCCTTGGAGGTCGCTTCCGGCGTTTCGACGCGCGGGTGTCGCTCGACCCCGACCGGCCGGAGGCAGGCAGCGTGGCGATCACCATCGACACCGGCAGCGCGACGCTGCGCGTGACGGAGATCGCCGCGGCGCTGCAGAAGCCGGAGTGGCTGGCGTTCATGACCTTTGGGCAGGCCTCCTTCGAATCCAGCCGCATCCGTGCGATCGACCTCTCGCGCTTCGAGGTGGCGGGCAGGGTGTCCATCAAGGGAATCGCCCGTAAGGTGGTCGTGCCGGTGGGCGCTGTCGACCGCCGGCAACGTCATCACCGCCAGCCGCCTATTCACCATCGCCCCGGGGACAACGGTAGTCCGAGCGCCACCTGCGCCAACCGACCCGTCGCTGCAGCGGGGGTCAGCGGCGCTTGTCCGTCACCTGTTTCCACCACAGCTCCCACGAGCGGCCGATCTGCGTGTCGTTCGACGCCGCCGCAAGGTCCGCTTCGCCGGGCGTCAGGTACTTGACCTCGCCGAGGGTGCAGGCGTTGAGCTGCAGCCGGGCATTCACCTCGGAATAGATCGCGCGGTACACCACCTGTTCGATGGAGGTGCCAACCACGGTGGAACCGTGTCCTCGCATGAGGACGCAGCTGCAGCTATCTAGGGCGCGCGCCAGCGCAGCCCCCAGTTCGGCATTGCCAATCAGGAGGTCGCTGTCGCCGACGACATCGTGGGTGTCGAAGCGCGCCGTCCCACTTCCCAGGAAGCCGGCCATGTGGAAGATCGGTCGCAGCCGCTGCCCGGTAGCGCCGAACGGAATCACGTTGGGCGAGTGGCTGTGCACCACCGCCTGCACGTCAGGGCGCGCCCGGTAGATCTCCGCATGGATGAAGCGCTCAAGGTACGACCGCTGGCCCGTGTTCGCCACGTCCACGCCGTCCAGGTCGTAGCAGAGGATGTCGGCCGCCTGAACCAGGGCCGGCGCGCGGTTCCTCGACAGGAGGAAGCGGCCAGGATTCTGATCGTGCCGGACGCTCACATGGCCGAGGCCATCGACGACACCCTGGTCGTACAGGATCTGGTTGGCCAAGACCAGTTTCTCGATCAGCCCGGCGTCGGCTTGTACAGATCCCGTCATGGGGTGGACATCATTGGTTGAAAGCATTCGCGCAAACGGTCGCCGTCCCGGCACGCCGGTCTAGAGGTCGATGACCAGTCTGTCGGACTTGGCTCGTGACACGCAGATCATGATCTGCGTGTCCATCTCCTCCGGCATGAGCACCATGTCGCGGTGATCGACCTCGCCCTCCAGCAGCCGGGTACGGCAGGTGCCGCAGGTGCCGCTTTCACAGGACGACGGGGTGTCGAGACCGTGCTCGCGAAGCGTCGCGAGGATGGAGCGGCCCACCGGCACTTCAAAGCTCTTGCCGCTGGACGCCAGCTGAACGGTGAAGGGCTTGTCGTCCGGCTTGACCTCGCCCCCCTCGGCAAAGCTTTCAAAGTGCACCTGCTTCGCCGACCAGTGGCCGGTCATATCGCGCACGGCCTCCATCAGGGGGCGCGGGCCGCAGCAGTAGACGTGCTGGCCTACGGCCGGCTTTTCCAGCGCAGGCCACAGGTCGAACGAATTGGCCGGGTCGCCGTGGTCATGGTGCACGGTCACCCGCCGGCCGTACGCCTTGAGGTCGTGCACGAAGGCGGTGTAGGCCGCGTCCCGCGACAGGTAGATGAGCTTCCAGGGCACACCGAGGTCCTCATGCTCCAGCGACTGGATCATGGCCAGCATCGGCGTGATGCCGATGCCGCCGGCGATGAACAGGTGTGACCTCGCGTTCTCGGCCATCGGGAACGCGTTGTCCGGCGCTGAGGTCGGCAAGGTGTCGCCGACCTTCAGCTGCTGGTGCATGCTGAGGGATCCGCCCTGCCCGCCGTCCTCCCGCTTGACGGCGATGCGGTAGGTGTCGAGCTCGAAGGGGTTGGAGCAGAGCGAGTACTTGCGGACGGAGCCGGACGGGGTTTGCACCTTAACGTGCGAACCGGCGGTGAAGGCCGGCAGGGCAGTGCCGTCCGGCTGCGCCAGCGTAAAGCCGCGGATGCCATCGGCCAGATCCTGAACGTCGGTGACCGTTAAGGGCATCGACGTGTCGGTGTGGTTGCCTGTGTTCATGTTGGGTAACGCATTCTGACCGACAGCCGTCCGGCTGGCCGGGTCAGTCGGGCCTCAGGTTGGCGTGCTTGGCCGCAGCGGTCACCCGGCCGGCCTCATCCTTTAACGCGCGGGCTAGCTGCGCCGGGGTGCCGCCCACCGCCTCGACGCCTGCGACGGCGAGCTGGTCTATGACATCGGGTCGCTTAACGATCTTGGCCACCTCGGTGCTCACTCGCTGCACGACGTCCGGCGGCGTGCCGGCCTTGGCCAGCATTGCGACGTTGAACGCAAAGTCGAACCCCTTGATGCGCTCGGACAGTGCCGGCACTTCTGGGGCCAGCTGCGAGCGCTTTGGCGAATTGATCGCCAGAAGGCGCGCCTGGCCGTTCTTGACGAAGCCCATCAGCGACGGTGGCGACGCGAACACCATTTCCACGTCACCGCCGACCATTGCGGGGACGGAAGTGCCGCTGCCACGGTACGGAATGTGCGTGATAAAGATTCCGAGGCCTTGCTTCATCGCCTCGGCGGTTAGGTGATGGATCGAGCCGTTGCCGGCTGAGCCATAGTTCATGGCCCCCGGCTTTGACTTTGCCAAGGCGATGAACTCGTCTAGGTTCTTCGCAGGGACCTTGCTGTTCACCGCAAGAAATAGCGGGGCGGTTCCAATTAGCGAGACGGGCGTGAAGTCCCGCTCCGTGTCGAACGTAATGCTCTTGCTGATCAGTGGCGCGATGGCAAGGCTCGAACCGTCCGTCACTAGGAACGTGTAGCCGTCGGCCGGAGACTGAGTGATCGTCGCTGCGGCAATGGCCCCACTTCCACCCGGCTTGTTTTCCACGATGACCGGCTGCCCGAGCGACTCTTGAAGCCGGGTGGAAAGGATGCGGGCCACCGTGTCCGGCAGGCCACCAGGCGAGAACGGCACCACCAATTTGATCTGGCGCGACGGATAGGCCTGGCCCCACGCCGTCGTTGCCGGCAGAGCACAGCAGGCGGTAATGGCCGCAGCTGCCACGCGCTTGAAAAGTTGGTTTCGCGTCATCGAGGCTCCTTCAAGGATGCGGGACGTCGGCATGGTGCGTGTTCACCCTGAAATGGTTAGAAGACTAACAAATAATGATAACAGCGGCCCGCTCGGTGTGCGAGCTGGCATCTAGGGGGTTTCCCTTGTCTCTACCTTTAGGAACCGCCCTTATACTTAGAGAGCTAAGGAAGCGCCGCTAAGCCGTGCTCAAGGAAGGAGAGTTGCGATGTTGACGTCTGAAGAGAACGATCTGCTGTGCCGTGTGGAGGGGGATGCCCCCATGGGACAGCTCATGCGCCGTCACTGGCAGCCGGTCTGCCTAATCGAGGAGGTGTCCGAGCCGGACGGTGCGCCCGTGAAGGCCCGTCTCTTCGGGGAGAACCTCGTGGTCTTCCGGGATAGCGACGGCCAAGTCGGCGTGATGGACGAGTTCTGTCCGCACCGAAGGGCATCGCTCGTCTATGGCCGCAACGAGGAAGGCGGTCTGCGCTGTCTTTACCACGGCTGGAAGATGGACGTTAAAGGCAACGTCGTTGAAATGGCCTCAGAGCCCGCCTCCAGCGGCATGGCGGAGAAGGTCAAGCACAAGGCCTACCCAGTCAAGGAATGGGGTGGCTTCGTCTGGGCGTACATGGGTCCGAAAGAGGATGTGCCGGAGTTCGTGCCACCGCCCTGGGCACCCACGGAAGACACCCGGGTGAGCATTGCCAAGGTGCTGCTGCCCTGTAACTGGGCGCAGATCCTCGAGGGCGCCATCGACTCGGCGCACAGCTCCAGCCTGCACTCGTCGGACATGGTGCCGGCCCGGGTGGATGGCGCCAAGGCAACGTCGAGCCTGTGGCTGCGCCCGTCTACGGACAAAGCGCCGCGGCTGCAGGTGCAGAAGGGTCAGTACGGATTCCGCTACGCAGCGCTGCGCCGCCCGATCCACAACGCCAGCGCCAACGACTACGTGCGCTCGACGGTGTTCGTCGCGCCCGCGACGGCGCTGATCCCGCCGAACAACCTGTACAACGTTGCGAACGTGAACGTGCCGATGGACGACACGAACACCGCCTTTTACTTCCTGGCCTGGGGGCACCCGGCGCAGACACCGGAAACCGAGACCTGGCGCAAGTTCCTGCGGCAGACCGTGGGCATCGACGTGGACGCCGAGTACCGCCCGCTGCGCAACCAGGACAACCGGTTCTGGCAGGACCGTCAGGCCATGAAGGCCGGCAACTTCACCGGCATCACCGGCTTTCCGAACCAGGACGTGGCGATGTGGGTCACCATGGGGCCGATCGCCAACCGCAGCGACGAGCGGCTGGGCGCCAGTGACCTCGCGATCGTCGAGTTCCGCCGCCAGATGCTGGACGCGGTGAAGGACTTCCAGAGCTCCGGTCGCGCCATCGGCACGGGCGAAATGCGCATCCCGTCGTCCATCTGCGCCTACCAGGCCATCGTGCCGAAGACCACCGACTGGCGGGAGTTTACTGCCCACCCGGTGTGGCAGGGCGACAACCTGCCCGAGCTGGAGCCGTCGTATTCGGTCAAAGCCTGAAGGATCGCAGTGGCTAAGCTTCAACTTTCGGTCGCCATGGGCGACTACGACCGCACGCGCGCGCTGCACGACGGCCGCGTCCAGATCGACGGCGTCGATCCTGTTTTCATGCTGCTCAACCCTGAGGAGATGTTCTTCCGGGCCATGCGCAGCCGGGACTTCGACATCGCCGAGATCTCGTTGTCGAGCTACCTGGTGAAGCACTCCCGCGGCGAGTGCCCTTACGTCGCCATCCCGGTCTTCCTGTCGCGAGCGTTCCGGCACACCTCGATCTACGTCCGCAAAGACCGCATCAAGCGTCCGGAAGACCTCAAGGGCAAGCGGGTGGGGTTGCCGGAGTACCAGCTCACCGCCAACGTGTGGGCCCGGTCCATCCTGCAGGACGACTACGGGGTGCGCCCCGAAGACATGCGGTGGGTGCAGGGCGGGATCGACACGCCGGGGCGCCCGGAGAAAATCTCGCTGCAGCTGCCGCCGGGGGTGGTGGTCGAGCCGGCGCCCGCGGGTTCCACCATCTCGCAGCTGCTGGACCGTGGCGAGATCGACGGATTTATCGGCCCGCGTCCGCCGACGGCCTCCATCCTGCGGTCGAACCCGGACATCGGCTGGCTGTTCGACGACCCAACCGCCACCGCCAAGGACTACTACCGCCGCACCGGCGTCTTCCCCATCATGCACGTGGTGGGCATCCGCAAGGAGCTGGCCGAGCGTCATCCCTGGCTGCCGGGCGCGCTGCTGAAGGCGTTCACGCAGTCCAAGGCGGCCGCACTCGAACTGCTCGCTGACACCTCGGCGACGAAGGTCACGCTGCCGTTCGTGGAGGAGCAGCTGAAGGCGGCGCGGGACGCCATGGGGCAGGACTACTGGTCGTATGGCGTGGCTCCCGCCCGCAAGACGCTGGAGACCTTCGTTCGCCATCACCATGGGCAGGGCCTGTCCTCGCGGCTAGTGCCCGTCGAAGAGCTGTTCCACCCTGCGACCTACGAGACCTACAGCATCTGACGCCGCCCGTGGACGCGACCCTCGCGGGCTACCTGGCGCTGTGCCTGCTGGCCGGTGCCTGCGTGAAGGGCGCGCTGGGCATCGGTCTGCCTCTGGTCGCGTTGCCGTTGATGTCGCAGCGCATCCCGGCGGCCCAGGCCATCGTGATGGTGATGATGCCGGTGCTGGTGTCGAACGCCTGGCAGGCGTTCAGCACCGGTTTTTCCGCGCCGGCGCTGCGGCGCTTCTGGCCGTTGCTGGTGCCGCTGGTGGTCTCCACCGCGCTCGCCTCCCGGTTGACGGTGACGCTGCCCGACGCGACGCTGCGCATGGTGCTGGCCGGCTGTGTGCTGCTGGCGGTGCTGCTGCTGTCGCTGCAGCTGCGCCTCACCGTGCCGCCGGAGCGTGAGCGCTGGTGGAGCCTCGGCGTGGGCCTGGCCTCCGGCCTCATGGGCGGCATGTCCGCCCTGACCGGCCCGCTGGTAATCACCTACCTGCAGGCGCTGCGGCTGTCACGCGAGATGTTCGTGCGGAGCGTGAGCGGCATTTACCTCGCGTCGGCCATTCCGCTGTACGCCGCGCTCGCGGTGCAGGGCCGTGTCAGCCTGCAGGACCTCGGCTGGTCCACCGCGGCGCTGGTACCGGTCGGACTCGGCCTGGCCATCGGCCAGTGGCTGCGCGGTGGATTCAGCGAACGGACCTTCCGTCACGCCATCCTGGCCTTCCTGACCTTGGTCTCGCTGAGCCTGCTCGTGCGCTGACCCGCCTGCGACGTTCGACAGCCGCCCCCCTGAAGACCTTTGGAGTTTTGTATGACGGACACCAACGAAACACTGGACCGCGCGCTCGAGCGCAATGTGCGCGACGCCCTGGCGGAGGACATCGGGTGCGGCGACCTCACCGCATCGCTGGTGCCCGCGCGGAAGAAGGCCCATGGCCATGTGCTGGCGAAGGAGGCCGGCGTCCTTGCCGGCCAGCCGTGGTTCGACGCCTGCCTGCGCGCCCTCGATCCCGACGGCCACGTGCAATGGAACGTCCGCGACGGCGAGCGCTTCGAGGCCGGCACCGTGGTCTGCCGCTTTGAGGGGCGCGCGCAGGCGCTGCTGAGCGCCGAGCGGCCGGCCCTCAACTTCCTGCAGCTGCTGTCGGGCGTGGCCACCATCACCCGCCAGTACGTCGAGGCCATCGCGGGCGCGTCGCCCAACCCTCGTGGCTGCCTGATCCTGGACACCCGCAAGACCGTGCCGGGCCTGCGCCAGGCGCAGAAGTACGCGGTGCGCATGGGGGGCGGCGCCAACCACCGCATGGCGCTGTGGGACGGCATCCTCATCAAAGAGAACCACATCGCCAGCGCCGGTGGCATCGCCGAGGCGCTGGCGGCGGCGCGCCGGCTGCACCCCGACGTGCAGGCGCAGATCGAAGTCGAAGACCTCGATGAGCTGCGCCAGGCACTGGCCGCCGGTGCCCGGAGCGTCCTGCTCGACGACTTCACGCTCGACCAGATGGAGGCCGCCTTCCGCATCACCGAGGGCAGGGCGGTGCTGGAGGTGTCGGGGGGGCGTGGACCTGGCGGGCGTGCGGCGGATCGCCGCCACCGGCGTGGACCGCATCTCCAGCGGAAAGCTGACCAAGGACGTCCGCGCGGTGGACCTGTCCATGCGACTGGAGGGCTGAACATGTCGACGCCACTCGATGCCATGCCCGATCGTCCGCTGCGACTGGGCGTCGCGGGGCTGGGCCGGGCCTTCTCGCTGATGCTGCCCACCTTCCTCGCCGATCGGCGGGTGCAGCTCGTCGCCGCCTGCGACCCGCGACAAGTCGCGCGCGACCAGTTCGCCCGCGACTTCAGCGCCACGGTGCACGAGACGGTGGAGGCGCTGGCGGACGATCCGGCGGTGGAGGCGGTGTACATCGCTAGCCCGCACCAGTTCCACGTCGCCCACACCGAGGTGGTCGCGGCCCGCGGCAAGCACATCCTCGTCGAGAAGCCGATGGCCATCACGCTCGACGAGTGCGACCGCATGCTCGAGGCCTGCCGCCGGGGCGGCGTGCAACTGGTGGTGGGGCATTGCCACAGCTTCGACACGCCTTACCTCGAGACGCGCCGGCTGATTGACAGCGGACGGCTGGGGCGCGTGCGGATGGTGCAGGCGCTGAACTACACCGACTTCCTCTACCGGCCGCGACGGCCGGAGGAGCTGCGCACCGCCGAGGGCGGCGGCGTGGTCTTCAGCCAGGCCGCGCACCAGGTGGACATCGTGCGCCTGCTCGCGGGCAGCCGCGCCACGCGCGTGCGGTCGGTGTCCGGGGCATGGGATCCCTCGCGTCCCACCGAAGGCGCCTACTCGGCGTTGATGTGGTTCGAGGACGGGGCGTTCGCCAACCTCACCTACAGCGGCTACGGCCACTTCGACTCGGACGAGTGGATGCAGTGGCAAGGCGAACTCGGTCAGACCAAGTCGCCCGCCGACCATGGTGCGGCGCGGCGCAAACTCGCGCAGCTGGGCTCACCGGAGGAAGAGACGCGGCTGAAGGCCGCCGCGACCTATGCGGGCCCGGCGTGGAAGATGCCGAGTGTGGCGGCGGCGACCGCCCACCAGCACTTCGGACCCACGCTGATCTCCTGCGAACGCGGCGTGATCCGGCCGATGGCCGATGGGCTGTGGGTGCTGGAGGATGACCGTCGCAGCTTCCTGCCGATCGCCGCACCCACCGTGCCCCGAGCCGAGGTGATGGACGAGCTGCTTGCCGTCGCCCGGCACGGCCGGCCGCCGCTGCACGACGGCCTGTGGGGCCGTGCGACGCTTGAGGCATGTTTGGCGCTGTTGACCTCTGCAAGCGAAGGCCGGGATGTCAGCCTATCGTTTCAGGTCGCGCTGCGCTCGAATCAATAACAAAGCACGCACCGGTAAGGCATCGAGGCCATAGATGCGCTGCCCCCAGGTTTCGTAGCGCTTCGATTTAGAGCTCAGGGGACTGCATCGTAGTCGTCAAAGCGGTGTTTGGCGCGGTGCCGCCAGCATGCTGGCGGCACCGCGCGGCGAACACGGCCGGCGGCACGTGCCCGAGGGTGCTGTGGCCGGTGGCGGTTGTAGTCCTCGCGCCAGTTCTCGATGACGCTGCGCATGTGGCTCAGGCTGGCGAACCAGTGCTGCGACAGACACTCGTCGCGGAAGCGGCTGTTGAAGCTCTCGATGTAGGCGTTCTGCACCGGCTTGCCGGGCTGATGAAGCGCAGCTCGACGCCGTTTCGGGCGGCCCTGGCCCTGCATATCGTCTGGCCCGCGGACTCCGGGCCGTTGTTAGTCAGTGCGGATCACCTTGGGCAGGCCCCGCCGGGCCTTCACTTGGTCGAGCACTTGTGTGACGTACAGCGCTGGGATCGACGTGTCCACGGCGATCTGGACTGCCTCTCTGCTGCAGTCGTCCACGACGGTCAGTGTCGTCGCCCGGCGGCCATCGGCCAGCTCGTCGAACACGAATCCGATGCTGCACACCTGGTCGCGGGTTGCATTGGGCGCACCAGAGGCTGCCGCACGGGCACCGGCAGCTTCTCGCGCCGGCGCTTGCGCTTGCGCACCATCAGGCCTTCTTCGCGGTAGACCCGGTAGGTGCGCTTGACGTTGATCGCCCAGCCGTCGATGCGGAGGCGGCTGTGCAGCATCCGGTAGCCGTGGCGGCGGTGCTGGCCGGCAAGCTCTGTCAGGCGCTTGCGCAGCCGGCCGTTGCTGTCGTCGCGGGGGCGGTAGCGCAGGGTGCTGGGCTCATGCCCACTTGCCTCAGGGCCTGGCGCTCCTCAAGCCCAAGTCCTGCAGCTGCCGCACCACCTCGCGACGCGCCGCCACGGCCGTCGCTTTCCCTTGAGCACCTCGCGCATCGCGTCGACTTCGAGCATCGAGTGGTCCAGCAGTTTCTTCAGCCCGTGTTCTCCGCCTCCAGCGCCTTCAGGCGCTGCGCGTCCGACACCTTCATGCCCGCGAACTTGGCCTTCCAGGCGTAGTACCTCGGCTCGCTGAAGCCATGCTTCCTGCACAGCTCCTTAACCGGCAGCCCGGCATAGGCCTCACGCAGGAAGCCAATGATCTGTTCCTCGGTGTAGCGCTTCTTCATCGGTCCGATCTCCATCTCGGGTTGATCGGACTCTAGAACTACTCGCTACGAATCCCTGGGGGACAGCGCGGCGAGAGTCCACGGCCTTCAACGACTCCATCGGCACTTGAACGGACGCTGGCGGTCCGCCTAGTCGCGACCACGGCATGCCCAGCGCTGTTCGCGCAGTGGGTGCAACCTCGCTTGACATGTCATACAGGCAGCGCGAAGAATAAGCTTAGGCGCCTAAAGAAGGCGCTGGTGGATCCACACGTAAAGTCGTATGGAACTGCATGACAAACGGCAGACGTGCCGCTTTACCGTGGCGGATTGCCGCCGGAGCCTTTTGACAAAGTTAACTAGGAGACACCTTATGAGCGACCAGTTCAGCCTGCGCCTTCGCGCGCCTGCCTTTCACTTCAAGGCGCTGTCGTTGGCAGTGATCTTGTCCATTGCCGGTTGCGGAGGCGGTGACGACGACGCCCCAGCGCTGGCCCAAATTCTGGGCTGCAACGGCACCGTGACGTACGACGAAGTCGAGGGGACGCTCCCCGGCGGGACACCTTGGGGCATGCGGCGACCGACGAATTGGAACGGTGTGCTGATCAACGATCTAGACTACATCCCACGGAAAGACAGCGCGCAGAACTGCTACTGGCTGCAGAGAGGGTACGGCCTTTCCGGCACGAACCGGCATCCGCAGCGAAATAACATCTACGATCCGGAGCGCGAAACTACCGAGTTGCTGTCGGTCATGGACAGCTTCACACAGCGTTACGGAAAGCCGACCAGGACCATCCAATATGGCCATTCGGGCGGCGGGTACGTCGCACTGAACTTTGCCGAGCGGTACCCGAATCGGGTGGATGGCGTGGTCGCGGGTTGCGCCCACGAGCCGGTCGTGTTAATGAACATGATGCACGACGGTTGGTACGTGCTGCGCACGCTTCTTGCGCCGCAGTTGCAGATCCTTAATTTCGATGCCTTGACCACTGTAAGCAGTCAGGCGCAGCAGTGGCGTACCGCGTTGACGCAGGCGCAGGCTACACCTGCGGGCAAAGCGCGCATTGCTCTTGCCTCGGCAATCGGTCAATGGGCGCCGTGGACGGACACCACCAAGCCGAAGCCCAACTTCAACGATCCGGTGGCGTTTCAGCAGGCGATCTTCGAAACTGCCATTGTCAATTCATCCCAGCCGGGCGGGCAGTCTCGCTACATGTTCGAGCACGCCGGTGGGTCGGCCACCGCGCGCAATCTGTCGTGGAATAGCGGTATCGACTACGGCCAGTTGTTTAATCGGGCCGAGCCGGCAACCAAGGCCTTGGTGGAGTCTCTCTATGCTGCAAGTGGTACCACGTTGCAGGCGGACCTGGCAACGCTGGGAAGCACGCAGCGGGTGCAGGCAGATCCTGGTGCGATTGACTTCTGGAACCAGCCGGGGCGCATCGTCCGCGGACGTCCGCAAGTGCCGGTGCTGCGAACTCACACCACCGGCGACCATGCGGTACCGCCAACAATCATCGACTCGTACACGCAGAAGATGCAGGCAAATCAGGGCAACACTGCCCTGTATCGCACGGCCATTGTCGATCGAACCGGTCACTGCACCTTCGATGCGTCGGAGGCGGCTGCATCGGTGGAAGTGCTGCTCGAGCGGATCAGCACGGGCACTTGGCCAGACACGACGCCCGCGGCGATGAACGCGCGCGCGAAGTCGCTGTTCCCGTCGTCCACCCCGCTGTTCGTCGCCTATCAGCCGGTGAGCGCGAACCGCCCACAGAACAACCCGTCGGGCGGTCTCTAAAGTGCTAAGGGCGGGGGCGCATCTGGCGCCCCCGCTCGTACTCATCATCTAGAAGCAGACATTACCATCAACCTTCCCCTTAGCGAGGGGGTCCGCCGCGCGGCCCTGCCGATCACTACCGTCGTCCAGGTCGCCGCGTCGGCGGCCGTTATCGGGCCGACCGTCGCGGCGCCGCTGCTCCTGCAGCGGCTCCAGCTCGGGCTGTTCGCGGTCGGGGTGTTCGTCGCGCTGGTCTACATCGGCGCGGTGTTCTCCACCCAAGTCGCCGCGATCGCGGTGGGACGCCTGGGGCCCATCCGCACCAGCCAGCTGTCGCTGCTTTGCACCGCGATCGGGGTGCTGCTGCTGACTTCCACGTTGCTGCCGCTGGCCGCGCTCGGCGCCGTCGTCATCGGCCTGGGCTACGGGCCGATCACGCCGGCCAGCAGCCAGATGCTGGCGCGCAGCACCGACCCTCGTCACTATGCGCTGGTCTTTTCGATCAAGCAGACCGGGGTGCCGCTCGGTGGCGTTCTGGCCGGTCTGATCGTTCCACCGCTGGCCGCCTTCAACAGTGGCGTAGTCGCGCTGCTCGGACTGGCCGTCATGTGCGTGGTGGCGGCTCTGAGCGCGATGCCGCTGGCCCGGGAACTCGACCGCGAACGCGTCGCCAGCGCCCGCTGGCCCCACTGGCGGGACTTCCTGGGGCCGGTGCGCGTCGTCATGGCCCACCGGGTGCTTCGCAGCGTGGCGCTGTGCAGCCTAGTGTTCTCCATCGTCCAGGTCACCCTGACCTCCTACATGGTCAGCTACCTCACTGCGGACCTGGGCTGGACGCTGGCGCGGGCTGGTGGCGCGCTGGCCATGGCCCAATTCTTCGGTGTCGGGGCGCGCATTGGCTGGGGGTACTGGCCGACCGGTGGCTCGGGCCGAAGCGCATGCTGCTGTGCCTCGCGGCGTCCATGGCCTGCTGCGGCCTGCTGATGCCGCTGCTGTCTGTCCATAGCCCCGAGGGGTTGGTGCTCACGTTGCTGTGCGCCTACGGCGCTACCGCGGTGGGGTGGAACGGGGTTTCGCTGGCCACGGTCGCGCGCGCCTCGCCGCCAGGGCAGGCGGCGACCGCGACGGCGGGCACCCTGTTCTTCACCTTCTCCGGCGTGGTCTCTGGGCCGCCGGTCTTCGGGTTCATCGGGGGTGCGCTGGGCGGTTACGGCTGGGCCTTCGCGCTCCTGGCGTTGCCGCTGGCAGGCAGCATCGTGCTGCTTACCCGGGCCTCCTTCGGCCCTGCTCGGTAGCGGTCCAGACACGGTGCGAATCACCGTCGAGTTGGTGCGGCCACAGACACGCACACCGCCGGCGGCCTGGGACGCTCTGCGACAATGGATTCAATTGATTCCCCAAAGGGCGCGTGTGGCTGGTGTGAAGGTCGATCGCAGTAAGGAGATTGCCGAGAGGGTGCTTCGCCACTGGCACGACGCCGTGCCCAACGATCGGATCGCCCATCTGGTGAAGGACGCCACCCGGGCGCTGCTGCGGTCGCTGCAGGCGCGGCTGTCCGCCCACAACGTGCAGCTTGGTCACTGGACGTTCCTGCGCATCCTGTGGGAGCAGGACGGCGTCACCAAACGCGAATTGAGCGTTGAGGCTGGCGTGTCCGAGCCGACCACCTTCATCGCGCTGCGGGCGATGGAGGCGCTGGGCTACGTCACGCTGAGCCAACGGGCGGAGAACCGCAAGAACGTCTATGTCTTCCTGACGCCGAAGGGCCGCCAGTTGAAGGGGAAGCTGGTGCCGCTGGCCGAAGATGTGAACGCCATCGCGCTCGCCGGCGTTTCCGATAAGGACGTGAGGATCGTGCGGCAGACGCTGCTGCGCATGATCGACAACTTGGCGGACGACGGGGCGCTGAACAAGGCGGGTTAGCCGGCGTCCCGGTCGACGTAGTCGCCCGTGCCGGGTGGTGACATCACCTTGGCGATCACGCCGCGCAGCCAGCGATGCCCATCGTCGAGGTGCTGGCGCCGGTGCCAGAACTGGTTGACCTGAAGGGCCGGCGTGGCGAACGGCAGCGCCATGACGCGCAAGCCCGACACGGTCGGCATGGCGCGGATCACGCGGTGCGGCACGCAGGCCAGCAGTTCGGTGCCCCGCACAATGAGCGGTGCCGCCAGGAAGTTGGGCACGGCCAGCGAGACTCGACGCTGAATCTTCAAGGCGCGAAGGGTCTGCTCCAGCGCGTTTGGCGACGGGCCGACGGGGACTACCGCGACATGCGATTCCGCGACGAAGCGGGCGAGGGTCAGCGAGCGGCCGACGCGCGGATGCTCCGCCCGTGCTAGGCCGACGAAACGGTCCTCGAGCAGGCGCTGCTGGAAGAAGGCGTCGCCCAACTGCGGCAGGTGGCCTACGGCCAGGTCGACGTCGCCCGCCTCCAGTGCGTCGCGGTAGCGGTCGCGGGGCAGCGTGACGGCGGTGAGGGTCACGTGGGGCGCGGTGTCGTGCAGCTCCACCATCAGCGCCGGCAGGTAGAGCACCTGGCCGACGTCGCTCAGCAGCAGGCGGAACTCGCGCCGCGAGGTGGCCGGATCGAAGCTCGACACGCCCTCCAATCCGGTGCGCAGCAGTTGCAGCCCGGCCCGCACCTGCTCGTGCAAGGCCAACGCCCGCGGGGTGGGGGCCATGCCGTGGCGCGTCCGCACGAACAGCGCGTCGCCGATCTGGGTGCGCAGGCGCTGCAGCGCCGCGCTGACCGCCGGCTGCGACATGCCGAGCGCGGCGGCCGCCCGTGTCACGCTGCGCTGGGCGACGAGCTGGTCGAGCACCGTGAGCAGGTTGAGGTCGACGTCCCTGATATTCGCCATCCGGATTCACCGAATACCCTTTATCGATTTGACCCATGATAGGTGTGGGCAGAAGATCCACGCTCGACACGGACAGGGAGACCGGCGATGGAACGGGTCCGGCAACCGCTGAACAGTGAGATGGGCTGGAGCACCCGGGAGCGCATCGTCGTTCGCGGGCTCGACCTGCCCAACGACATCCTCGGCCACCTCGACCTCGGCGAGATGGCGTGGCTGGAGCTGACCGGCCGGCGACCCACGCCGGGCGAGGCGGCCGTCTTCAACGCGGTGGTGGTGACGCTGGTCGAGCACGGCCTCACGCCCAGCGCCATCGCGGCGCGCCTGACGCTGCTGGGCGCGCCCGAGGCCATGCAGTCGGCGGTGGCCTCGGGCCTGAACGGCATGGGCAGCGTCTTCGCCGGCGGCTCCGAAGGCGTGGCGCGCCTGCTGATCGAGGCACAGGCGGCGCACCCGACCTCCGCGCACGAGGCCGTGGCCGCACAGATCGTGGAAGACCACCGGGTTCGGCGGACCGCGCTGCCCGGCCTGGGCCATCACCTGCACAAGCCGATCGATCCGCGCACCCCGCGGCTGTTCGAGATCGCGGCCGAGCATGGGTTCAAGGGCCGCCACGTCGCGCTGCTGGAGGCGGTCCAGCGCGAGGCGGAACGCGTCCACCAGCGCACGCTGCCGATCAACGCCACCGGGGCCATCGGCGCGTTGACCTGCGAGCTCGGGCTGCCCTGGCAGGCGTCCCGCGGGCTCGCCGTCATCGGTCGCGCCATCGGTCTTGTCGGGCACCTCGTCGAGGAGCTGCGCACACCGATCGGCAAGGAGATCTGGCTGCGCGCCGAAGAAGAGAGTTCGCGGGCCGCCGGCGCGGCCTGACGTCGCCTTCCGGGCCTTTCACCGCATCGGCCCTGTCCGAGGAGATGACATGAAGCGTTTTTCCCGAGCCGCCCAGCACCTGGCCGGCCTGCTGCTGCTGGCCCTGGCCACCGGCGCCGCCGCCCAAGGCGCATGGCCGAACAAGCCGGTTCGCCTGGTCGTGCCGTACCCGCCGGGCGGCGGAACCGATGCGGTGGTGCGCGTGCTGGCGCCGAAGCTGTCGGCGGCCCTGGGCCAGCAGGTGCTGATCGAGAACCGCGGCGGCGCCAGCACCATCATCGGCTCGGACCTCGTCGCGAAGGCGGCGCCGGACGGCTACACCTTCGGCGTCATCACCGACTCCCACTCGATCAACCCGAACTTCCATCCCTCGTTGCCGTACGACTCCATGAAGTCGTTCAAGCCGGTCGGCCAGTTGGTGACGGTGCCGTTCGCGCTCGTGACGTCGTCCTCGTCACCGTACAAGTCCCTGCAGCAGTTCATCGCCGGCGCCAAGGCGGCCCCTGGGCAGGTGCCCTATGCCTCCATCGGCGACGGCAGTCCGCATTACCTGGCCATGGAATGGATGAGGCTGCTGGCCGGCATCCAGCTCGTCCACGTGCCCTACAAGGGGGTGGGGCCGGCGCTCACCGACGTGATGGGCGGGCAGGTGCAGGCGATGTTCACCGGGCTGTCCACCGCCATCCCGCAGGCCAAGGCCGGTCGGCTGACGCTGCTGGCCGTCTCCAGCCCCAAGCGCGACCCGACGCTGCCCGACGTTCCCGCCGTCGCCGAGGCGCCGGGGCTGTCGGAGTTCGAGTACCGCGCCTGGTACGGGGTGGTCGCGCCCACAGGCACGCCGGACGACATCGCCAACCGCATGTCGACCGAACTGCGCAAGGCGCTGACGGACCCGGAGGTGGTCGAGCGGCTGCAGTCGCTGGGCGTCGATCCCGAGCCGTCGACGCCGGCGCAGTTCGCCCAGTTCCTGCAGCGCGACGCCGTCCGGATGACGAAGATCATCAAGGCCACCGGCGCCAAGGGTGGCGGTTGACGCCATGGGCCGCGCTGCACGGGGAGATGGACGATGACGATGCTCGATGGTGTTCGTGTCGTGGACCTGGGGTCCTTCATCACCGCGCCGTATGCGGCCATGCAGCTCGCCGAGCTGGGGGCCGACGTCGTCAAGGTGGAGCGGCCCCAGGGCGGCGATCCCTTCCGATCGTTCGCCGGCGGCCTGTACAGCCCCCAGTACCAGGCCCACAACCGCGGCAAGCGCAGCCTGGCGCTGGACTATGCGTCGCCGCAGGGGCTGTCGGTGCTGAAGGCGCTGGCGGCCAACGCCGACGTGCTGATCGTCAACCTGCGCCCCGGAGCGGCCGAGCGGCTGGGCCTCGGGGCGGCGGCGCTGCAGGCGTCGAACCCACGGCTCATCTACTGCGCCATCAGCGGCTTCGGCGAGTCCGGACCCTACCGCGACCGGCCGGCGTACGACACGGTGGGCCAGGCCCTGAGCGGCTGGCTGAGCCTGTTCCACGACTCCGCCGACCCGCGCATCGCGGGACCGGCGGTGTGCGACGCCATCACCGGCCTGTTCGCCGCGCAGGGGGTCCTGGCCGCGCTCTACGAGCGTGAGCGCACCGGCCGTGGCCGCCTGGTGGAAGCGAACATGGTGGAGGCCTGCCTGGCGTTCGCCACCGAGCCGCTGTCGCAGTTCTTCGCCAGCGGCAAGGCGGTGAGCCCGTTCAGCCGCACGGCGCTGTCGCAATCGTTCGTGCTGATGTGCGCCGACGGACGCCGCATCGGCCTGCACCTGTCGTCGCCGGACAAGTTCTGGCGCGGCCTGCTGCTGGCCATCGAACGGCCGGACCTGGGCGAGGACGAGCGCTTCGCCCGGCGCGAGAGCCGGGTCCGCCACTACGAGGACCTGGCCCGCGCGCTGGCCGAGGCGTTCGCCCGCCGGCCGGCGGCGGAATGGGAGCGGCGCCTGCTGGCCCACGACGTGCCGTTCTCGCCCGCCCTGCGGCTGGACGAGCTGGAGGACGACCCCCATGTGCGCCACCTCGACCCCTTCGTGCGCGCGCCGCACCCGCGGCAGGGCGAGGTGCGCGGGGTGCGCCACCCGCTGCGCTACGACCGCCAGCGGCTCCCGGACCTGCCGGCCCCGCCGGAGCTGGGCGAGCACAGCCTGCAGCTGCTACGGCAGATCGGCTTGTCAGATGGCGAAATTGACGCCATGGTGAAGGCCGGCATCGTGGCAGGCGCCTGAACTACCCGAGCATGACGGTGTGGGGTGGGGGAGCAGCTTTCGCGAACCGATCGCGTTACGCTTGAAGGCGGGCCAGCCGAAGCGCAATTATCACCTCAGTGATGCAGCATCCCTTCACCTTCAGGCCATTAGCGGATGGCGGACACGCTGCCCACTGGCACGGTCCCTTTCCACCTTTTGCGCCTCCTGCATCAGAAAGTCTGCGGTGGCGCTGTACCTAGAGTGGGCCTTCGATTTGACAAGCGTGAATGTTTGCTGCCAGGGGGAAATTGCCGAGCTAGACGGGACCGCCCACTTCCGGACACTGGAGATGACTAGCTCGTCGGCTTTCTTTTTCGCCGGCTTGTGCAATCACGTATGCAAACTACTTAAGCAGTGGATGACGCTTCGCTAGACCGCCTTACATACGAGAATTCGAGATTGTTAGGATCGTACAGGTCCTCGAAGGGGAGGGGCGTCAAGTGAAAATTTGGGGACCCGTCTTCTTTCAGTGGACGGGGATCGCGAGGAGTTGCGGCGCATGGTACGGCAGCCCCACTGCGGCAGCAGTGCGGTCGGTCGCTAAGGGTCACGCACGAAGGGCACTCGACATCGCTGCCCTTGTTCAGTGGAGGTTGGATATTGGTGGACTTCAATGATGGTGTATGTCAAGCATACAAGCGGGGAAGAGAGGCCGGCTGGACACCCGGTTTAGAGCAATTATTTGCCGTCGCTGAACGCCGCCATGTCTGCGCCAGTCGAATCAATCAAGCCTGTTTTGCAGGCGCGCCACCAGGACCTTACGCTTGACCTCGCTGCTGCGGAAAGCGTGCTCGCGCATTAACGCTTCCGCGCGGGACGCTTGGCCGTTTTCCAGCGCCGAAACAATGTCGGCATGGTCCTGCTGCGCCCGCTCCAGGAAGTGCAGCTCGCGCTGCTGTTGGCTCCGGTCGAAACCCATGGCGGCGGCGCTGGCCAGGGGCCGTCGAGCCACGTTCTCGAGCGCGGCGGCCAGCGCGCCGTTGCGCGCGCTGTCAACCAGCAGCCGGTGGAAGCGCTCGTTCACGGACACCCACGAGGTGTCCACCAAGTGACGGCCGCCGTCTCGCATGCTGCACACCACCGCTTGGCCCTCGGCCACGCAGGCCCGCATCTGCTCCAGCACGGCGGTGGTCAGACCGCGCTCAACCGCCAGCCGTGCGGCCATGCCCTCCAGCACGCCGCGAACGTTGATCGCGTCCGCGATCTCGTCGACCTCGAAAGCGCGGACCTTGAAGCCGCGGGTGGGCAGGCGCTCGACCAGGCCCTCCTTCTCCAGCTCCTCGAAGGCCAGCCGCACCGGCGTGCGGGAGACGCCCAGTTCGGCGGAGATCGGGACCTCGGTCAACCGACGGCCTGGCTCGAGTTGACCGGACAGGATCCGGCCTCGAACGTTCTGGATGACAGCGTCGACTTGCTTGGCCATCACACGGATTGTAGGAAGCCGGATCAGGACGGCGTCGCCAGCGCAGCGGGCTGGGTGCACCGCTGGCCACCTCGGTCCCGAACGCTGGACTGCATGCGGGAGGTGGTCGTTTGATGCGATTTGTGCCAGGATACAGCTCACAATGCATGCAAAGTGCTGAAGCCGCACGCCAGGAGCGAGCCATGGATCCGACCCCGACGCCACAAGGAACAGGCCCCTTCATCGGGGTGCCGCCCCCCTGCACCCCGGCATCACCGACACCAAGCACTGGTTCCAGGCCCTGGACAACTTCAGCCGGTTCATGGCCATCCGGCAGGGCGACCGGGTGCTCATGCTCACCGACCCCCTCCTGGACCCGCGCGTGGTCGACGCCTTTTCCGGACTGGCGGCGGCGCGCGGTGCGACGCTGACGGTTTACATGGCGCCGGACACCCGCCTGCCCCGAGTGCCGGACCAGCTCAAGCCGCTGATCGAGGACGCCACCTTCGTGGTGTCGACCTGGTTCTGCTCCATCGAGGATCCGTTCAACGTGGCGATGCGCAAGGCGGGTCAGCGCTGGGTGAAGATCACCTACTTCCGCGACCTGGACCTGCTGAAGACGCCCCAGGCCCGCTTCCCGGTGGAACTGGTCAGCGAATTGATCCGCGCCACCGAGCGGCGCATTCCCAAGGGGCGGGCCTTCGACCTGCGGTTCACCGATGGTCGCGGCAGCGACCTGCGCATTCCCTTCACCGCCGCCATGCGGGACGCGATGTACGCGAGCCTGCGCTGGCAGGGGAAGATCTCCGCGGCAGAGCCGGGCTGCTATGCGCACTACCTGCCCACGCACGGCCCCAACTTCTGGGACAGCACGGCGATGAAGCACGACAGCGATGCGCACCTGGCCGTCGAGGGCGTGCTCTACCCGCAGTCGGCGATCGGCTTCCCCCGACCCTTCGACGAGCGCATCGCCGTGGTGTTCAAGGACCGGTTCGTGACCGAGGTGCGGGGCGAATCGGCAGAGGCGGCCGAACTGCGCGACATGCTGGTGGGCGGCAGGCTGATCGAGGGCGGCGGGTGCGGCTTCAACCCCAAGGCGCCGCGCAACACCGTCTATCCGGCAGGCTCGAACGCGCCCGGCGCATTGCACTTCGGCATCGACCTGAAGAAGCCAAGCGACTTCCTTCGCCGGGTGCTGCCGAACTGGGAGGAGCCGCCGGTGCACCAGGACCTGGTGGTGCTCGACGCCACGGTCACCGCCGACGACGCGACGCTGATCGACCGGGGTTTCCTGGTGGCCCTCCGTGACCCGGCCGTGGTCGAGCTGGCCAGCCGGTTCGGCGACCCGGTCGAGCTGCTCGAAGCGTCCCTTTGACGCCGGTTCGCCCGGGCGATCCGTCGACGCCACGCGGTGCCGACGACCCACGGCGAAGGATCGACATGGACGACGACCGCGCCCACGCCAAGGGGGCCATCGTGGTGACCGGCGCGGGCCGGGGCATCGGCGCCCGGACCGCCATCACCCTGGCGCGCACCGGCTCGCCGATCGTCGCGGTCTACCGCAGCCGCACCGAGGACGCGGAGCAGGTGGCCACGGCCATCCGCGATGCCGGGGGGCGCGTGCTGCTGGTCCGTGCGGACGTGGCCAAGGAAGAGGACGTCCCGCGCATCTTCCGTGAGGCGAAGGACGCGTTCGGGACGATCGCCGGGCTGGTCAACAACGCGGCCACGAACGGGGGGCGGGCCCGCCTGACCGAGTTGCAGCGCCACCAGCTCGAGGAGACCTTCCAGACCAACGTCTACGGCTCCTTCCTGTGCGCGCGGGAGGCCGTTCGCCTGATGTCGGCCTCCAGCGGCGGCGCGGGCGGCGCCATCGTCAACGTCTCATCGGGGGCCAGCCGCACGGGGTCGCCCGGCGTGTGGGTGCATTACGCGGCGTCGAAGGCGGCCATCGAGACCATGACCGTCGGACTGGCCCGAGAACTCGCGTCCGAGGGCGTTCGCGTCAACGCCGTCCGCTGCGGGGTGATCGACACCGACGTCCACCAGGGCCATGGCGCGGACCGCCTCCAGCAGCTCATGGCCATGGTCCCGATGAAGCGCATGGGGCAGCCGGACGAAGTGGCGGGCGCCATCGCCTTCCTGATGTCGGAGGCCGCGTCATACGTCACGGGGGCCGTGCTCGATGTGGCGGGCGGGCTGTAGGGGATCGGCGCCATGAAGGTCACCGGCGCGGAACTGATCGTTCGCTCGCTCATCGCCTGCGGCGTCGACACGGTGTTCAACGTTCCCGGCTTCGGCATCCACCCGTTGCTGGACGCCATCCGCCGGCACCGGCAGGCCCTCGCCTATTACTGCGGACCCAGCGAGAGCGCGGTGGCGCTGATGGCCGACGGCTACGGCCGCCTGCGCCGCAAGCCGGCGTTCGTCAATGTCTACCACGCGTCGGGCACGGCGTTGGGCCTCATCGGCGTCACCACCGCCTGGGCCGACCGCAGCCCGATGCTGTTCACCAGCACGACCACCAGCCGCAAGCTCGCCCGCAGCGACGGCTATGCGTCGGTCCCCGGCGACGTGACCGAGATGAGCCGCCAGTTCTGCAAGTGGTCGTGGGAGGTGCCCACCGCCGAGCGCATTCCCGAGGCCATCGCCCGTGCGGTGCGGCTGGCCAGCACGCCGCCCATGGGCCCCGTGCACCTGGCGTTCCCGGGCGACCTGTACAGCGAGGAGGTGGACGAGGCGGTGCTCGCGACCGCGCTGCGTGCGGCGCAGGCGTCGGTCTACACCGGCGCGATGCCCGAGCCGGCAGGGCTGTCCGAAGCGCTCGCACTGCTGCGCGCCGCCCGCCGCCCTGTCGTCATCGCCGGCGGCGAGGTGGCCCAGCGTGAAGCCGTCGCCGAGCTGGTCGGCCTGGCGGAGGCCTGTTCGGCGGCGGTGTTCGGCGAGCCCTACGTGGCCTACATGGGCTTCCCGAACGCCCACCCTCGGTTCGTCGGTCGGTTCTCCGGCCGGGCCGCGCTGGTGAACGAAGCGGACCTGGTGGTCGTCGCCGGTGCGGAGCTGACCGGCGGCAGCGGCGCGCCCCTGCAGCCGCCCGCGTCGGCGAAGCAGCTGCTGCTCACGCACGAGCCGGTGGCCGTCGGCAAGCAGGTCTGGCCGGACGTGGCGCTGGTGGCCGACCTCCGCCACACCCTGGCCGCGCTGCGGGCCGGCCTGCAGGCCGATCCGGGAGCCAGCCGCGTCGAATGGGCGCAGCACACCAGCGCGGCCCAGGCCGCCTGGCGTGCGTCGCTGCCGCCCAAGCCCGAGGCGCCTCGGCCGGGGCCAGGGCCGGTCGGCATGCCGGCGCTGGTCGCGGCGCTGGAACGCGCGTTCGGCGACGACGTGGTCCTGGTCGACCATGCCACCACCGGAACCCCATACCTGCTGGACGTCGGCGACTTCTCACATCCAGAGCGCTATTTCGGCATTTCCGGCCGCGCCAGCGCCCAGGGCTGGGGAGTGCCCGCGGCAATCGGCATGCAGGTCGCCGCGGGCAAGCGCCGGGTGGTCAACATCGTGGGCGACGGCGGTTTCATGTTCACCGGCAACGCGCTGTACGCCGCCGCCCTGTGGCGGCTGCCCATGGTCTTCATCGTGCTGGCGAACGGCGGCTGGTACGACGTGGCGTACGGCGCACGGGTCAACCGCGGGTGGACGGACGAGGACATCCGCCATTTCGGCTGGACACACGACCCGCCGATCGACTTCGCCGGACTGGCGCGATCGCTGGGCCTCACCGGCCTGCGCGCCGCCGACGAGGCCAGCCTGGAAGATGCCCTCGCCACCGCGCGCGCCGCCCAGGGCCCCGTGCTGATCGAGGTCGACGCCGATCCGGTGGCGACCGAGTACTACCTGTCCTTCATCTCGCGCTGAGGGGCCGCCATGTTCCATTGCCCACGACGGCGCCGGTGAGGTGGCGACGCTGGGCGCTTGGAGGGAATGCCAGCGTTGCGCTCTTCGCTTCGGGCGCTCAAGGTTGCGCTGGCATCGACACACACACAGGAGACGAGCATGAAGAGAAGGTCATTCGTCACCACCGTCATGGCGACGCTGGGTTCGGCATGGGGCCCGGCCGGGGCCCAGAACGACGTCTTTCCGAGCCGGCCCGTCCGGCTGGTGCTGCCCTATTCCGCCAGCAGCGGTCCCGACGTCGTGCTGCGCATCATGGGCATCGAGCTGGCGAAGAAGTGGGGCCAGCAGGTGGTGGTCGAGAACCGACCCGGGGCCAATGGCGTGCTCGCCATCACGGCGGTCAAGCAGGCCAAGCCCGACGGCTACACGCTGACCGTCATCGACAACTCGATGACCTCGATCAACCCGTCGCTCTACAGCGACGTGCCGTACAACATCGACAAGGACCTGACGCCGCTCGCGCTCATGATGTCGACACCGTTCTACCTCATGGTGTCGGCCGACGGGCCGCTGCAGTCGGTCAAGCAGGTCATGGAGGTTGCCCGGGCGAACCCCGGCAAGCTGTCCTTCGGTTCGCCGACCGGCATCGGCCATGTCTCGCACCTGGCCATGGAAGCCTTCCTCCAGGACGCCGGGCTCAAGATGTTCGTCGTGCCTTACAAGGGCACGTCACCGATGCTGACCGACGTCGCCACGGGCGCCGTGTCCATGGGCTGGGCCAGTTGGGCCAGCGCGAGCGGCATGCTTGACAGCGGCCGGATCAAGGCCATCGCGGTGGGTGCGACCGAACGTCAGACGGTCTCGCCCAACGTGCCCACCATGAAGGAAGCCGGCGCGCCGGTGGACGTCGAAGCGTCGGCCTGGACGGCGTTGTTCGGTCCGGTGAACCTGCCCCAAGAAGTCGCGAGGACCCTCGGCGCCGATTTCCGGGAGGTGCTCAAGGCTCAGCAGGTCGCGGCGCGCGCGGCCGGGCTCGGCAATGTCACGTTGGACGGCGACGCGGCCGCGGTGAGGGCACGGATCGATCGGGAATCGAAGCGATTCAAGGACATTATCGAATCGCGGGGCTTGAGGACGTAGCGGCTTCCTCGAAAGGACACGAACCATGAGCATGTCGGCACCGCGTCGAACGCGGCGGGTGGTCAGCCAGCTCAGCGAGGCTGGCTTGATTACCTTGTGGATGGAGGAGACGGAACTGCCGCCGCCCGCGCCGGGCGAGGTCACGGTCCGGATGGAGGCCGCGCCGCTGCACTCCAGCGACATGCACAAGCTGTTCGGGCCCATCGACACCGACAGGTTGGTGCAGGCCGGCAGTGCCAAGGTCCCCCGGCTCACCGCGCCGCTTCGCGACGGCGCGATGGCCTGGCAGAAGAACCGCCTCGGCCTCGTCATCGCCGGCGGGTCCGAGGGCGTGGGGACCGTGGTCGCGACCGGCCCGGGGGCAGAGGCCTGGATGGACCAGCGGGTGGCGCTCTGGAACGTCAGCACGTACGGCGACCACCAGAACGTCAAGACGGCGCAGTGCCTCGTCGTGTCCCGGCAGGTCGATGTGGCGGACGCCGCGTCGGCGTTCAACAACCCGCTGACCGTGCTGTGCATCGTCGAGACGGCGCGGCGCCTGGGCTACCGGGCGCTCATCAACACGGCGGCGGCGTCCAACGTCGGCAGGATGTTGGTGAACGTCTGCCGCGAGGAGGGGCTGGGCCTGGTGAGCGTCGTGCGGAGGCCGGCCGCGGTCCAACAATTGCAAGCATTCGGTGCCGACCACGTTTTAGACAGTTCGTCGGCGGACTTCCAGGGCCGGCTGGTTGACGCCATCGACGCAACGGGCGCCATGGTCTGCTTTGATGCCGTGGGCGGGAAACTGGCCGGCGACATCCTGGCCGGCATGGAAAGCAGCGCCAGGAAACGGTCGTCCGAGTTTGCTCCATACGGTAGTTCGGAACGCCGGCACTATTTCATGTACGGCGCGCTTGACCCGGCGCCCATGGAGATTCCCCGTTCTGCTGGCCAGTCGTGGACCTGCAGCGGCTGGAGGTTTAGGGAGTTCATCAGACAGTCTAGCCCCGAGGACGTTCAGCGGCTTGTCTCTCAAATCGGGAAAGGGCTTGGCACGACGTTCAAGGGGCATTTCTCCCGCAGGATCGGCTTGCTGGACCTGCTGCATGCAAATGTTGTCCGGGAATGCTTTCAGCGCGGCACGGACAGCAAGACTCTGATCGCGATCTGAGGATATCACCGCGCTTCCACGCAAAGGAGTTGCGCGGCTGCTTCGAGGCAACGTAAATATCAGCCTATAGATCTAAGCGAGGCCGCGGCGAGCGATGGTGGCAGCCGCCTAGTTGTGTCGCACGGCACGGGGACGTGGAACAAGGCCATCGCACGCTGCGCACTGAAGGGCCCTTCGCTGCAGTAACGCAGCAGCAAGCTGCGCAGTGGTAGGTAGCGCGATGGAGGTGAGCAAGCCGGTGCTCGAGGATAAGAAGCATGGCGCTGCCTTCAAGGTCGCGCAGGAGTGGCACGTTGTCGTTGATGCGGTGTTGCCATACGCTCATCTTTCAACCAATTTCACGCTGTAGCGGTACGAAAAATAATGCTGCCACGTTGCACGCTTAGATTGTCCGTCAGAACGCAACGGCTCGTGTTCTCAATCGCTGAAATGCCGGCAGAGCTAGTCGCCGGCTACAGGCAGGTTCGCTGGACGGAAAGTACGATGGTTGATTCTGCATTCGAGCTTGACCCAAACGGTCACCTGCTCACAATCAGTCGAGATAGTCACTGTGAACCGCCCCGGATTTCGAGGAGGCTCAACACTCTGAGAGGATTGAGCCATGAGCAAGTCGAACAAGTTTTCGCCCGAGATGCGTGAGCGCGCGGTGAGGATGGTGCAGGAGCACCGAGGGGGAGTACCCATCGCTGTGGTCAGCCATCGAGTCAATTGCGCCGAAGATCGGCTGCGTGCCGCAGACGCTGAACGAATGGGTCAGGCGCGCGGAGGTTGATTCCGGTGTGCGCGAGGGCGTGACGACGAGCGAGGCCAGCGCGTGAAGGACCTTGAACGCGAGGTGCGCGAGCCGCGCAAGGCCAACGAGATCCTGAAGCTGGCCAGCGCGTTTTTCGCCCAGGCGGAGCTCGACCGCCGCATCAAGTCCTGAAGGCTTTCGTCGACCGGCATCGCCAGCGGTTCGGGGTCGAGTCGATCTGTCGCGTCGTGCAGATCGCCCCGTCGGCGTACTGGCGCCATGCGGCTGGCCGGCGCAACCCGGCGCTGTGCTCGCCTCGCGCGCAGCGCGACGCGTGCCTGATGCCCCAGGTCCGGCGCGTCTGGCAGGCCAACATGCAGGTCTATGGCGCCGACAAGGTCTGGCGTCAGCTCAACCGCGAAGGCGTGGCGGTGGCGCGCTGCACTGTCGAACGGCTGATGCGCCAAGAAGGACTGCAGGGCGTGCGCCGCGGCAAGGCGGTGCGCACCACGGTCTCTGACCCCAAGGCGGCATGCCCGCTGGATCGGGTCAACCGGCAATTCCGCGCCGAGCGGCCCAACCAGCTCTGGGTCTCGGACTTCACCTATGTGTCGACCTGACAGGGCTGGGTCTACGTGGCGTTCGTGGTGGACGTCTTCAGCCGGCGCATCGTGGGCTGGCGCCAGAGCAGTTCGATGCACACCGAGTTCGTGCTCGATGCGCTGGAGCAGGCCCTGTACGACCGCAAGCCGACCGAAGAGGACGGGCTCGTACACCACTCGGATCGCGGCTCGCAGTACCTGTCCATCGGAACTGGCGACGCTGGAATGGGTCGCTTGGTTCAACCACCACCGACTGATGGAGCCGCTGGGCCATCTGCCGCCGGCCAAGTTCGAGGCCAACTAGCATCGGCAACGCGCCGGTCAGGCCGCAACCGTCTGACTTAAACCAACGGGCCTCCGCGGAAGCCGGGGCGGTTCAATCGGAAGTCCGCACAGCCGCCCCGAAGCCCATGAGGTCATCCTCATCAACAGCCACGAAAAGGTGCCAGCTCGTACCAAATGCTGGCCGGGCTCTCCCGCTTCGTCTGATGCAATGGCCTGGTGTTGGGCGATGTGGTGGAGGACCTGCGCATCCCACACCGCGGCAATGTGCAGGGCGAGGTGATCGAGGGGGCGTTTTGCGTCCTCGACCAGTTCGAGGCCGTGCAAGCGCACACCGAAGCGATGAAGGGGCTGCAGCTTGAGCCGCCGGAACAAATCGCCTTTGCACGGCCGCCCTGGCCCTGCGCTTCGAGAACCAAAGTGTGGAGGGAGCGGCGGGCCCCGGCCGGCACCGGTGACGGCCGAGCAGCTGATCGAGGCACGCCGCCGCCCTGAGGACATCGGCCGCAGCCTGTGGACCACTTTCCAGCGGGCGCAGGAGAACGCGATCCGGGGTGGACAGCTCGGTCACAGTCCACAGGGCCGACGGCTGCAGACCCGGCCGGTGGGCAGCACCGACCGCGGCGTTAGCCTGAACCGAGCGCTGTGGACGTTGGCCGAGGAGATGCGCAGCTTGAAGGGCTTGAGTTGCGGGTTCAGGTAAAGAACTGCCGGCGAGCGCTGCCAAATCAGGCGCCAAGTACCGT